>JAYZDK010000026.1:0-9379 GCA_036337845.1 Myxococcota bacterium | reverse complement strand
GAGCGCCAACTCGAGGTCTTCCCAAATGTCTTCGAGGTCCTCAAGCCCCACGCTGATTCGAAGCAGCCCTGGGCCGATTCCGCCTTGCGCTCTTGCGGCGTTATCCACAATGCGATGGGTGAGTCCAGCGGGGTGTTGAATCAGGGTGTCACAAGAGCCCAGGCTCACGGCCGGGGTGATGAGTTGTACATCGGCCAGCACCCACTTGGCAGCGTCGTAGCCTCCGTGAAGATCGAGAGAGACCATGGAGCCAGGCCCGCGCAACTGACTTCCCAGGAGGCCGTTTGGATCGCAGCCTTCAATCTCGGGGTAGAGCACTTGCTTGACCGCTGGGTGAGTCTCCAGACGCTGGGCCAGTTCTCTGGCGTTTTCCTGAGCCGCGCGCACCCGAACGCCCAGGGTCTGTAGTCCTCTGTGCAGGGTGTAGGCGGCTGTGGGGTGTAGGTTGCTTCCGGTGAGGATTCGGACCTGTCGAATCCGGCACGCCCACTCCTCGTTGCAGGCCAATACGCCGGCCATCACATCGCCGTGGCCTCCGAGGAACTTGGTTCCCGAGTGCAAGACCAGCGTGGCTCCGTGTTCAAGGGGTCGCTGCAGAATGGGAGTGGCAAAGGTCGAGTCGACCAACACGGCAATATCGCCGGCCTGTTTGACGATGGACTCGATATCGACGAGCTGTAGGGTGGGGTTGGCTGGTGTCTCGCAGAGAATGAGTGCGGTGTCTTCGCGAATATGATGTGCCACGGTCTCCGGAGTGGCCCAGGACACATCTATTCCAAGCAGTTCAGATGCGAGAAGATGGTCGGTGCCGCCGTAGAGAGGACGCACGGCAACCACGTGCGAGCCGACCATCCGAGCGGCGAGAAGGCTCGCGGTGACTGCAGCCATGCCCGAGGCAAAGGATACGGCCTCTGTGGCGCCTTCCATAGCGGCCAGCGCTTCCTCGAATCGGGCCACTGTGGGGTTGTGGAGGCGCTGGTAGATGGAGCTTCCACTCGGAGCGTTGCCTTGGGCCATGCTGTCAATGCTGTGGGTGGCCGCGGAGAGGTCGGCAGTCCGGTAGGTGGTGGACAGATCAATTGGGGGCACGTGGGCTTCGCCCAGTTGCCCGCGTCCTGCGTGAACCGCCATGGTGTCTTGTCGCACGATCGAACTCCATTCTGTTTGAATTGGTGCAATCAAGATATTATTTTGGAATAGTAAAAACTAACGAATTAACTGCGGAAGATAGGGGAGTAATCCATCATGGACCGAATTGACGGAGCGATTCTGGCGGCCTTGCAGAATCAGGGGCGATTGTCCAACAAAGAGCTGGCCGCTCAGGTGGGTCTGGCGCCTTCTTCTTGTTTGGAGCGAGTGCGACGGCTCCAGGAACGAGGCGTGCTTTTGGGGTTCCATGCCGAGGTGGATCCCGGGGCACTGGGGATTGGGTTGCAGGCCTTTGTATCCGTGCGTCTGTCGGTACATACCCGAGATGTGGTGGACGCATTTCGCGACCACGTGGTGGCGCTGCCCGAGGTGGTGTCGGTCTACCACGTGGCAGGCCAGGAAGACTTTGTGGTTCACGTTGCTGTTCGTGATGCAGAACACCTCAAGAATCTCACCCTCGATGCGTTTACGACTCGAAAGGAGGTAGCACGGCTCAACACCGCGTTGGTGTACGAGGCGGTTTCTCATGCGGCTTGGCCCAACTACAAGTCAGACTCCTGATTCCACTGGATTGAGGGTAGCTCCAGCCTGGCCGGTGACTAGGGAAGTACGCTGACTACTCGCCTGGCTTCGAAACCGCTAGCCTCAAGCGTCTCTCCGGTGGGGAGTTTGAGGGTGAGTTGTTCCACTTCTGTGGCGTTGCCCAGGCCGAAGTGCACCCGGAGAGGACCCGACCCTGCGTAACCCGACTCAGCGGTGACCCAGTCTGTCTGCGTGACCCCATCTGCTGTGACCTCGACACGAGTGCCTGCAGGGGCGGCCACTTCCAACCAGTTGTTCGCTGTGCAACCTGTGGAGAGGTACAGTTTGGGGGTGCCCGCTGTTTCGGTGACCAGGAGGTCCAAGACGCCGTCGCCATTTGCGTCCGCGGCGATTGTGGCACGAAAGGACCCAGCACGAGACAATCCGAGAGAGCTACCGAGTTCCCGGAAGCTACCGTCTGCTTTCTGGCGCAGCATATCGATAGGGAAGTCAATGGGGTCAGGCAGTTCTTCATTGGCGCCGGGCTCGTCGGTGCTCTCGGCCGCCACTTGCAGGTCACCCTGTGCTACGAGCATGTCGGTTCGGCCATCGTTGTCGTAGTCCAGAAATACAGCCCCCCACGACATGGCCAATGACTGGTCGTAGCCTTGTTCGACAGAGTTCGCGCCAAGGGATGCGGTCACATCGATGAAGGTTCCATCCACAGCGCCTTGCAACAACACGCTGGTATCGGTGGCGCTGATGTACAGGTCTACCAGGCCGTCTCGATTGAAGTCACCGATGTCGACGCCCATACCGTTGTGGGTCAGTCCACACATGCAGTCTGAGCTGGCATCGACCAGGCTCCCACCTTCGTTGGCCAGCAACATACTAGAGCCAAACTCGGCCCCCCGGTCGTTGACCACGTAAAGGTCCATGTCGCCATCGTTCTGCCAGTCAAACCAGATGGAGTCAAAGCCCATTCGAGTGCCCACATTGGCTTGTAGTTTGCCGGCTGCACCCCTGAACGTGCCGTCCTGCTTTCCCACCACCAGATAGTCGGAGTGCATCTCCCAGTCGTTTACGACAGCGTAGAGGTCGGCGCGTCCGTCCTGGTTCAGGTCTGCGGATGAGAATTCTTTGACAGCTACTTCGGAATTCGGGCTGATTCCCTCAATTTCGGTCAGGACAAAGTCGCCATTGTCATTGCGTAGAACCTGTGCGCCAAACTGTCCCACCCCGGTGAGTAGGTCTCGGTCTCCGTCTCCGTCTATATCGAGCAGGTTGAGCAACTGGTGCTCATCGGTATCGGTGATTTGGGTCTCCTCAAACCCTTCCGGTCCTGCTCGGTACAAGCGCACTGGTTGGCGGGGATAGCCGATTAGAATGTCGAGATCCCCGTCCTCGTCGATGTCTGCCCAGGAAGCACTGCCGCCTTCTATTCGAGGACGATCGGGGTTGATATCGCCGGATAGGCCCAGGGTTTCCCCCATCTCCTCATAGGCCACCTCCGACTTCGGGTTGGGGCAGTCGATGGGGCTGCCGAGCGACAATCCGTCTGTCTCCTGATTGTCGCCAGTCTCTGTGCGGCTATCGGTGGAACCACCACCACCACCTCCTCCTCCAGGATTGCTGACGCCAAACCCCTGTTGAGAGCCGCCTCCAGTACAGGCGATGAACCCAAGCCATAGGAATCCAGTACAGCCCAGAGTACGACACCGTGCCATCCATGTTCCGGCAATGCGTGTGCGTGGTCTTCTGATCTGCACTGAAAGATTCGAGACTGATCTGTTCAACGTGACTCCTCAAGTAGCGTATCCAGAATCGCACGCATTTCGTCGGGTTCGTAAATGCTGTTTCCGTAAGCGATCCTCCCGTCTGGGCTGATGATCCAGTCTTGTGGATACAGGGCGCTTGGAATGTCTCGTTCGAGCATCTCGTATTGGCTGATGGCCAGGCGCTCGTCGTCGATCAGAATGGGGAAGGTGATGCCGAGGTGGTTTCGGAACCGCTCCAGTTGGTCGATGGAGTCATCGGGTGCAATTCCCCATACCCGGACGCCAAGGTCCTGGTAGGCCTGCCAAATACTCGCTTCGATGTCCGAGACCTCGGACGGACAAATGGGTCACCACGTTGCGAAATAGGCCAGGACAACCGGGTGTCCGAGCTGAGCGGAAAGCTGTAGGGTGTTGCCGTCTAGGTCTTCCAAGATGAAGTCCGGGGCCTCTTCACCCACGCTTACGAATGTGCCGACTGGTTTGGATGACCCCAGCTGGATCACCTGTTGGGGCTCGTTGGGGTCGTTGGTGGCCAGGCACAGGGTGCTTTCGATGGTGTCGATGTCCACAAGGGGAGTCACCTTGACGGAAGCGCTCTCCCCGGCCGGAATTGTAAGCCGGTCTATCTCAAGCTCGAATCTTTCGTCGATCTCAGCACCGGTCACGAGAAGGGGGGCCGCTCCTCGGTTCCGAAGGGTGATCTCTCGCGTACTCGCGCTACTCAAGAACAATTCGCCAGGAGAGGGATCGGCAGCCGGTGAAAGCTGGTTCCGGTCCAGGCTGAACTGGTCGATCAGGTTCCAGTCGGCCACCCAGGCGCGGTTGCCGATTCCGGTGACATGCATGCCGTACTGCGGGGTGGGCTCGATCGCCAAGGTCACGGGGGTTTCAGGGGTGGTGATGTCGAGGACCACCAGGTCTTCATGGCCTACCCCCCACAGCAACTGATCATTTGCAGAGACCGATACAATGGCTGTTGAATAGTCGACGATGCCCACCGGAGCTGGCGCTCCGGGAGTGGCCAGTGAGAACACCTCGATACCGTTGGCACCGGTAGCAACATAGGCATGCCCATCGGAAACAGTCACATCCTGTGCTCCGCCTGTCGTGGGGGTGGGGGTGCCGACTTCAGGACTGTCCGGCTGGCTTAGATCGATAGGTACGAGCCCGAGCTTGTTGTCTGCTACATAGGCCCATTCTCCATCAATCACGATGTCCCAGGGAGCGCCCAGGGTGTCGAGTATGGCTACTTCTGAGAGCCCGGTGGGGTCTGCGAGGTCCAGCATGACCAGTGCTCCTCGTACGTCCAAGACCAGCAGGCGGTCGGGAAGGTGAGCCATTCCATGAGCCCCTTCGATGTAGCTTCGTTTGACCTGTGAGTAGGGTGTGGTGGTGGTGTCGACGATTTCGAGGCCGAATTGTCTACTGGATACAGCCACCAGGCCACTTCCCAGATCTTCCACATGATCGAAGCGTTCTTGGCCGTCCGAGGGATACACGCCGATTTGTTCGGGAGGGTCCAGGGAATAGACCAGCAAGCCACCCTGGCCCACGGCGTACGCGCGATTGAGACCAGGGGCGACTTCCACGTCCAGAAGCTCGATCATCGGATCGTCCAGGCTGGGGTCCACCTCGGGTACTCTCCAGTCCAGTTTCAGGGGATCGGGGGCAGGGCTGGCGGACTCACAACTGGCAGGTAGTGGGTCTACAGGGCCAGTGTCACTGCACGTTTTCCCTTCGCATTCACCACCTGTGCAGCCGCTGAAGATTCCCAGCATAAACAGCGTGTTCATAGCAGTCACTATCCCCCATTTGTGGGCTTGGTTCCACTTCGGGGCAGGTTTGTGGTGAATGTTTTCAGCCATAGCGTAGGTGAGGTGGGACCAGGGCTTGCAGTTTTGCATGCAGAGTTCTTGTTGGCGCTCGTTCTTGAGGAACCCGGGTCCGTATTGTTTCAAACCCTGGTTCTATGAGGCCCGGGCTGCATTCCAGGGGAGGATGGTCTGCAGATCGGAAGCGACTTTTCCGGTGAAAAATCGCCAGTTTCACTACGACTACCAAGGGAGGACTCCCATCTGTGCAGGGCAGCGAGATAGAAGAGCGTTGTGGACGTGAAACGCCAGATAGAAGAGGCCACAGCTCTGCTGGAAGCCATTGTGGAAGACCGAGGGCTTCTAGCCGAGTTGGAGCCGGAGCTCAGGCAACGGTTTCTCATGGCTGCGGGGCGTGTCAGCAAGCCCGATGGAACTGCTCGGCGACAGCTGGCCAGGGCTCATCAGAAGCGTGAAAAGGTGGAAAAGCGTGATGCAGACCGCGCGTTGTTGAGCCGGGCGGGTATTCGCAGGGCACGGGAGAATCCCATTTTCCAGACGCCGCGCCGGGCACTGGATACGCCCCTGGACCGCACTCCCCTGGGGCATGTGGGCGAGGAACGGGTCTGCTATGTCTGCCGCGCACGCTACACGGAGATTCATTTCTTCTACGACCAGATGTGTCTTGCGTGTGGGGACTTCAACTATGAAAAGCGGACGCAGACGGCGGACTTGACCGGACGCGTGGCGCTGGTCACGGGCAGTCGAGTCAAGATTGGCTATCAAGCTGCCATCATGTTGTTGAGGGCGGGGGCCAAGGTACTTTGTGTGACGCGGTTCCCCATGGATGCGGCTACGCGCTATGCCGCAGAGGAGGACTTCCGGGAGTGGGGACATAGGCTCCGTATCCACGGCATCGACTTGAGGCACACTCCGAGTGTGGAAGAGCTTTGTACGCAGATACTCGAGGAGAATGACCGTTTGGACTTCTTGGTGAACAATGCCTGTCAGACGGTGAGAAGACCGCCTGGCTTCTATCAGCACATGATGGAGAAGGAACTCAGCACCACTCGTGAAGAGAGCGCAGTCGCGTTGGTTGCTTCCGAGCGCAGTCGCGAGAAGTTGTCTTCGGCTGCCCTTACCCAGGTGCCTCTTTTGGATGAGGATCACCTCGACCCAACAGCGCTCTTTCCCAAGGATCGTTTGGACGCAGACCTCCAGCAGGTGGACCTACGTCGTGTAAATAGCTGGCGTTTGCAGATGCATGAGGTGTCTACGATTGAGCTGTTGGAAGTTCATCTGGTCAATGCGGTGGCACCGTTTGTACTGAATGCGCGACTCAAGCCCTTGATGATGGCCGTACCCTCAAGGGACAAACATGTGGTCAACGTGAGCGCCATGGAGGGGCAGTTCTATCGCACCTATAAAAGTGACAAACACCCGCATACCAATATGGCCAAGGCCTCGTTGAATATGATGACTCGCACATCGGCGCTTGACTATGTGGACGATGGCATTCATATGAACAGTGTGGATACCGGCTGGGTGACGGACGAAGACCCCATCGCTCAGGCGGAAATGAAGCGGGAGATGCACAACTTTCATCCGCCACTGGACATTGTGGATGGTGCCGCGCGGATCATTGACCCCATTTTTCATGGCATCAACACCGGCGAGCACGTCTGGGGCCAGTTCCTAAAGGACTACAAGCCCACCGACTGGTAGCCGCTTGTGACCAACTGCGATTACTTCCGCCCTTTACCTCTAGTCCGACTTTTGCCAGGTGGTCTGCCTTTCCCTGGTCCTTTGGAAGGTCCCCGTTTGTTCTGGGGGTAGGAGGGACGACCTTTCTTTGGGCCGCGGGGCTTCTTGGGCCCGGGTCCGCTGGTGGGACGGTGACGAGAGAGCTTCAAACGGATGGGCTTTCCACGCATCATCAATACAGGAAACGCAGCCAGAACATGGTCAGCGACATCCCGGGGAAGCCCAACCAACGTTTTGCGATCAAATAGACTGATTCGGCCGATCTCGTTTCCAGGGATACCCACTTCATTGGCCAGTGCGCCCACAATGTCGGCAGGTCGAATACCGGCGTTGCTTCCAATGCCCAGAAAGATTTCGACCTCGTTGACTCGGGCCATCTCGCCTGTGTCTTTCGGTGCTCCCCGTTTACGATTGCTGCCATAGCCCTCTGGCTCGTCTTTGGGGGCAAAGAGTGTCGTACCACGATGCTTGGCGAGCAACTGTACGGCAGCGGCTGCAATGATTTGAGGCTCGATGCCCGTTTCTAATCCAGTTTCGTATAGCCACTCGTGGAGGTTGGATAGGTCCGTATTCTCCGCCTGGCTGGCCACTTCTTGCCAGAGAGCGTTGCGTTGGAACGCGGCGACCTCTGCGTTGGATGGAGGGTGTGTTTCTTGGATATCGAAACGGATGGTTTTCTTGAGTTGCCGCAGCCTGCCTTGTTGGCTCGGAGTCACTAGGGTGATGGCCAGTCCTTTCGCTCCGGCACGGCCTGTTCGGCCAATGCGATGGACATAGGGTTCTGGGCCATCGGGAAAGTCGCAGTTGATTACACGCGTGAGGTGCGACACGTCCAAGCCTCGGGCTGCAACATCGGTTGCGACAAGCACAGTCAGGCTCTTGGAGCGGAGCCGGTTCAATACTCGTTCACGTGCGGACTGGTTGAGGTCTCCATGAATGGCATCCGCTGCAATTCCACATCGTTGGAGACCCTCTGCTACTTCTGCACAGCCCACTCGGGTTCGGGTGAAAATCAAGGTGGCTCCGCCAGGGTCTCCTTGTAGGATTCGGCGCAGACAGTCGAGTTTGTGTCGTTGGGGGACTCGAATCCAATATTGCTCGATGTGGTCCACACTGAGTGCTTCGGTTTCCACTTCGATGGTGGCTGGATTGTTCAAGAACCGCTTGGATACCCGCTGGATGGGCTTGGGCATGGTGGCGGAAAATAGAGCGACTTGCCTTTCATCTGGCAGGGCTTCAAGTACCTGCTCTACCGCCTCGATAAACCCCATACGCAGCATCTCGTCGGCCTCGTCGAGTGCCATGAACTCCACGTGTTGGAGCTTGAGTGTGCCTCGCTCCATGTGGTCGATCACCCGCCCGGGTGTACCGACGACAATGGTAGCGCCGTTCTTCAGTGCCTTGAGTTGTGGCGGGTAGGGGGCGCCACCGTAGATGGCCACGACTCTCACAGGCAGGTCTTTGGCAAAGCTTCGCAGAGCCTCGGCTACCTGCATTGCGAGCTCTCGTGTGGGCGCGAGTACAAGTCCTCGTACGTTCTTCCCGCCTTCTTTGACCCGCTCCAGCATGGGTAGGCCGAATGCAGCCGTTTTTCCGGAACCTGTTCGGGCCTGCCCAATCATGTCCCGTCCCTCCATGAGGGTGGGAATGGTTTCGGCTTGAACGGAGGTGGCATTCTCAAAACCCAGCTTCTCTACGGCAGAGAGAATTGCAGGGTCGAGTCCGAACTCTAGAAACTTCAATTTCAGGCCCCCGTGTCAGTGGCCCACGCCATTAGAGCGTTCGGGGTGTCCACGCCACCTCAGAGTACTCTGAATGTGTCTCGGAGGTGCGGGTTTTCCCTATACGGGGAGTCGTTGGGGTGACTGGGAGAGCGGGGGCCCCAGTGTTGGGTACCCTTTTTTCGGAGGAACCTTGAGGGGGAGAAATCAGGATTCGGACTCTTCGCTCGTGGGTTCTTCGGTGGGCTCGGCGTGCTGTTCAAGGTCGGGGTCAAGCCCGGCTGCGATAGCAGCTTTGCGAGCGGCCTTGGCTTCACGTTTGGCGGCCTTTTTAGCAGCCTTGTCCCGCTCTCGCTGCATTCGCTCGTAGCGGTAGTTGGGTTTTCTGGCCATGTCTGTACCCCATGTCTTTGGTGTTGGCGTGGCGTTGAGCCCGCCTGCGACGACCCCGACAGGGTTGTACCATGGCGGCCACCTTTGTGGTTGTCCGTTGGGGGGGGCGGTTGGGGCGGGTGCTATTCTCGCAGGGCGGGAGGTCGCGTTGCCCTGGGTTTTTTTGATACTGGGTTGCCAGGCAGGGGCACCCTACAGCGAACTCATCGAACAGGGTTTCGATCGATACTTGGATGCGCAT
>JAYZDK010000025.1:0-4329 GCA_036337845.1 Myxococcota bacterium | reverse complement strand
TAATTCCAACAGCTTACCCTGGGTATAAACCGGGGTAGCTGGGCGTTCTAAGGTTGTACGCCAGCGCTGATCAGGGTGCCGCTGGAACCCGAAGCCATGTCGTCAGAGACATCAGACACGTTGTCGACCACCAGGGTTTGGAATGGCAGCATGATGGCGACAATCGCGATCGAGATCACCGAGATCAAGATCATATATTCCACGGTTGTTTGTCCACGTCGCACGGTCGTTTCCTCTCGGTACCGCTTAGGAGTATAGCCTCAGGGTTTGACCACCCACAATACGGGGGGTATGCCCCATGCTCGGAGGTACCATGGCTACGGCGACCTACGTGTCTGACATTGCTCGATATGAGGGACAGGAAGTCACCCTGAAAGGCTGGCTTTACAACGCGCGCTCCAGCGGCAAGATCGCGTTTCTACAGTTGCGTGATGGATCCGGGACGATCCAGTGCGTGCTGAAGAAGGACGCCCTGGATGAGGCCTCTTTTGAGGCTGCACGACGTTTGGGGCAGGAATCCTCACTTGAAGTGACCGGAGAGGTGCGGGCTGATCCACGATCGGCGATCGGGTTCGAGTTGAGTGTGACAGGGCTCACGGTGATTCAGAACGTGGAGGGATATCCGATATCCCCGAAGGAGCATGGACCGGCATTCCTGCACGATCATCGCCACTTGTGGCTTCGTTCCAGAAGACCCCATGCGATCCTGAGCATCCGAGCGCTTTGTGTGCGTGCCATTCGGGACTATTTCGACACTCGTGGGTTTCTTCTCATGGACTCGCCGATGTTCACTCCGTCGGCCTGTGAGGGCACGACCACCTTGTTTGAGACAGACTACTTTGGTCGATCGGCCTATCTGACTCAATCGGGCCAGCTCTACCAGGAGGCGGCTGCTCTGGCCTTTGGCCGTACCTACTGCTTTGGCCCTACGTTTCGGGCGGAGAAGAGTGCGACTCGACGACACCTGACCGAGTTCTGGATGGTAGAGCCCGAGATGGCTTGGGCTGATCTCAACGATGTGATGACACTGGCCGAGGACTTTCTGGTTGAGGTGGTGGGCCGAGTGGTGCAAGAAGGCCGAGAACATCTGGATGTGTTGGAGCGAGATGTCTCTCAGCTTGAAAACGTTCAGAAGCCTTTCCCGCGACTCTCCTATGACGAGGCCTGTGCGCAGCTTGATGGCCTCGGAGAACCTGTGGCGCCGGAAGATGATTTCGGCTCTCCGCACGAAACGAAGCTTACCGAGCAGTATGACCGCCCAATCATGGTTCATCGCTTTCCTACGGCCATCAAGGCCTTTTACATGAAAGCCGACCCGCTGAATGCGGCTCGTGCGCTGGGCGTGGATGTGCTTGCACCAGAGGGCTACGGGGAGATCATCGGCGGCGGACAGCGTGAGGATGACCTCGAGGTTCTTCTCCAGCGACTCCATGAGCATGAGCTTCCACAAGAACACTTTGAGTGGTTCCTGGATTTGCGACGATATGGCACCTGCCCGCACGGAGGGTTTGGTTTGGGCTTGGAGCGACTGGTGACCTGGATTTGTGGGATTCGCCATGTTCGGGAGACCATTCCTTTCCCGCGGACGATTGACCGGCTGGATCCTTGAGGGACCCTAGAGCATTCCTGAGACCCCATTCCTCCAGGGAGCTTGCTTCCTGGATTTCCGGTGAGCATCATGGTGTGGACCAGGAGATACACGGAGTTGGTACCCCTCAGACAGCGGGCCCTACAGAGGTAGCGTTTGTCGAAACGTTGGTAGAGACCTCGGCTGGGTGTCTTGTCTGTCCTGAGCCTGTTCCCGGACGAACCTGCCTTGTTGTGGAGGACCCCAAGGCTGGTTTTATTCGGATTTTGGAACGGCTCATAAGCGAGCGAAAAACGGAGATTGGGCACCACCCAACAGCTGTGATCGAGGGAGAGCTTGGGCCTGGGTGTTCGGTGGGTCCACATGCTGTGATTGGTGCGGGTGCTTCTTTGGGGGCCAACGTGGTGGTACATGCGGGGGTTGTGGTGGGCTCCGAGTGTCGGGTGGGAGACGATACGGAACTGTTTCCGGGCGTGGTGCTGTACCCAGGTGTGGTGGTGGGTAAGCGCTGCCGGATTCATTCGGGTGCGGTTCTGGGTGCGGATGGGTTCTCCTTTCATCCCACGAGCCAAGGCCCTTTGAAGGTGCCGCAGATCGGCGGGGTGATTGTCGAGGACGATGTGGAGATTGGTGCGAATACATGCATAGACCGCGCGTTCCTGGAAGATACGCGCATTGGGGCGGGCTCCAAGTTGGACAACCTGGTGCAAGTGGGCCACAACACGCAGCTGGGTCAAAATTGCTTGTTGGCCGCACAGACGGGCCTGTCGGGTTCGGTTGTGGCGGGAGATGGTGTGATGCTTGGTGGTCAAGTTGGGGTGCGGGATCACGTGTCAATCGGTTCCGGGGCCAGCGTGGGTGCGGGCTCGGCGGTGGCCTGGAGCCTCGCGGGAGATGCGGAGTATTTTGGGCGGCCTGCTCAGCCCCTGGGGCTGGGTCGAAGAGCCTTTCTTTTGAGCAGTCGCCTACCGGAGATCTGGAAGGCACTTCTGCGCCTGGAACAGCGTATAGAACAACGGGAGACTTGATGTATTGGTGGAAATTTGGAGTTCTGATTCTGTTGTTTGGAGCCTTCGGCTCCAGTCAGGCCGCTGCGGATCAATGGGAGTCCACCTTGGAGCGGGTGGTCCCTGCTGTGGTTTCGCTGCAGGTTTCCTCTACTCGAGCGTTTGATACGGAGAGCGCCTCTTCTTCGCAGGGGACCGGGTTTGTTGTAGACGCAGAGAATGGGATCCTGCTCACCAACAGACACATGGTTGAGCCTGGCCCTGTGGTGTCTCAGGCCGTCTTTCAGAATCATGAAGAGGTGGATGTTCAGGCACTTTACCGGGACCCGGTGCACGACTTTGGGTTCTATCGATTTGATCCGGCAGAGGTTCGGTTTCTCGAGCTCTCTGAGCTGCCGTTGGTGCCAGAGGCAGCGAAAGTGGGGGTGGAAATTCGTGTCATCGGCAATGACGCTGGAGAAAAGATTTCAATACTCAGTGGAACGCTGGCTCGGCTCGATCGGGCAGCACCTCGGTATAGCGGCAACGGGTACAACGACTTCAACACCTTCTACTACCAGGCAGCGTCGAGTACCTCGGGCGGCTCCTCTGGTTCACCGGTAGTGGATGTACAGGGTCGTGTTCTGGCCCTGAACGCGGGTGGCAGCATGGGGGCAGCCTCGAGTTTCTACCTGCCCCTACAGCGGGTCGTGCGAGCTCTCGACCTTGTGCGTGAGGGGAAGCCTGTTTCGCGGGGAACCCTGAGGACCATCTTTCATTACACGGCTTTTGATGAGCTCCGGCGGTTGGGTTTGACGGATGAAACCGAGACGCTCGTTCGGGAGTCCTTTCCCGACGGCACTGGAATGCAGGTGGTTCGACAGGTGGTGCCTGGAGGCTCGGCGGAGGGAGCTCTATTGCCTGGGGACATTCTAGTTCGGGTTGGCGGTGAACTGGTGACCGGTTTTCTTCCCCTGGAAGCCAAGCTGGATGACTCGGTTGGAGAGACTCTTGCGGTAGAGGTGGAGCGTGGTGGGGAGAAGATTTCTCTGCAACTGACGGTTGAAGACCTACACGCCATTACTCCGGACGAGTTTCTCGAGATGGGAGGTGGCATTGTCCACGAGCTCTCCTACCAGCAGGCTCGCAATCATGTGGTTCCGGTGGAAGGTCTATATGTGGCCACTCCAGGCTTTACGCTGGGTGCAGCCGGTGTCCCAGATGGAGCGCTTCTTCGCGAGGTCGATGGCAAGCCTGTGGCGACTCTGGATGACTTCTGGGAAGCCCTTATCGGGAAGTCTCATGGGGATCGGGTTCCACTTCGATATGCCTCCATTCGTTTTCCCCGTCGGAATCAAGTCACGGTGCTTGAGATGGATCGGCTCTGGTTTGACTTGAGGCGTTGCAAGAGAGAGGACACCACAGGCCTTTGGCCCTGCATCGATGCTCCACCGGCTCCGGAGGCCGTTCCCCCAGAGCCGGCGACAACGACCTTCGCGAAGAACGATCAGCGAGCTCAGCGAGCGTTGGAGCGCTCGCTCGTTGTTGTTGAGTTCGACATTCCGTATCGAACGGAGGGCTCTTGGGGTTCGCATTTCCGGGGGGGTGGCCTGGTGGTCGACGCCGAGAAGGGCCTGGTGGTTGTGGACCGAGATACCGTGCCGATTCCGTTGGGCAATCTGTCGCTGACCTTTGGGGGCTCGGTAAAGGTGCCGGGCAAGGTCGAGTTTGTTCATCCGGTGCACGACTTTGCGG
>JAYZDK010000024.1:0-23697 GCA_036337845.1 Myxococcota bacterium | reverse complement strand
AAGACGATGACTGCAAAGCAGATCGGATTCGATACAGTTGCACGTAAGAAGTTGCTTACGGGCGTTGAAACCCTGGCGGATTCCGTCAAGGTTACCCTTGGACCGAAAGGTCGTAACGTTGTGATTGAGAAGTCCTGGGGGGCTCCCGTAGTCACCAAGGATGGCGTCACGGTTGCCAAAGAGATTGAGCTTGAAGACAAGTTCATGAACATGGGCGCCCAGATGGTCAAGGAAGTGGCTTCCAAGACCTCGGACGTTGCTGGAGACGGTACTACCACCGCGACCGTGTTGGCCGAGGCCATCTTCCGGGCGGGCTCCAAGCTGGTTGCAGCGGGCCACAACCCGATGGAGCTCAAGCGCGGCATTGATATCGGCGTTCGCACCATCACCGCAGAGCTTGCGAACTTGTCTTCGCCGGTGTCTGACTCCAACACCATCACCCAGGTGGGTACGGTCTCCGCAAATGGCGACAACGCCATCGGTGAGATCATCGCCAAGGCGATGGACACTGTCGGTAAGGAAGGAGTCATCACCGTTGAGGAGAACAAGGCGCTTGCTACCGAGTTGGACACCGTCGACGGAATGCAGTTCGACCGTGGCTATCTCTCTCCCTACTTTGTGACCGATGCCGAGCGCATGGAAGTGGTTCTTGAGAACCCCTACATTCTTCTCCACGAGAAGAAGATCAACTCGATGCGCGATCTGCTCCGCCTGTTGGAGAAGGTCCACCAAACCAGCCGCCCGGTGCTGATTCTTGCTGAAGACATCGAAGGCGAGGCGCTGGCCACCCTGGTGGTGAACAAGCTGCGTGGAACCCTGCAGGCTGCTGCGGTCAAGGCCCCCGGGTTTGGAGACCGTCGCAAGCAAATGCTGGAAGACATCGCTGCATTGACCGGCGGGCGACTCATTGCTGAAGAGCTTGGAATCAAGCTCGACAACCTTGAGTTGACTGACTTGGGCGAAGCCAAGCGTGTCGTCATCACCAAGGACAACACCACGATTGTGGATGGTTCGGGTGAGGGTGAGGCCATTGCTGCTCGGGTCAGCCAGATTCGTGCACAGATCGAGTCCACCACCTCCGATTACGACCGTGAGAAGCTCCAAGAGCGTCTCGCCAAGCTTGCTGGTGGTGTCGCCATCATCAAGGTCGGAGCGGCGACTGAGGTGGAGATGAAGGAGAAGAAGGCACGTGTTGAGGATGCACTGCATGCAACAAAGGCTGCGGTTGAGGAAGGTATTCTTCCCGGCGGTGGTGTTGCGCTCTTGCGGGCTGTCAATGCGCTGGATTCCGTGACCGTGGAGGATGGTGAGAGCTTTGGCTTTGACATCGTTCGCCGCGCTGTGGAAGAGCCCCTTCGCATGA
The DNA here is from genome assembly GCA_036337845.1 of Myxococcota bacterium. Classification (GTDB taxonomy): domain Bacteria; phylum Myxococcota_A; class UBA796; order UBA796; family CAJQPC01; genus JAYZDK01. The sequence continues at coordinate 22,334 of JAYZDK010000024.1, read as the reverse complement.
TCGTAGCCAATGCGGGCCTGGAGCCCGCCATCGTGGTGCAGAACGTTCGTGGTGGCGAGGGAGCCTATGGCTACAACGCTGCTACCGACGAGTATGTCGACATGGTGGAAGCCGGCGTAATCGACCCCACAAAGGTCACCCGGTCTGCGCTGCAGAACGCTGCTTCGGTAGCGGGACTCCTGCTTACCACTGAGGCGATGGTCGCCGAAGAGTCCGATGAGGACGAAGGTGCATCAGCAGGTGCTCACGCTCACTGAGAACGTGTTCTACGATAATCAGGCGGCCTCCCCTCGGGGAGGCCGTCTTGCTTCGGGGGTTACCGGAAGTAGTAGCGGGCGCCAAACGCAAAGTCTGCTGAGTTGTAGCGGACCTCCTCGGTGGCGGTTTTCTGCTTATGGAGTCCGATTACAGGGGCAAATTCCAGGAAGCCATCTATTGGCCAAGAGGGGGGCAGGATGGCAATGCCCAGGGGAACTCGGAGGCCCAAGAACGGGTCTCGGGCCGTACCCCGGGCTTCTTCCTCGTTCAGTCGCAGGCGCAGCCCTGCGCCGATGTAGAGAGGAAAGGCGATATCGGGGGCGTTGGGGTCATCGAGGCTCACCAGGTTCAGCTGGTAATCCAGATGCACGTGAAGGGTCTTGGGGGAAACCTTTCCGGCGATCACGGCATTGAGAGAGTCTTTCGCGTCATCTCGCCAGACCAGGGCGATTCCGGTGGCTCCAAACATCTTCAAAGGGCCCATCGCAAGGCCTGTTGGATAGTCTTCGATCTCATATGGGCGGCGAAACTCGTCGTCCTGTGCCAGAGCGGTTGGAGAACACAACACTGACGCCAAGACCATGGCGAGTAGGACGGGCATCGCTCTGAGCATGCACCGAGGATACCTCGTCAGGGATTTTCCTGCGGAGTGGGGAACAGAGACTCCAGCACAGACTCCTCCCCGTATACTGTTGCGAGGCGGATCAGAATCACTGCGAGCGCTTCTTGCTGCATGAATGCAGCCCATCTCGGATCTCCTTGAATGGTGCGAGACATGGAAAAGCCGCGACGGAGTGCTTCTTCGAGGTGCTGCTCGAACTCCGCTGGGTTGTTCTGGAATCCTGCCACCTCAGCCAGACGATAGGGCCCAGCCCAGCCCTGTGGGTGTTCGACGGTCAAGTCAGCGGCCTGTTGAAAAGAAGTCTTTGCGGTCTCCAGTTTGTCGTCCATCAACTGCAATTCACCGAGGTCATACCAAGCCGCTGCCAGGGTTCGGTCTAAGGAGAGGGTAGTTTCCAACAACTGGGTGGCATCGGCTGTGCGGCCCAAATGTCGGAGCACGAGAGATTCTTCATAGGCGAGCCTGGGCTCGTCGGTGACCTGCTTCCTGAACGTCTGAATATGCTCCAGTGCCTGCTGGGGCTTCCCGGATTCCAGAAGCCGATGAGTTTCCAGTTCTACTCGGGCCAGGAGTTCAAGGCGGTAGTCGGGCGCAGGAACAGCCGAATGGGCCGCTCCCACGCTCATCAGCCACGCGAACTCAAGCATCCGAGGTTCAGTGGCCTCTTCGGCGTCGCACAAGTCCGGCCAGTCCACCCAAGAGCATTACAAAGCCCATGCCGCTCGGCGAGTCAGTGGCGCTGCAAGAGCAGCCAGCCGCGCCAATAAGTTGGGTTCCAGCACCCTGTTCGTCATCGGGTTCCACGTAAGGAAGCACCTCGTATACACAGACATCGTCGATGTTCCAGCCTCCGAATGCAAGGCCTTGATCGGACTCAATCTCCCAGGACAGGGTCACCAACCCGTCTCCATCGACATCTTCGATTTCCAGGGTGTGTAGCGCCCAGGTCTGGTCGACGTGGTGTTCGTCGCCATTATTGCGGGAGGTCTCGTGGTTGCTCCACACCTCGATGCCATCCGCCAGCACGCGGGCATGGTCATAATAGCCATCTTCCACGGTAAGCCAGCGACGGAACTGGAGGATAAGCGGACCCTCGGCGGTGGATACGTCGATGGGGGCTGAACTGAGACGGTTGAACTTGTCGTTCTTGTATTCCCCGTTGTAGATACCCCAGCCCAGGTCGTTGCCCCAGACGTGGTCTCCGGAGTAGGCGAAATCCGGGTCGCCTCCCTCGCCACGAGGGGTTCCCAGCTGCCAGTCATCGGCGCCTTCTTCCTCGGAGCCTTCCACGAGTTCGTGGGTGTAGCCGGCTCCCAGTCCGTCTTCGAAGTCCTCACACTGGATGGGAGAGAGGTCCCCGACAAAGAACGAGTGGGGGTTGATGTTGCGGCCGCGAGGGACAGACTGAATGGATCCGCCTTCGGATTCCACCTCAAGGTAGTAGTGCACGATGCTTCCGTAGGGAATTTCCTCAATCACCCCATCTACGGCGTCCGGGCCGTTTTTCACCAGGGGTTCGCTGGCCCAACTGCTGCCATTGTCGAGGCTGTAGTGAACAGCACCATCTTGAGCGATGAAGTCAGAGCACTCGGATACCAGGTTGTAGAGTTCGGCCTCGATGCTGATGTTCTGAGCGAAGGCGTGATTGACGAGTGGCTCGTGTTGGAGCTGAATCACGCCAGAGCTGCCTGCGGGTCCTAAGCCATGTCGTTGGAATGCTTCCAGGATCTGGCACTGGTGTGGCGTTCCATTGGACAGGTCTCCATCGTCGTCGTCCGCGGAGATAAACTCGTCGTAGGTATCCGGAACTGTGGGTCCGGACTTGATAGCGTCGGCGAAGAGTTGGCTGACAACTCGTCGAGAATCTTCGCTACCCATGTCTTCGGCCAGCAAGCCCCAGAGGTCCCAGACAGCTCCGGCGAAGATCAGTCCGTCGGTATGAACTTCATTGACCCAATCATCTGGGTATACGCGGTCGGAGTCGACTTCTCGAATGCCCCAGCCGTTGGTCCCAAAGTGCGGTGCAATGGTGGGGTCGCCGGTCTGTAGGAAAGCGACGGTGTCTCCAATGCCCTCAGACACAGATCCGTCATAGTCGCCCGTGAGAAGGCTGTAGGCATGAAACCCGTGGCCCCATTCGTGGTAGTTCACGTCTGCGATTCGGGCGGTATTGTTGCAGCCGTCTCCTTTGCGGTAGAAGTTCACGTCGCCATCGAAATACGCGTTGCAAGTGCCGTCTAGATTGACGTACGACTTGAGCTTGTCTTGCATGAAGTCCACTTCAGGGGCGAACTCCATTCCCCAGTCGCGGATTTGATGTAAGAAGACATAGGAATCCAGTTCGGCAATGGTGATGCCTTCATCGGTGGTCCAGTTGAAATCCCCGTCTGTCAGGTCGGCCTCTCCCTCGTCTCCTTGCCCGTTGATCACCCGCACATAGGTTCCGTTCAGGGAGATTCTTGGCGTGTCCGAGCCGCTCATCTCCCACTCCCCGTATTCGTTGGAGTATTCACGGCTGCTGTTGCCCTGAATCCGGGCGTAGGGAAGAGGAGACGTCTCTACGTCACCGTTTACCGTGCGGGCATCGTGGGTTGCGTGTGCGGTTCCGCTTGCGTATCGGACTTCGTTGTACACATTCACCAGGTCGGCGTTTTGAGCGTCCACATGGGATACCCAGATGCCAGCGGGTTCCGCGGTGCGGGTACGGACCTCCCAGCACAAACGATTTCGGATGCCCTCCGGGGTTTCTTCGGGAAGCAGCACAAGGTCGACGGCTTCCAAGGTATGGGTGTTGAAGGGTTCTGGACCAAGATCGAGTGCCACCTCCACGGCGGTTTCAGGGGCGATTTCGGGGGTGGTGCCTTGTCCGATGGCGTTTGGATAGGTGTTGACGCCGAGCAGGATGAGCTTGCCAAATCGGATTCTGGCGGTCACATGAGAACGCCATACGGGCACGGCCTCCTCTCCGACCTGCTGTTCAAGCTCCACGTACCAGGTATCGGTACGTTCGATGTAGCCACCCCCACTCAGAGACAAGTGCTCCAGTGGAACTGCGGTGAGTCCTGGGTTGCGTTCCAGGAATTTTCGAAGGCCGCGTTCGACTTCTTCAAGGGTGTTGGTGCTGCCCAGATCGATGCCGGGGCCCCAAGCTCGATGAGGTCGTCCTGTCTGTTGATCGAATCGTGCTTCCCAGCCCTGGCCTTCCCCATGCGTGAACTGTTGCCAGCTCTTGTCTTGTTTGAGGCGTGCTTGGTGTGCGGGATGCAGTCTTTGTAGTCTTGTGGGCTCGGTGCCCAGGTAGACGTCATCTTGGGGTGCAAAAGCGAGTGCCTGCATCGGAGTTACAAGCGCGAACAACATACCTGTCATGGGTTCCCTCCCGGATTCCGACAACACGTTCTTTCGCGGTAGAGTGGGTGCACAAGAACAATTCCTTCTTTCGACAAGGTTCTGACAGTTCCTGGTGATTTTCCTGACATCTGCTCTTTGATTGGCCCTGGAGTGCTTCTCTGTGGCCTTTTGGGGGCCTGTGGTGCTGAACCGATGGAAGAAGCGCTTCCGCCACTACCCAAGCCCGTAGAAGCGTTGGATCGACAACCAGCAGAGAGTCGAGCGGTCCGGGAACTCAGCATAGCGCTTGTCGGGGAGGTTCGTGGGGAGATTCAGCCTTGCGGTTGCCCCACCGTTCCCTACGGGGGCTTTGCTCGCCGAGAAGTGTTTCTCGATCAGTTTAGGGCTGAGAAAGCTCCGCTGTTTCAACTCGATGCCGGTGAGGCACTGTTGAAGGGGGTCTCCGAAAGTGGCAGGGACCGCCTGGATGCGCGTGTAGAGGCTGTGTTTTCTCTGATGCGCGAGGTGGGTGTAGACGTCATGGTTCCCGGTCCGACCGACCTCCTGGCTCGCCCACCAGAAGGACTGCAGGCTCTCTCAGACAACGGGGGCCCGAAGTTGGTGTCATCGACATGGCTTGACGAGTCCGGGGGCACCTGGTTTCCGCCGTCGGCGGTCTTGGAGCGTGGAGGGGTGCGTTTGGGGGTGGTGGGGTTGTCAGCACAACCTTTGGCACCCGAGGTTGCGGGGCTCGTGGGCTATCGGTCTCCCGTCGAGGCGGCTAGGGAAGCGGTCTCCAGCTTGCCCAACGGGCTGGACCTGGTGGTGGCTGTGTCCAACCTTCCTGAGGTGGAAGCACTTGCCGTTGCGGACGAGGTCACGGGGCTTGCTGCGATCTTGTCGACTCGTGGCAGTGAGCACGAACCTCCGAGGGCTCGGGGAGAGACTGTCATCATCGAGACTCCGAGTCGTGGACGCTATGTGACCGCGCTGAGAATGCGTTTGGGTGCCGCCTCCGGGGAGGCGTTGTCTACCGGTGGCCCCGCTGTGGATAAATTCGGTGTGTTGCTGGACTTGCGGTCCGGGGCCCGTGGAGAACCAGAAAACCTCGAGGCCAGGCGTAAGATTCTCGAGGCCACAGAGGAGGTTGAGTCAGGGCTGGTTTCGGCAGGGGCGGGTCGGAATCTCGTGGTGGTGGAGGACCGTCCGCTGGGCTCAAATCTGGATGGTAGTGCGGCATCGGAACGGGTGATCAACGAATTTCAAAAGACGGTGGTGGAGATTGCTGTTGCAGTCGCTGAACGAGAGGAGAGTGGGCCGAGCTATGCAGCGACTTCAGCGTGTATTTCATGTCATATGCACCAGTTCGGTACATGGGCATTCAGTGAACACAAGAAAGCCTGGCAGTCCTTGGTGGAGCGGGGTCAGGGGTATGACCCGGAGTGTCTAGGGTGCCACTCCACGGGTTTTGGAGAACCTGGTGGGTTTGGAGAGTTGTCCAAGTTCAATCTCAACCGCTTAGGGGCTGTGCAGTGTGAGGCATGTCATGGCCCGCTGAAGGGACATCCGGAAGATGAGAGCGTCGCGGTTGCTCCGATTACGGAAGCGACCTGTGTGCGTTGTCATGACGAGGCGAACTCGCCAGATTTCGACTACGACTCCTACTTGAAGAAGGCGGCCTGCACGACCGACCCCCACGGGGCGGCCAGATAGCCTAGTAGGCTGCCAGGAATCGGTCGACTTCCTGTCTCTCCATCAGTCCCAGGGACAACTCCAGGCAATTCGCACAGATGACGATGTCCTGGTTCTTGTAGAGGCCGGAAGTCTCCAGGTGAGACCGTCCGCAGAAGGAGCAGCCTGCATCGTCGGGGGCCACCTGGTCTCTGCGATGCTGACTGATTGAGATCACGCAGACATCGCAGATTACGGCGTGTGTTCCCGACATGAGGTGAGCGGCATCTCGTGCGGTACGCCCACAGGTGGTGCAGTGCACCTCTTCATCGTCGATTACAGGTCTGGGAGCTTCCTTGGATTTCGGCGGTGCAACCTGTGAGAGCAGGCTTTGCACGCGTCCTGCTGCAGCCTCCTGCTGTGCGCGGGCCTCCAGTGAAGCGACAGCGTTGGGGTCGCCGTACATGCCTAGACCCGCTCTAGCCGCCACGGCCAGGTCTGGATCGGCGGTTCTCGCCCATTCCTCCAGCAATCGCCTGCCCGCACGACTTCTGCGGCTTGCAATGGCCAGCAGCAATAGTGCCTGGTACGACCTGGCTTCATTGCGCTGCGTCTCGACGTTTCCGCGGTGTGTATCTACGTCTGAGGCTGGGCCCATGCGGTCGACTGCGGCTTTCTTGAGGTCTTCCTCCTCGATCACCAGGCCGCGAGTGAGTACCTGCTCTGGAATGGCCATCGCGGCTGCAAAAGCCTGAAGTCCCAAACCCACTCCAAAGTGTTTACCGGGCTCACGTAGCCTCACAGATACCTCGTCTGCTGCAGCACTTGTGGACATGGAACAGGCGGTCTCCCAAATCCGGAACCGAATGCCCTCGTCTTGGACCAACTGCAGCACAGGGAGCACGTGAGCGATCGAAGACGGCCCCAAAGCACGGAGTTCGTCGAGCAGGACCTCGATACGCTGGCGTGCGACGCTGCGTGGAGTCTTGTCTCCACTAGCCAGTGGCAGGCGGTCGTACTGCCCGACCTCGGCAATCAGAGCCTGCACCATCCATTGGACATCCTTGGCAGCACGTCGCGTGCGAGCCAGCTCGATGTAGGAGGGCATGTGATCGGGGTGCTCCTGCAAGGTCTCCCGAAACACGCTGATGGCTTCGCTGGGTTTGCCTTCTTCAAGCCAGGCGCACCCCATGGTGTAGCGAGCGAGAATGTCATCCGAGTTGGCCAGGAGAGCCTGACCAGCGGATTCCCGAGCGTGCTGGGTGTCGCCAAGTTGCAGGTAGGAGAGCGCCATACGAGTGTGTACTCGGGGGTCGTCTTGGCAATCTTGGGCATATTGGCGGAAATGCGTGATCGCGTTTTTGTACTTCCCAAGCTGGTAGGCCACGAGTCCCAGATGGAACCGGGCGCTAGAACGATAGGCCTCGTGCTCGCGCAGGCGCACAAAGAACTTTTCGGCCTCGCGATATCGGCCCGTCTGAATGCAGCTTACGCCCAAGTCGCGTAGCAGGGGCGCGGAGAGGTCGGGGCTGGGCTCAAGCTGCATGGCTTGGATCAAGTGGTACTGAGCCCGTTCAATCAATCGCTGCTTCCCAGAGAGCTCTCGGGAGCGCTCGGAGAGTGCTCGTCCTAAGAAGAGGTGGGTCTCCCAGGCTTTCGGCGCTTGTCGACAAGCAGTCTCAAGATGGCGCACAGCCATGTGACGATCGCCTTCACTGCGGTGCAGCGCCCCATACGCCAGGTGCAGATCGGCGCGTTTAGGGTCGAGAGACATGGCTTGGTCGAGAAAACGACGAGCTGCGTCGGGCCGGCCTACTCCTACGAGAGCAGAGCCAGCGGTCACGAGCGCCTCAAGATCGGCAGGATCATCGGCCAGCACTTTTCGCGCGTGAGTCAGGGCTTTGTTGCACCATGATTCCCCGCCGCTGTGGTACAGCGCAAGGGATAGGCAGGCGCGAGCGAGTTCATTTCGGAGGTCGTTGTCGGCGGGGCGATCGGCGAGATCGCGCTCCAGTCGACCTATTGTCCAGTCGAGCTTCTTGTGGGGGAACATTCGCAGGTGGGGGGCAGGAGGGGGAAGGAAGGGCAAACGCTAGAGGTCAGCCCCAGGAGGGATATGCTATCGTAACTCCGGCACCGGTGGAGGGTCCATGTTTCGCGCCGGTCAAGTTCAATTCAGACTGCGTAGCCGACTTTATCGGGCAGGGCAGTCAACTGTCGAGTACATGCTGGTGGTGTCGGTTCTTGTGATCGGTATCTACTATGCGACCGAGACGCTTCGGATTCCTCTCGGAGAGGGCATCGGCGCGATGCAAGAGGACATCCAGACCATGGTCGACGACGGTGTCGTATCGGAGAGCCAATGAATCGCCGAGGACAAGGAAGTGTGGAAGTCATGCTGTTGATTTCGGTGATTGTGGTTGCGATTGTGGCCGTAGCCTGGCCAATGGTTGGTGGCGAGGAGGGGATTGCCAAGCAGTTGGGCTATTTCGGTGAACGAGCAGAAACCGTGTATTACTGCGAGGATTGCACCCGATAAGTCATCGCAGCAGCCTTGAGCGGGCGCAAGAGCGCGGGCCGGGCTAACTCCGGGGCAATGGCTGTACTGGATGCCACCGAGCGTCGAGAGCGCTCTTTGCCGTTTCTTCTCGGGTTGTTTTTCTTCTCGGGGGCCACGGGCCTCATTTACCAGACTCTTTGGGCCCGCAGGCTCCACCTGTTGTTTGGAACGTCGCAGTTTGCTGTGGCGACCGTATTGGCGGCCTTTATGGCGGGGCTGGGAATCGGGGGGTTCTGGATGGCGCGCCGGGCGGACCGAATTGAGGCACCGCTTCGTGTTTACGGTCTTTTGGAAGTGGGGATTGGGATCTATGCCGTCTTGTTTCCCTGGATTCTGGACCTCACCCTTCCCCTGACCCTGAATTTCTACACCACGGTTTCTCCAAGCCCCCTTGTGTTTGGGATCTGGCAGATGGGGATTGTGGGCGTGCTTCTCTTGCTACCCACTATCTGTATGGGGGCGACTCTTCCGTTGCTGGCTCGCTTTGTTTCCACGCGGTTTCACAGTGTGGGTTCACGCATCGGCATTCTCTATGGAGCCAATACCTTCGGGGCTGTTTTCGGAGTTTGGTTGGGTGGGTTCTTTCTGCTGCCGTGGCTGGGGCAGTCCACGACCAATCACATCGCAGCACTGGCCAACCTTCTGCTTGGAGTGGCTGCTCTGTTGTTGTCTCGGAACGTGGGAGAGCGCAGTGCTCCTGTGATGGCTTCCAGCGATGACCCAGACCCACCTGTAAGCGCCATGGGTGCGCTGATGTGGGTGGCTGCACTGTCGGGGTTTGCGGCGTTGGTCTACGAGCTCGCCTGGTTTCGGCTCATGTGTCTGATTTTGGGCGGAAGCACCTATGCGTTCTCCACAATGCTGCTTGCATTTCTGGTGGGAATCGCGCTGGGGGGGTGGCTGGGAGGAAAGCCGGCCGACCTTTCGCTTCAGCGGTGGGGGGCTCCGGGGCCACTGCGGGTCTTGGTGGGAGTGCAGGTCGCTATTGGTGTCTCAAGTTGCGCCTTGATGTGGGTCTATCCGGAGCTGCCGTATTTGTTTGTTCAACTGTATGACCCGGACTCGGCGGACCTGGGGCTCTCTTGGATGAGACAGGTTTGGCTGGCTGTTCTGGTCATGACAGGGCCAGCACTGTTGATGGGAGCGAGCTTTCCACTGCTTGTTCGGGCGGTGGCGAGCCGAGATGGCTTGGGTAGAGCCGTTGGGCGTATCTACGGAGCCAATACTCTGGGGTCGCTGTTCGGGGCGGTCTTGGCGGGGTTTGTATTTCTACCCAGACTCCACGTGCTCGGTGCGGTTGGGGTTGGGGTGGTGGTGAACCTCCTGGCGGCTCTGATTGCGGGAGTGGAGTCTCAGCGTGTCGGCCGAGGAGTGCGACCGGCCTTCCTGGCAGGAGGCGTATTGACTGCCCTGATTGCAGGGGGACTCGTGGTGTATCACCCACCGAAATGGGACCCTCTTTGGATGAGTGCGGGCACGTACAAGTACGTCTCGGACCTCTCCGACCGCTCTCGGGCCGGGGTGGAGAGCTTTGCCGTAGAGGACTACGAACTGCTCTATTACGACGAGGGCTTCTCTACGGTGGTGACGGTGGCCCGGTCTGTGGAGACCGGGAACATCTGGCTGGCCAACAATGGCAAGGTAGAGGCCTCCACCACTGTGGATATGCTCACGCAAGTTCTTGTCAGTCACCTGCCGTTTCTGTTTGCTCCACAAGCACAGAGAGTATCGGTGATTGGGTTGGCCTCGGGAATCACGGCGGGGGCGCTTACGCTGCATCCTGCGGTGCAAGAAATCGAGATCGTAGAACTCGAGCCGTCGATTATCGAAGCTTCCCATGCGTTCGATACAATGAATCACCGCCCGTTGGAGGACGACCGGGTCGAACTGGTGATTGCCGATGGCCGCAATCATCTCTTGTTCACGCCCACGGAAACCTGGGATGTCATCGTCTCTCAGCCCTCGAACCCCTGGCTTTCGGGGGTCTCCAACCTGTTTACCCGTGAGTTTTTCGAGATGGGGCGGGATCGCCTCACGGAGGATGGCGTCTGGAGTCAGTGGGTACAACTGTATGGAATGGGACAAGAGGACTTGCGGTCTCTGTTGGCTACCTTTCGCTCGGTGTTTCCCCATGTGGCACTCTTTTCCACCATTGAAGATGCCGACATTGTTCTGATTGGCTCCAAGAAACCCCTCCGGTTTGGCATTGAGGATGCGAGGCGTATCTTGGAGGGGGCGGTGGGAGAACAGCTTGTCGAGTTGGGAGTGCAAGGGCCATACGACCTCCTGCTGCACTACCTGATGGATGAGGCTGCCTTGGATCTCCTGGTGGGCGGAGAGGGGCTCAACACCGATGACAACATGCGTATCGAGTTTTCAGCACCGCACTACCTGCACTCGTCTACCGCCAGTGAGAACCTGCTGTTCCTTCTGCGTGAGTCTGTCATTCATGAGCTCGATACGATTGAGGACAATCTGGCGTTGGCTCAGGCCTATGGACGCAGAGAAGACTGGACTCGCGGCATGGTTGTACTCAAGCGGGTTCTGGACGCAGAGCCAGGACATGCGGAGGCCGCAGTCTTGTTTCGAGAGTACCGGGCGCTCTTCCAAGCGGCTCAGGCCACTCCCGAAGACTAGAGGTCGTCGTCTTCGAAGTCGACGGTGATCCCGTGGCCGGCGGCACGCGGGTGGAAGAGCCCAGCCTTGGACAAGAGCTCTGCAACGCCTGAAAACGAGTACACAAGGCCACTGCCCAGAAACCACAGGGCAATGTCGTACCGAACTTCCAGAAGAATCCCCAGCCCGAAGAATGCGGCCAACATCGCTACACTCACCGGTGAGCGTCGAATGGAGCGAAACAGGCGATAGGGAATCGAGGAAACCATCAGCAGCGAGAACGCCACGGTGAGCATCAAGGGCGCTGTGGGGTTGGCTACGAAAGTCTTTCCAAGTGCTGCGTGGGTCATCACCATGGCTGCGAGTGTTCCGCCAGCCATCGTGGTGGCCAGGCCTTCACCTACAGCCTTGGATTCACCATCTGCTTTGGCATTGAAACGAGCCAGCCTCATCGAGGCGCAGAGGGCGTATGCGAAGCTGGCGACGAGGCCGAGCAGGCCCAACGCGTGTAGCCCCCAGGAATACACCAGCACGGCGGGTGCGAGTCCAAAGGAGACCATGTCCGCCAGGGAATCGAGTTGTACACCGAAGTCCGACCCTCGGCCCGTGATGCGAGCCAGAGGGCCATCGAGCATATCGAAAATGCCTGCAAAGCAAATCAGCAGGCCCGCCCGATAGAACACATCGGGGTCTCCGGGATTTCCAGCGGCTAGGACAATCGCCCAGAAACCACAGAAAATACTGGCCATTGTGAACCAGTTCGGGGGGTTGGTGAAATGCTTGAGCATGGTGATTTCTCTCGGCAGATCCCGACTCTGGGAGCGGCCGCGGGCCACGATAACCTGTCAGAGTGGGCTTGGTCTACCGAAATACGGGCTGCTCAGGTTGATATCAAGGCCGAATGGAGCGCCTGCTGCGCTGGCTCGCATTGGTCGATTGGGACCAGCCAACGCACGGATTCTGGGGTCGTCGAAAATGAAATCACCTCGAACTCGGCCTCGTTCAGAGCACGACAGCCCGCCTCAAGAACCTCCAGGTCGGACCCGACCCCACTGCCCACAGCAGCCACCATGGCGATGGCTCCCAGGCACTCGGCACTCTCGGGCAGGTTGAGTCGGGGGCGGTCGGGCCAGTTGCGAGTGTCTACAATCACCTGTGTTGAATCTGCCAGGCGGATTGGTGCACCAGTTTCCTGGAGGGAGGCCAAGAGGCTGGGCGTGTCGCTGCTCTGGTATCGCTCCAAGTTGGAGTCTGCCGCGATCGCCGCCACCCTGGGCGGCAGGGGGTCTACCTGTATGCGGGTGCCGGGCGTATTGGAGGCTGTGGCCGATGCGAGCAGTTCGATCCCGGATTTGTGAGCGTAGGCGACCGCCTCATCGTGAAGCACTCGGGCACCGTTTCGGGCCATGGACAGGGCTTCTTCCAGGCTGATTGTGTCCAGGCGAATCGCATCGGGCACAGCCCTGGGGTCTGCGCTGTAAATTCCATCGACATCGGAACAGATCTCACACCAGCGTGCATTGAGAGCTGCGGCCAGCGCCACTGCGGTGGTGTCGGAGCCGCCCCGGCCAAGGGTCGTGACCTCTCGGTCTCGGGAAACTCCTTGAAAGCCGGCTACGATGGCCACGTCTCCACGCTCCAGGGCTTCCAGGATTCTTGTGGGCCGAACCGCGACTACTCGCGCGTTGCTGTGCTGTTCGTCGGTAATGATCCCGGATTGGCTGCCGGTGAACGACCGCGCGGGGTGTCCTAGCTCGGACACAGCCATGGAAAGTAGTGTCATCGCGATCCTCTCGCCCACAGACACCAGCATGTCCAGCTCCCGGCGCCCTGGGGTGGGGGACACCTTTCGTGCCAGCTCCAAGAGCTCGTTGGTGGTGTTGCCCATCGCAGAGACCACCACCACAACACAATGACCAGATTTCACCGTGTCCGATACTCGTTGGGCCACAGCTCGGATTGCCTGCAGGTCCTTGACCGAGCTTCCACCGTACTTCTGGACGACAATTGGGTTCATCTCTATTGCACCACCACATCACCGAGAAAGATTGCGTTGGGCCCGCGGTCCGTGCTGTAGAACGCGGTCATGTCCTGCAGTACGAATGCAGAGACGCCTTCGATTCTTCCTTCTCCGAGGCTGAACATCTTGAGATCGAGGTCCAGCACCGACCATCCATCCATGGAGACTTCAACAGGACTCTCGAGCGAGAACCGATGTCCTCGGCTGTCGTAGATGACCGGAAGTACGTGACTGGGAAATCGTGAGCTCCTCAGTGAGAGCCTGAAGTTTTCAGGCGCGACCGCGTTGGGGTCGAATGCCAGAGAAATCTCGTCGTCTTCGCGTTCCGTGACTCGCGTGTTCCAGGCCAGTGCCAAATCACCGCCGGGAGCCGGCTCCACTCGGATTTCCCCCTTGGAGGCATGTCGCCAGTCTCTCAGCCAGTGCTCGGTATCTTCGAGGAAGTCGTGGTGGATCGGCAGGCTGGAAATACGCTTCTCCGACTTGTCGATTCTTGCCAGAAGGGCCAGCGCAAGCTCGCCGACCTCGCCATCTCCGACTGCAAACTTCAGGGCTGTTCGCGCGGATCGCTTGTCGCCCTGGCTGAACAATGCCCGGCCAAGCCAATATTGAAGCTCCGGGCGCAGTGGGTCGTTCTCGGAGAGTGCTCCCAATAGGCCTTGGTACCACTCGATGGCCTGCTCGGTGTCTCCATCCGCTGCTTGCATCAGACGGCCTTCGTACATGCCTTGCCAGGCTCGCATGTCCTGAGCGTTGGCAGGCGGCATCACCAGGAGTAGGAAGAGACCGGCAGTCATGGCCGCTGAATCAGCCCTCTTCGGCGATGAACTTGTACCCTACTCCGTGCATGGTCTCGATGAACACCGGCTCTTGAGCGTTGTCGCCGAGCTTCTTGCGTACATTGAGGATGTGGGTGTCCACGGTGCGGGTGGTGACGTTGGGGTTGTATTCCCAAATCGTGGTCAGAAGCAGTTCTCTCGGAAGCACTTTTCCACGGTTTTCAATGAGGTAGCGCAACAGTTCTTGTTCCCGGTTGGAGAGGCGCTCCTCTACATCGGGAGGACGACGGATGACGTAGTTGTCCAGGTCCACCTCGATATCGTCGAACTTGTACACAGAACGCGCACCCCCGGTGCGTCGTAGCGCAGCTTGAATCCGGGCTTGTAGCTCTCGGAGCGAAAAGGGCTTGGTGACGTAGTCGTCGGCACCGAGCTCAAAACCCGTGAGCTTGTCGTCTTCGCTGGTACGGGCAGTCAAGAAAATGACCGGTCCCCGAAATTTGTTCTCTCGCAAGGCCTTGCAGATCGTAAACCCGTTCTCGTTTTCAGCGGTCGCCGGCCCCTCGTGCAGCATGACATCCAGAATCACGACATCCGGAGGAAATCGCTCGGCATGTTCAAGCGCCTCCGACTGTGTGCGCGCTCCAAATACATCGAATCCTTCGCGTTTGAAGAACGCCTGGAGGGTCTTTAAGACCTGCTCCTCGTCCTCCACGAACAGCAATCGGGGCATGAGATTGTCCTCCGCGAGTTCTTTACAGCCCTGATTCGCCAGGGGGTCGGATGGGGAAGTGTAACGTAAAGGTGGTCCCCTTACCCTTCGCGGAACGCACACTCAATGCTCCTTGGTGCGCTGTCATGATGTATTGACAGATGGTCAGGCCAATCCCAGTGCCCTTTTCTTTGCGTGCCGACGGGTCGTCAGATCGGTAGAATTTTTCGAATATCTGGGGCAGCTCGTCCGATGCGATACCGATTCCTCGGTCGCTGATGGAGATGTCTACGCTGCGACTGGCTACCCAGGCTTTCACGCCAATCCACCCCCCTTTGGCTCCGTATTTTGCGGCATTGGAAACCAGGTTCTGCACGACTTGGCCGATGGCTTCGGGATCGTGAAAAACGATTGGAAGCCCATCTGGAAGATCGACCTCCATGGTCAAACCACGGGTTTCCATGTTGTATCGAGCCGATTCCACTGCGGCGCGGACGGTGTCTCCTACATTGCCTGGGCGGCGGTCATATCGCTTGGCCCCACGCTCGATAGCAGAGAAGTCCAGCACGTTGTCCACCAGGCGTGAAAGTCGTTCCGATTCTCGTACGATGATGTCGTAGTGTTCGGAGCGTTCAGCGTCGTCTTCGGCGAGCCCTAGCTGTAGCGACTCACCTTTGAGTCGTATTTGTGTGATGGGGGAGCGGAGCTCATGAGACACGTTGGCTGCAAAGTCGGCTTTCATGCGTGCCACATCCAGCTCGCGCCGAACCATTCGGATTGTGAGGAATCCCCCGACCACGATCACCAGGAGCGAGAGCAAGATGATTGCGAGCTGCTGGCGAATCCGAGTGGTTTTCAGTGCGCCCACCACTTCGGCGTCGATGGGGCGTGAGATCAGCGACCATCCGGGCAGGTAAGGGGACAGCGTCTGGCGCTCGAATGCATCTTGGGGAGGCTCGGTCAGAGGGTTCATGACCCGTACCTCCGCGTCTCCGCCCCCACGGCTGACGCCTCGCACGATGGAGTCGAGCTGGGATTGCAGGACCTCTTTGTCCAGGGCGAACGCAAATAGTTCGGAGCCCCACCAGGTAGTGGCCCAGACCACCTTGTCACTGACGCGGTAGAAGAACCCGGTTCCTTCGCTGGGCACGCCTGCGGCGGTCAGTTGGAGCAGGGTCAATTCTTCGACGAGCTGGTGTGCCCAGAAGCTCTGTCGGGTCTTTTCGGCCAGGCGTCCTCGGCTGGTGGTGAGCCAGTCTCTGGAAACATGCTCCTCAAGCAACTCCAACGCATGGGCTGCGACCGCAGCTTCACCGCCTTGCCCAATGACCCATCGGTCTTCGATAAGGGACTGACTTAGGGCCTGTAGGGCATCCACCCCTTTGTTCGGCGCCTTCTCCAGCCAGTGCTCTGCCAGCTTGAGCCGGGCGAGGTCGGTCAGGCGAAAGCCATGAGCTTCTCGGACATTCTGGTAGGCCTCGCTGACCTCCAACAACACACGCTCGGCTTCTTGGGTCTCCCCGGAACTCATCAGTGCGCGGCCCAGGGCGTAGTGGGCTTCGCCACGCGCATAGATACCTCGAGCATTGGTGGTGGCCTCTCGGAGGCGTTGCAGAGCCTCAGCGCTCGGGTTGGCCTGCCCGTCGGAGATGGCTTCTCTGTGGCCCGGAGAAAACAGCGGGCTGTGCTCGTTGGGGATGTCTTTGGAGGGTGGAGCAAATGGTGCAGCCAGTTGTCCGGTGTGGTCGAGGCGAAAGGCCACCAACAGTGCAGGCGAGATCTCCCGAGGGGTTTCCAGGGGGCTTCGCCCAGCAGCCAACCGGCTGCGGGTGGACTCCTCAAACTCCTCAAAGAAGCCTTGGATCTGGCTCCAGGCGGCATCGATCATGCGCTGACCAGAGTCCCGGATTTCGCTTTCGACCCGCAGGGATTCACTGCGAACGGAGGTCAGTCCGAAATATCCCAGTGCGAGACCAGGCACGGCCACGGTCAGTAGGAACAGCCCAGCGAAGCGCAGGAGTTGTTGGACCTCGGCGAGGTGTGCAGCTGTCCAAGCCCTACCTCGCCAGCGCGAGAGTAGAGCGACGAGCAGCCAGGGACTCCTGCCCGGTTGCTTTGTGGGACGTGCCGCCATCTATTCGAAGGCCGGAATACCCGTGAGATGACGCCCCAGAATCAAGTTGTGGATGTCGTGGGTGCCCTCGTAGGTATAGACGCTCTCAAGATTGACCATGTGCCGCATGATTGGGTATTCGTCGAGAATGCCATTGGCGCCGTGGATGTCACGAGCGACGCGAGCAATCTGAAGCGCGATATCCACGTTGTTCATTTTGGCCAGTGAGATGTGGTCGGGCACCAGGGTGCCGTCATCTTTCATGCGTCCACATCGCAGGGCGAGCAGTTGGCCCTTGGTGATCTCTCGGAGCATCCAAGCGAGTTTGTTCTGCACCAGTTGGAAAGACGCGATGGGCTTGTCGAACTGGATACGGGACTTGGAATATTCCACAGAGGAATGCAGGCACGCCATGGCCGAGCCGATGGCTCCCCATGCGATTCCGAATCGAGCGTTGTTCAAGCAGGAAAAGGGGCCTTTGAGACCTTGGACGTCTGGAAGAATACGGTCTTTGGGAATGCGGGCGTCTTGAAACACCAGTTCGCTGGTGACCGAAGCCTTCAGGCTGTGCTTGCCGGTCATCTCTGGCGCTGTAAATCCTGGGTCGCCTTTTTCTACGATGAAACCGCGAATAACGCCGTCGAGTTTGGCCCAGACAATAGCCACATCGGCGATGGTCCCGTTGGTAATCCACATCTTGGCCCCGTTGAGCACGTAGCTGTCTCCATCGTCGACGGCCTTGGTCACCATGCCGGATGGATTGGAGCCGTGGTCGGGCTCGGTCAGACCGAAGCACCCGATGAACTCACCTGTGGCCATTTTGGGCAGGTACTTTTGGCGCTGTTCCTCGGTACCGAATTTCCAGATGGGGAACATCGCCAGGCTTCCCTGAACCGACACGAACGAGCGAACCCCTGAGTCTCCACGTTCGAGTTCCTGGCAGATGAGTCCGTAGGCCACATTGGACATGCCGGCGCAGCCATACCCCTCAAGGTTGGCGCCAAGCAGTCCCATTTCGCCAATCTCCGGGATCAGGTCCATGGGAAAGGTGCCGGCCCGGCAGTGGCCTTCGATAATGGGAATGATTTTCTGTTCCACCCAGTCGCGGACCAGGTCGCGAACCATGATCTCTTCTTCTGTGAGGAGGGCATCGAGCTTGTAGAAATCGAAGCCGGAAAACTTGTCCATGACTTCTCCTGTGCGGGGGGCGCAGACTAACCCGATGGTGTGGACGCAGGTAGCACGATTTCCGCAACTGATGATTGCGGTTATGGCTGGCGTATGGAGCGCGTACTGAGAGTCAGGGGTGCAGAACAGCCGGTCATTGCAGCTGATGACCCCGGCTTGATGCTGGGTTTGACTGTGTTCGATACCCTTCGCTGCTACGACGGGGTGCCCTTCCGGCTGGACGCCCATCTCGATCGTCTCGAAGCCTCGGCAGTGGCGATGGGTATTGCTCTGGTGGATCGGGGCCGGGTTCGAGAGGAGATTCTTTCGGTGTGCAGGGACGATTGGCGAGTGCGCTACATGGTCACGGCTGGGGGGGCTCACGTGGTTGATGCTGCGCCCCTGGACCCGGCGCGGGTTGGTGCTCCGCTCAAAGCCGCCCGCATCGCCTGGTCGCCAGCGCCTGGACTGGCGGGTTCGGTCAAACATGGGAGTCGAGCGGGGTGGATACTCACCGCTCAAAAGTTGGGAGTGGATGAGGTGCTTCTTGTAGATGAGGAGTCGGTTCTGTTGGAAGCCAACCGTTCCTCGGTCTTCGGCGTCATCGGAGGCGAGGTCTATACGCCAGCACTCGATGGCCGCATGTTGGATGGTGTGACGCGCTCCGCCCTCTTGGAGGCTGGGGCGGAGGCCGGCATCGTGTGTCACGAAACCCAACTCGATGCCTATGCGGAGTATGAGGAGCTCTATCTGGCTTCTACTCTCAAGGAGTTGGCGCCAGTCACTGAGCTCGATGGGGTGGCGGGGCCGGGAGCGGGGCCTGTGGGGGCCCGGCTTCACGCGGCATTTCGTGCACTGGTGGCCCGAGAAACTGCTCGCGTTTAGCTACCTTCGCGTGCCGGAAACAAGTTCCGAAGTCCGGTTCGACGCTGCTTTTCAAACGGATTCCCATAGGTCAGGAAGTGCTGTCCCCACTCCGTGTCATCCAGCCAGGACTGCACCCGACCCCACCCCTCGGTCGGGTACCAGAAGTAGTCGTGGTAGAGGAAGCTCGCCATGATGAAGGTATTCACAATCGGAGTTTGAAAGAAGAGCTTGGCCAAGGGCTTGAGTGGGCCAAACCAGAACAGGTCTCCCACCGCACTGGCCGCGTTGTCTCCCACCACGAACTCCCAATCGGTTCTCTTGAGTTCCTGGGTGTCCATGTCCCCAACGAGCTCGATATCGTCGAGGTGCCCGTGGCCCAGTTCTCCTTCTGAGGCCAGGCGGATACAGGTCACGTCCATTGGGTCGAATCCTAGTAGCTTGGCGCAGACCGCATCAATAGCCACTTGGTCTGTGGAAGCCAGCAGCAGGTTCTTGACCACAGGTGTCATGGTGCGGGGGCCGGGTCCGGAGCCACAAGTGGTGCCGTCGGCGACGGCTAGGGTACCGGACTGGATCTCCAGTTGAATCCGCAGCAGGTCCACCAGGGTTTCGTGGATTTGGGGATGGCAGTAATGTCGGCTCTTGTCGAGCAGTGCGCCGAACGCGTTTTTCATGGCGCAGGTGTAGTCGGTGTAGATGTGGGTTTTCAGCGTCGGCAGGTGCACCACGTTGCGCCCGAAGAAAAAGTCGGGAATCCGAATTCCGTTCGGGTAGATTTCGTCGAGCACGAGCATCTTTCCCTTGGGCTCGTAAGTCACCCAGCGCATGTCTCGAGGGTCGAAATTGTATTTCACGGGTAGCCCGTACTTTTCGTGCACAGGCGTGAAGTTGTTCAGGTGCTCCCCTTTTTTGGCCTGGGTGACCACAGTGCGGTTTTCTACCACCACCTGGTCGCTGAATCCGTCTTCTGTGAGCTTTTTCGTCACGCCTTCCACTTGCCATGGCGTGGAGTTGGCCGAGGGGTATAGCAGGTGCCAGGAGATGTTGTTCTTGAGAATTGTGGTTGCTTTGGGATCAAACTGGCTCTTGTAGCCGGTCAACTCCATCAATCGAGCGTAGTCTTCCAAGACGGTCTCGGGGGTTGTCCGGACAGCAGCGACGATTGACTTGCTCGACATGGCGGCCTCCGGGTGCAAGTTAGCCGATAGGCGCTCTGGTAGCATCGTATTGGAGGTCAGTTGAAGAGCGGATTGGAAAAGTTGGTCGAACAGGGCGTGGGTGAACTCACCGGGGCTCGGGTGGGCCTGTGTTGCAATTCCACCGCTATCGACCGCGAGTTTCGACATGCCACAGCGGTGATTGAGGCGGCTGGCGTAAGTCTTGTGCGCCTGTTTGGTCCCGAACACGGTGTGTATGCCACCGCCCAGGACATGGTGGGGGTGACCGATGAGGGGCCCGAGGTGGTGTCGCTCTACGGAGACGATGCCGACTCGCTCAAGCCAGACCCGGCCACCTTAGAAGACCTGGACGTGGTCTTGTTCGATATTCAGGACATTGGCGCTCGCTATTACACCTACCAGGCCACGCTGGGCTTTCTGATGGAGCGAGCGGCCATGGTGGATACCAAGGTCGTGGTGTTGGACAGGCCCAACCCCATCAACGGCATCGATATCGAGGGGAATATTGTGGAGGCCGGTTTCGAGAGTTTTGTCTCGGCCTATCCACTGGCGGTTCGACACGGCATGACCATGGGAGAGATGGGGCGCTACTTCCGGGATGTAGTCGGAATCGATGTGGAACTGGAGGTCGTGACCTGTGAAGGGTGGCGCAGGGACATGTGGTTTGATGAAACTGGCCTGCCTTGGGTCTTTCCCAGCCCCAACATGCCCACTCTGGATACGGCCATTCTCTATCCAGGGATGTGTTTGATCGAGGGCACGAATCTTTCGGAGGGGAGGGGGACTACGCGTCCTTTTCACCTGGTGGGGGCCCCTTGGTTGGACCCGGGTCGATTTGTGGATCTCCTGCGCAAAGGAGCCGTGGATGCTCACCTTGAAGGGGTTGCGTTTCGAGAAGCCAGCTTCCAGCCAGGCTTTCAGAAGCACGCTGGAGCTATTTGTGGAGGTGCTGAGATTCACCTCACCAATCGCGATGCGTTGGAGTCCTTCTTGTTGGGGCTTGTGGTGATCGAGGCGGCCATGCGTTGCAGCCCCGAGAAGTTTGCCTGGCGGACTGAAACCTATGAGTTCGTGGATGACCCCATCGCGATCGATCTTCTTTGCGGCAGCTCCGAGGCTCGGCTGGGGCTGGAGTCTCATGTGCCCCCCAGAGAGTTCATGAAGGACTGGGAAGCCTCTCGGAGGGAATGGGAGGAGGCCCGGGAGTCCTGCCTGCTCTACTGAGGTGCCGGTATAGGGCTCGCGGGAGCCGATAGAAGGCTGTCGTCGATCTCCTGTCCTTCAAGGCTTTCCAGAAAAGCCACCATGTCAGAAACCTCGGATTCGGACCACTCCAGCTTTTTCATCAGTTCTTCTCGGTGTCCCACGGAGGGGAACTCATCGAGTTCGCTGTAGGATTCGACCACCTCTTGGAGGGTTTCGAAATGACCTCCGTGCATATAGGGTGCGGTCTTGGAGAGGTTGCGCAATGAGGGGGTTTTATAGGCACCGAGTTGGGCATCGCTTTGCACGAGGTGGTCAATCTTGAGTGCGCCGGTCTCTCGGTCATCCGAAAAACGCCCGGCGCTGTTGAACGGGTTGTCCAAGAGTGCAGTGATTCCGGAGTAGCGCCCCTGGTCGAAGGGCTTCAGCCAGTCCCGATCTTCCAGGCCAATGTTGTGGAAGGCGTTGTTGGAGAAGTTTGGACCGGAGTGGCAGAAGTGGCAGTTTCCTTGGCCCATAAAGAGCTTCAGTCCAGACTTGGCTTCTTCGGAGATAAGGTCCGAGGCGGGATTGCCGGCCAAGGCTTCGCTGAGCCAGTCATCGAATGGGGAGGCCGTCTGGACGAGCAGTCGCTCATAGGCGGCCATCGCCTTGCCCACGTTTACGAAGATCCCGTTGATGACTTCCTGGTCTTCTGTGGACATGCTGGACCAAGCGATGGCGTGGGGGTGGCTGGGGGTGTCGGGGACAGGGCGGCCATCCGCAGGAAAGCGCTCGGAGTCACTGAGGTCGGGCAGTTCTCCGAACAGGGCTCCATAGGCCTCGCCTAGCTCCGAATCCTCCTGCAGCAGGTGTGCAACGGCCAGTCGGCTTGTGGCCTGCTCGGCCTCGTCTTCAAGCGGGGCCAGGGCTTGGGACCACTGGGAATCGGCCCGGCCATCCCAGAAGAAAAAGTCCTGGTACGCGGAGTTCAGAATGGTCGGGGTGTGTCGCGTGGTGGTGCCGGCGGCTTCGGAGAGCCGCTCATTGTCTGAAAACCCATGCTCTGGCTGGTGGCACGAGGCGCAGGAGAACTCTCCGTTGCCCGATAGGCGGGCGTCAAAGAAGAGGTACTGGCCTAAGTGGGCCGCGTTTGGGTTGTCGGCCCACTGGTTGGTGGTGTCTGGCTTGGGAGAGCTCACTCCATCGAAGGTTTGTAGCTGCTCAAGCTCCGCAGCGCTGAATCCATCGGTGGCCCC
>JAYZDK010000023.1:0-3374 GCA_036337845.1 Myxococcota bacterium | reverse complement strand
GGACATCGAGTTTCAAGCCAAGCACGTTGCGGGCATGATCTCGCACAACGGCTCGTTCAACTGCAATGCTGCCAAGGCGTTGTTGTTGCCGAGCCGTTGGGCTCATCGAGATGCATTTGTGTCGAAGCTCCGCGAGGCTTTGGCCCACACCGAGCCTCGGAAGGCCTACTATCCAGGGGCGCAGCAGCGCTATGCGGCGTTTCGAGAGGTCTACCCGCAGAGCATTCCGTTGACCGAGGCGAGCGAGGAGGTGGTGCCTTGGACGGTGATTCCCGACGTCAATGCAGTCAAAGGGGAGTATGCGCTGACGCAAGAGGCCTTCTGCGGCATTGTGGCTGAGGTAGACATCGATGCGGCAGGGGCGGAAGAGTACTTGGAAAAAGCTGTGGCGTTTGCCAACGAGTCGATGTGGGGGACGCTCTCTTGCATGATGTTGGTACACCCCAAGACCGAGAAGGCCCACCCCGATGCGGTCGACGCTGCCATTGGAGCCCTGAACTATGGTGGTGTAGGGGTCAATGTGTGGGCTGGAGTCATCTACGGCTTGGGCTGCACGAGCTGGGGAGCGTTTCCCGGCCATGACATGAAGGAGATTGTTTCCGGGATTGGGACCGTCCACAACACCTACCTTGTAGACCATCCAGAGAAGTCGGTGCTGCGAGCACCCTTTCGAATCAATCCCAAGCCGGTGTGGTTCCCGGATAATTCAAACCTCCCGGAGATCGGGCGTCGGATGTTGAGCTTCGAGTATGCCCCCTCGGCCTTCAAGATACCGGGCATTGCATTGGCAGCGCTTCAGGGCTGAAGTTCGGGCTGTGTGGTTTCGTCGTGTATGTTTCGCCCTGGCTCCGCTGGCGCTGATTCTTTTCGTTGCCGAGTGTTCTCTTCGTTTGTGGGGAGACTCGGAAGATGCGGACCGGACGGTTTCCTGGTGTCGAGAGCATGCCTTGAACCAACCGCCATTTTTTCCGGCTCGCACCGCGGGTGACCAAACGTCTGTGCACGTGCCTCGGGTGGAGGCACATCCCACTCCGTTCTCTAGTGAAAAGCCGGCGGATGTGCGCCGTATCGTTGCGTTTGGAGGTTCGGCCGTTCATGGGTTCGGGTTTACCCGGGCAGGAGCGTGGCCCGCACATCTTGAGGGCATGCTCGCTGGGGCGTGGGAGGGCACCGGCGTAGAAATCATCAACGCGGGTGTGATTGCCTGGAGTAGTCAGCAGGTACTGGCGTTGGTCAAAGATGTGGTGGAAAACCACGAGCCCGATGCGCTGTTGATCTACAGCGGGAACAACGAACTCTTGGAGTGGTTTGATGCGCGGCGATATCTTCCACCGGATTCGCTTTCTCGCTGGGTGCAGGGAGTTCGCTGGTCTCGGCGATTGCGTTCCTTGCGAATCTATCGGTGGATGGACTCTTGGATTGGGAGTGGAACCGAGGGAGGAAAGTCCCTTGGCCACTGGGGGCAGACCGAGTTTACGGATGATGAGGAGCTACCCTGGAATCAGAGAGCTCGTTTGAGTCCGGAGGTCCATGACTTTGCGGATGAGGCCTTTCGGCATCACCTGGAGCGCATTCTGGAAATCGCAGGTGCGGCGGGTGTGCCCGTTGTGTTGTCCACGGTTGCGGTCAATGAAACCGAGACCCCGGCCGAATTTGAGTTTGGAGAACCAGAACCAGTAGAGATCGTGGAACTGCTCGAGGAGGCCAAGAAGACCTGGGATGCGGGAGAGCAGGACGAGGCACGTTCCTTGTTCGAGAGTGCTCGTGCGGCCTGGCCAGAGGCGATTACGCACTACCGCTGGGGGATGGCGCTTCGGGAGCGCGGCGAGGCTCAGGAGGCACGAGCCCATCTTCGACGAGCCATCGAGCTTGATGAGAACCCGCACCGGACCACCCCCAATCGAAACGCAGTTCTCAGAAGTCTTTCGACGACTGCGCAGGGTTTTGTTGATGTGGAGGCTCGGCTGTCCGCGCTTTCGGACGATGGAATCATCGATACATCCATGATTTACGACTACTGCCACCCTACGCCTTTGGTGCATCAGAACATCGCTCGCGGGTTTGCAGAAGCGCTTCTTGAGCTTTGGCCTGGGAGTCTTCAAGACGCTCCGGAGCCGGAGCCTGGACATGTGGATGCGTGGTTAGGGCAGTCCGTGGACCCTGAGCGGGGACACTACGTGCGCAATCCAGGTGGGGAGCTTGAAGAATGGTGGTCGGATGCGGTGGGCGCCACTGAGGCACACCCAGAGTCTGTCGAGGCCTGGATGCAGCGAGGGGTAGTGGCCTGGCATGGCTTTCACGCGGACTGTTTTCGGGGGAAACTTCCTTGTCTGGGCGACGCGTTGGAAGCGTTTCACACCGCCGCACAGATCGATCCCACACATTGTGACGCGTGGGCCAACCTGGGCCGTATCCAGTTTTCGATGGGCCTCGAAGGTGGGTATACCAGTCTGTTTACAGGCTATGACTGCAATCGGAATGATGAACGGACCGCCTGGTATATGTGGCGCATGAAGCGCCGAGGGCTACCGTAGCGGGCGGCCTACACTACCTTCCTGGCGACCCCACCAGGCCTCAATTCGGCGCTCGTGGTCTTGTTTCCAGCCGGCGATGGTTTCGGCGTCGGCTGTGGTCTCCGGAATGTTGAACAGCACAGCGCGGCGGTCGTGAATACTTGGAGCGCCCAGAAGTGGCTCCAAGGCTGTGACCAAGGCGGGCGCTACGGCATTGTCCGACCCAATACCCAGCAGGAGAATGCGGTCGAACCCGGCATCTCGGAGCAGGGCGATGTCCTCCTGGTGTCGGATGGAGTCGAGTGTGACGGCTTTCTGGAACTTAAAGGCCGGCTCTAGTAGAGGGACCATGGGCAGGTTCTTGGCGAACACCTGTCCTCCATTCGCGTGCTGTTCTACCCGCTCAATAGGCACGCCTTGAATGGCTTGCTTGTGGACAATCTGGCCGATTTGGGCTGCACCCCGGGTCTCGGGGTCTGCACGCCAGGTGAGGTTGAGGTCGAGAATCGCGCCTCCATCCGGGCTTACATCGGACAGGGCCGCGTAGTCGGTCATCCCAAAGCTGGCCATAGGCCCGCCGTTGAGCTGATGGAGTTGAACATCCAAGCCATTGAGTAAAGCGAGTAAAAGCACCGGTGTGGCCAGGGAGCGACCTCGGAACCGACATTGGGTCAGCAGGCCTCCCAGCACGGCGCTGGAGAGCAGTGTCAGCACCAGAAATCGATTGGGAAAATTGATGGGCTCCACGAGGTAGCCCAAGGCTCGATTCATAAAGAGAAACGGCATTCCGAGCCGGGTGACGGTGGCAGTGGAGTATTCCACTCCTCCCCATACCAGGTAGCTTCCAGTAGCCATCAGTAT
>JAYZDK010000022.1:0-8673 GCA_036337845.1 Myxococcota bacterium | reverse complement strand
CACCTCAAAGGTGGCACGAGTGTCATCCAGGTTCTGAGCGAGGCGGGTGGAATCGAGAAGAACCTCGGCGCCACTGAAGTACGAGTCTTGCGAGAAGGCCTTGAAGCTCGCCCGATCATTTTGGACGTGGAAGCACTGCTTGAGTTCGGCTTTGGCAACATGGAACTCTTGGCCGGGGACACCATCTACGTTCCCAAGGGGCCCATCGTATACGTGGACGGCGACGTGGAGAAGCCCGGTCCCGTCGTGTTTCGTAAGAACATGACGGCCACTCAGGCCCTCGCAGAAGCTGGTGGAGCGCTGAACACGGCCAACCTCAGAGACGCCTACATCCTGCGGGAAGGAGTCCGGATTTCTCTGAATCTCAAGCGGATTCAAAAGGGACGCTTGCCCGACGTATCGCTTGAGCCAGGTGACCAGATCTTCCTCGAAACCTCGATGCTCTAAGGCCGAGGCCGAGAACTACCCGAGCAACCGCTCACACCCCTCGACGATCCGTCCTGCAGCCTTCCCATCTCCATACGGGTTGTGAGCACGGCTCATTGCCTCATAGTGACTGGAATCATCGAGCAGCCTTCCCACCGAGGACTGGATTCGCTCCTGGTCCGTCCCCACCAGAACCACAGTTCCAGCCTCGACGGCCTCGGGCCTCTCAGTCACGTCCCGCATGACCAGCACCGGCTTGCCCAAAGACGGGGCTTCTTCCTGGATTCCACCGGAATCTGTCAACACCAGGTGCGAGGCATCCAACAAGCGAACAAAGGGCGCATAGGAAAGTGGGCGAATCAGGTGGATATTATCCGCACTGCCCAACGTGTCGTAGACCGGCCCCTGGACGTTGGGGTTGAGGTGCACCGGATAGACGAAGTCCACATCTGGGTAGCGCTGCGCTAGGGCCACGATTGCCGAGCAAATCCGCTCAAACCCGCCACCAAAGTTTTCTCGCCTGTGACCCGTGATCAATACAAGCCTTCGACTGGAGCCACCCAAGAGTGGGTACGCCGCTCCAAGCTCTCCTTGCCATGTCTCCAGAGGAGCATCTCGAACGCGCTCACGCATCCAAAGCAAGGCATCAATCACCGTATTGCCCGTGATTGAAATACCCGCATCCGGTTGTCCCTCATCGAGCAGGTTCTGACGTGCTCCCGCAGTCGGCGCAAAATGAAGTGTACAAAGCCGATCGGCAAGCAAGCGGTTGGCTTCCTCGGGAAACGGTGCCGAGAGGTCTCCGGTGCGTAAACCCGCTTCTACATGTCCTACCGGAATGCCCGCATAAAATGCAGCCAAGGTGGACGCGAAACAGGTGGTGGTGTCGCCATGGACCAGCACCAGGTCTGGTTTTTCCTCCTCAAACACTTGCCGCATGCCCAGCAGGATTCGGCTGGTAAGCTCCGTAAGCCCCTGGTTGGGCTTCATTACCGCAAGGTCATGATGGGGTACCAGACCGAACAGGTCCAATACATCATCCAGCATGTCTCGATGTTGCCCCGTGACACAAACCCGGCCCTCCAACACCTCACTGGCCTCAAGCGCCTGTACCACCGGCGCCATCTTGATCGCCTCCGGACGGGTCCCAAACACCGATAGCACGCGTTTCATCGTCGGAATGCTCCCACAGCGTCAATCACAACCTTCTCATCGAGCTGGTCTGCATCAATCTCACTAAACGAACGATGGGAGACTAGAACAGCGATGATATCAGCCTGGCTCAAAGCATCCGACAACGAGCTCAAAGGAAACTCGTCGTAGGACTCCAGGTTCGGCTCCACGCACAGCACTCGATCTCCATGCACCTTCCTGAGACCGCGAGCAATCTCCAGGGCTGGAGATTCTCGCAAATCATCGATGTCTGGCTTGAATGCGAGCCCCAAACAAGCAATGCGGGGCTGATTGAATCGCGAGGCACGATCCAGGATTCGCTCCAATACCCACTGGCTCTTGGAGTCGTTGACCTCTCGTGCCGTCCGAATCACTCGAGTCTGTTCCGGAGCCGAGCTCACAATGAACCAGGGGTCTACCGCAATACAGTGCCCTCCCACACCTGCGCCCGGCCGCAACACGCTCACTCGGGGGTGCCGGTTCGCCAGCCTGATGACCTCCCAGACATTCATCCCCAGGTGTTCGCACACCATGGAAAGCTCATTCGCAAAGGCAATATTCACATCCCTAAACGAGTTTTCCACCAGCTTGGAGAGCTCCGCGCTGCGACAGTCCGTGCCGATCACCTCGCCTCGAACGAACTCGCGATAAAAAGCAGCTGCTCGTTCGGTAGATAGAGAGTCAATCCCTCCTACGATTCGGTCGTTTTCCACAAGCTCCAGAAGAATCCGGCCTGGCAGTACCCGTTCCGGACAATGGGCCACCTGGACCTCCAAACCCTCGTTACCCACCAAATCGGGTCGCTCGCGACCCAGAAGAGCCGCCAGCTTCTCGGTAGTGCCAACCGGCGAGGTCGACTCCAGAATCACCAGGTTCCCCCGCTCCAATACCGGTGCCATAGAGCAGGCTGCAGCCTCCACGTAGGAAAGGTCGGGAGTCGGGTCGAGATTTTCGTCACGAACGAATGGCGTGGGAACCGCCATAATAAAGATGTCCGCCGGCTGCGGTTCCATCACCGCCACCAGGTTTCCGGAGTTCACAGCAGACTTCAAGAGGATGTCCAGATCGGGCTCCACAATGGGGAGTCGTCCGGCATTGATAGCCGCCACGACATCATCCCGAACATCCACCCCGACTACGCTGTAGCCCTTCGTTGCGAGAAAGCTCGCAGTAGGCAAACCGATGTAGCCCATCCCAACAACACAAATCCTGGCCTCTCCCATCCGAGCCTCCTCATTCGTCCATTCGCAAGGAAACCGCTGGCTGGTGGCGGCTCGTTCTAATAAGCTGTGCGCCACGGGGTGGGAAGCCTCCTAATGAACTGTCTTTCCAAACCCGATACCCGTGGGTAGCCCACCTCCCTACCTTCACGGCTCCGATCCTCCATGGAGTACGCATGTTTGCGACCCCCGAGCAAAAGCAGATCTGGCAAGTCGAACTCTCCGACCTCCTTCCTCTGATTCTCAAACAGCGGAAAGTCATCCTGGCCTTTACCACTACGGTGGTACTCACAGTGCTGACAGGGAGTCTAGTTAGCGATCCCACTTACGAGGCCGAGGCCGTCATTCAGTTGATGCCCCGGGCTGGACAAGAAGTAAAGATGACCCAGGTAATCGAGCTCGATGCTCGCGGGTACCTGGAATTCCGGGACCGAGCCCGCAGTGAGCTGCAGGTGGTACAGAGCCGCACCCTTCTGCACGCGGCACTTGAACAGTACAACGAGATGGGGTTCGACGACATCGAGGCTACGGCTTCCGGTACCTCACAGCTCCGATCGAGACTGACGGTTCTGCCAAAGAAAAATACGCAACTGATTTCCATCTCTGTTCAACACAAGCAGCCGGAGAATGCAGCGGTTCTGGCCAACCTGATCTCCGACACCTATCGAAAGCGAAGCCTGAACGTGCGAAGAGAGGCCGCCGCAGAAGCCCAACAATGGCTCAGCGAGCAGATTGACGCGCACAGCGACAAGATCGACTCCCTCAACACCGTGTTGCTCAGCTACAAAGAACAGAACGACCTGGTGGACATCGAGGAAGCCCTCAACGCCCTCAACGCCAGAATGAACGCTCTGAGTCGAACCTATGGAGAGTTGTTCGCCGAGCGAATCACTCTGGAGATGACAGTCGATCACCACCAGCAACTGCTGGATGCGGGCAGCTACGCCGAGCTGGCCAAGATGTATGAAGACCCCGTGCTGAACTCCCTTTCGGTGGAATACGCGGAAATCCTTGGAGAGTCCGCACGGCTTTCCGCCCGCTACGGAGAAGCTCACCCGCAACTCCAACAAGCCAAGGCCCAGCAGAGCCGGCTGGAAGCCATCCTTGGACAGGAAGTCAGCAGGAATCTTCAAGCCGAGCAGGCCCAGCTCGGTGCTTTGCGCTCCAAGGTCAACAAGCTGAAGTCTGAGATCGAAAACGTAAAAGAGGACCTACTGGGCAAGCAGCAGGTTCAGGCCGAGTACGACAAGCTCAAACAAGAGCTCACCCAAAACCGTGAGTTCCAACGAAACCTGAGCACACGAAACAACGAGCTGGACCTCTCCTCTCAAACTCAACTCAACGGCGTACGCATTGTGGACCGGGCCATCCCACCGCTGAAGCCCATCAAGCCCAATATGCCATTCAACTTGGGCATCGCCCTCGTGCTGGGCTTGGCCGGCGGATTCGCGTTCGCCCTGATGCGCGACTACCTCGATGACAGCCTGAGCACCCCCAACGACATCCAGACCACCTTAGGTGTGCCGTTCCTGGGTCATATTCCGCGGCTTCCGGACGACATCGAGCCCGGAGAGTCCGGCCTCTATACGATTGACAATCCCAGGTCTGAAATCGCCGAGTCCGCCCGCTCGCTAAGAACAGTCCTGAGCAAACTGATGGACGCAAAAGGCGGCAAGACCCTGCTGGTCACCAGTGCTGTGACTCAGGAAGGAAAGACCGGTACTTCCTGCCGACTGGCTATCTCTTTTGCCCAGCTCGGAAAACGAGTGGTACTGGTGGACTGCGACTTGCGACGCCCGCGGGTACACAGCTCGTTCAATATTCCGGATTATCCTGGGGTTTCCGATGTACTCAACGACAGCGTGCCCCTCGACGACGCGCTTCACAGTTGCAAGATGCCCACACTCAAGATCCTCACCAAGGGCACAAGCATCTCGAACCCCAACGAGGCGCTCGCCTCCCCCGAGATGGATCAGCTCCTGTCAGACTTGAGAAGCAAGTTCGATATCGTTGTCATCGACACTCCACCTTGCGCCGCTCTATCCGATGCCATCACCCTCTCCAGAAAGGTGACCGGCGTGGTCATGGTCGTCCGCCACCAAGCGGTTTCCAGGCTCGTAGTCAAGGGAGCCATTGAAAGACTCAACCAGGTCGACGCGCCCATTTTCGGTGCGATTCTCAATCGAGTCGACTTCTCCGGAGGCGGTAGCCGGTATTACTACTACTACAGCCGCTATGCCTCCTACGGATACGACGAAGAGCCCAGCCCAGGTTCAGGCGGCGCCGCCGCATGAACAAGTCGCTCAGCATCGACTCGATCGAGGTAGCGATTTTCTTGGCGTTCGTTGCCGGTGCTGCCCTCTGGGGGTTGGCCCAGTTTGGCACACTCTATCTCGCCCTTCTGTTCTTCAGTGCGCCCGTGCTGGTCATTGGTATCCGACACCCTCCCGTCATCGCCGGCATCTGCTATGTGGGGGTGCTGCTCGACGCTTCGGCCATGACCCAACAGGAGATCTTTGGCCTGCCCATCACCCTCGCAAAACTGTTTGTTTTTGCCGGTCTGATTGCGTGGTTCTGCCATAGTTGTTTTTGGCGAAAACCCCTGGTGAAGTGGCATCCATTAGCCAACGCCATGTTGTTGATTGTCATCACGGGTGCCCTGAGCCTGATGGTGGCCCACTTCCGTCCCATGGGGGTGATTCAGCTCGCAAGCATCACCATGTGCATCACCTTGAGCATCCTTGTGACCACAATCCTGGATGAAAAGGACATCAAACCGCTCTTGCGCTTCATGGCCGTGTCTCTCTTTCTGCTGCTGATGATTGTCTATTTCCAGGGCAACATGGGCACCCGAGACGCCCACCGAGTCTTCATGGAGTCCATGGAACTGGAATACGGCGACTACGAGCGCATCTCCGGCACACTCGCCGACCCCAACGAGTACTGCGCCATGCTGATTGTCATGGTCCCCCTTCTATTTTGCGCCATGATGACCGATGAACACCCCCTGGCCAAGTGGATTGCTTTGGGCCTGGCGATGGCGTTCGTGATCGGCATCATCAATACCATGTCCCGAGCCGGTATGGCCGTCGGCGTGCTCTGCGTTCCGCCTCTAATCTGGTACTTCCGACACCGAATATCGTTGCCCATATTGGCAATCGGGCTGGCCTTTGCCATCGCCTTGCCCGTCCTCTCCAAATTCGACACAGCGTCCGAGAGATGGTCCGGCCTTCTAGGAAATGAGATCGGCTTTACCGGAACGGAGAGCCTGAGGGAACGAGCGGCATTGACCCAGGCCGGCATTGCCACACTCAAGGAGAACTGGGTCTGGGGCGTGGGCGCAGGAAACCTGCTTTACAGGCATGGGTTTGTGACCGCCGACCTGGACTTCAAAGTCGTTCACAACACGTATCTACAGTTTGCTGCAGAACAGGGAATTCCAGGATTTCTAGCCATGTTGGTCATTGGATGGACACTTCTTCGAACGCTGTTTCAGTCCATACGCTATGCCCGAACCCCATACAACGAAGCCTGCGCCTTTGGAATGACCGTGGGCATACTGGGCTGGGCCGGCATGGCCGCCACTCTGGATCTCTCCACTCAATCCCAAGCTTACTTCCTGTTCGGGGTCGCAATGGCAATTCACCGTAGCATCATGCAACAGCACGAAAAGGCCCGTGAAAACGCCCAACCCACCTTCCAGTTGGTGGGTTCCTGACCCAAAGCCTTTTTGGCATTTCAACTCCAAAGTCGCTATGAATTCCAAGGATGGTCCTGACCTCATGTCTTCTTCAGAAGAGATCGACATCAACCAGATCGAGCACGAAGCGCTTGCTCAATTGGAAGAAGAGCATCGCCGTCGTGTGGTGTCGATGGAGCGGCGCCGCGCCCGAGCAGAAGAGCGGCGCACTACCGGCAACAATAGCGGCCAGGAAGCCACCATCAACGACATCCAAGACCGCGTGCGTCAGCAGTTCTACGAAAATCACAACTACAAGCGATACGTGGACTCCAGAGGCAACGCGCACTGGCTGATCGCTGAAGAGTACGAGTGGCGCATGAAGCACCGCAAACGCTCTCAAAAACACCGCTCCGGCTATTCGGGAATTGGTAAGCGCCAGATGCGCATGAGAATGGTGAACATCGCCGTGGTAGTGGTAGCGATTCTGGCCGGCCTGATGGTGCTACACGAGAGCATGTAAGCTCGGCCCAGGAGTACTGGCACACCGGCTAGCGAGCCGGCCTCCCCTACCGAGCACGCACCATCAGTGCAAAAGAGAGCGCCAGTACAAGCATCATAGATTGCTGGACCGGCGCGACTGCACAGCCGCATCCTCCTGTCTCTCCAGCAAGCTCAGACGCCGAATGGGTTTCTCCCGTATAGCCCGTATCGCCCGTGTCTGCGGTGTCTGCGGTGTCGCCCGTGTCGCCCGTGTCGGCGGAGGTATCTCCGGTATCCACCGGCTCGGCAACGCCATCTACGCCATCGCAGTTCTGGTCAATGCCATCGTCTGGGATGTCCTCAGCACCTGGATGGATACTCGCGTCGGTGTCATCGCAATCCTCAGGTGTGAGATATCCGTCACCATCCGCATCGGTGCCAGAGTCGCCTGTGTCTTCCGTCGCATCCGCTCCATCACAGTCCTGATCAATACCATCACCGGGAATATCCTCAGCACCTGGATGAATACTAGCGTCGTTATCATCGCAATCTTCGGGGGTGGCGTAGCCATCACCATCCGCATCGACCTGTGCCCAAGCCGGATTATCGAGCAAACCAAACCAAGTTGTTGTAATGCGCAAGGGGTGTCCTCCAGGAGTACAGTCTATCTCAGCGGCTCAGATGCGGCTGGACTGGAGCATTTTCCCGAGATAAATGGGGGGGCCGTCCGAAATTAGTGTTTTCTCTGGAGGAAACGTGGCCAAAAAAGCTCCCACCATTGCCAGTCTTGTTCGTCTTGCAGGAAAGTCCGATGTGGACTTCGTCAACACCACCAGCCAGGTGCTTGAGGAAACCGACATCGACCGGGTCAGTGAATTCCTGACTCGATTGAACATTCCCCTCGATGTCGGTGCCTCCGAAGAGGAAGCGCGGAAGCCTGAGGATGTGGGAATGCACACCCCGAGTTTTGAGCTTGAGGTGTCCATCGCCGCCGCCTTCGAAAAATACTTCGAGCGCCATCTGCGGAAGATCAAGTGGCATATTTCCCACCCCGAGCTCGACAGCATCGCTCCGGGAATCCGAATCTTTGGGTGCATGGGCTTCATGGCCGAGATGCGCATTCGCCGTGTCCTGGCTCTGATGAGCCAACAAGAGGTGCTCAGTCCTGCTGAGTGGGGAACGGCCCGAGAGCTACTCAACCGCACCTACCGGCACTTCCGCGTCGCCACCACCCTCGTGACCGAAAACTGGATGGAATCCCTGCTTGAAAACTGTGACCAAGATACCGTTCGAGAGGGCATGGCTCCTCTTCCCGGCATCATCAACGGAGTCGCAGACCGCCTTTCGGCGCTCAGAGAGTTGGTAGAAACCCGTCGTGCTGACATGGCAGTTCAGCCCGAAGGGTATCCCTTGGTGCGTCCGCCCCGCTATTTCGGCGGCGATCTGATGGATCAGACCTCCTGGAAGCACTACTGGGGCGATGTCGGCACCTTGGCCGACAACCTGCGTCAGCACACCAGCCTGTAGTTCAACTCAAACGCCTCGTGCGCTTGGCTCCCAGATCACCTTGTGAATCTGGAGTTGCAGGCGTGCGTCCAGCCTGTCTCGCAGCATCCATTCAGCCAGGTTTGCAGGGTCAAGCAGCCCCCAAGCTGGACTGAACAGTACCCGAGTACGTGTGGTGAGGGCATG
>JAYZDK010000021.1:0-14563 GCA_036337845.1 Myxococcota bacterium | reverse complement strand
ATCTATCATCAAACTTGATGCATCTTCTTCTTCTGGTTGCCTGTGCTCGTAATCCTATGCCGGAAGGTGTGCTGTTGGGGGAGTGGGTGTTGTCGGCGGAAGGGGTTCGTGGAGAGCTTCAGATTCAGGCAAGCGGCTGTGAACTTGGGCTGTGGTCGCCGGCTTGGCGAGTGGGGCGGGATGGGCCTGTTGGCTGTGCGGTGGAAATGCTGGAGGGCACCACATGGATTCATTTTCCGTTGGAAATGGGAGCGGGCCAGGGCCAAGGAGTCATTGAACTGGAGCAAGATGTTGCTCGGCTTCCACTAGGGGTGCGTCCAGGAGAATGGGATGTCCGGCTGGATCGGAAGGCGGGGACATTGCCTGCGGATACGCGGGAGCAATGGATTTCCAAGTCGGAGGAGGGCCTGGCCTTAGAGCAGGCTGCCTGGAGTTCTGGGTTGTTTCGACTGATGGATGCAGGGCAACTCGTGGGAAGTGTCGAGCTTTCCGGTGAGCCAAAGGTGGACCTCTATGACCGCTTCTGGACCACGGGTGAGCCGGTTGGAGCGCTCCTCTTGGAGCAAGGGCCTGATCTGGTGCTGGAGTTTCCAGTGATGCCCTCTTTGAGGGGAGAGGGAGGGGTGTTGCGAGTAAACCGGCCTACACGACAGGTAGTGGTTCCCCTTGCGACGTCGCCGATCGATGGAGAGCGCAGGCTGAAAATCGAGCCGGGTACGGTCAGCGAGTCTGAGCGTGAAGCGGTCATGAAAGAGGCTTCTTCGTTGGCTCAGAAGCGCGAGTTGGACGTGATGCTTCCGCTGGTTCGGGATTTGTATGCAGGAGTTCTTGAGCAAGACTGTCGGTTGGAAGAGTCCCTAAAGCAGAAGACCGATTTGCTGTTGGCCGGCTACACGATCTCCACGGAAAATGGTTCTCAGGGCTGTCGATTGGACGTGGAGCCCACTCCACCACAGCATGGGCGTAGGGCGGCCATTCGTGTGCTGCGGGGTGGGGAGCTTGAGTGGGTATTCCGGCCGTAGCACTGAAATTTGTCTCAAGCCTCTCTTCACGTGGCCGAATGGGCGTGCGGAGGTATATCCATGGCGAAAATCTCGTTGTGCGTCATCGCTCGTGATGAAGAGGAGCTGCTACCCGGACTGCTTCAGTCTGTGGCTGGCGTTGTCGACCAGGTGGTCGTCGTGGATACCGGAAGCGTAGATTCCACTGTTGAGGTGGCTCGTAGTTTCGGTGCACAGGTTGTCTCAGACCCCTGGCAGAATGATTTCTCCAAGGCTCGAAATGTCGCTCTGGAATACGCAGAAGGCGACTACGTGCTGATTTTGGATGCAGATGAGCGTCTGGCTCCGGGTGCTGGAAAGGCGCTTCGTGATGCGGTGGAGATTGGGGAAGTGGACTTTGGACTGCTTCCCCTGATCAATGCCGTAGACGTGGATGAAACCATCGAGGAAGTCATTGCTCAGGCAGAGGTGGGACGAGAAGCCTTGCTGCTACCCCGCTTGTTTCGTCGTATGGAAGGGCTGTGTTGGGAAGGAGAGATTCACGAGATGGTTCCCCCAGATCTTATGGTGGGGCGCAACACCTCGGTTCTTCCTGGGGTTCGAATTGTTCACTATGGAGCTGTGGAGTCACTCCGCCAAGCTCGTGGAAAGGACGTCCGAAACCTCCAGTTGTTGAAGTCACGTTGTGAGCGAGAGCCTGCAAACCCTGTAATGGGAGCCTATCTGGTTCGAGAGTTGATTCGTGCAGGCGAGTTGGATGCTGCCTGGGAGCAAGCAGAATCGAGCTGGTCTGCGTTCTCTAAAGTCGTAGGGACTGCCCGCGTCCGGCCTACGGTTGTGGCCCTTGCAAGCTTGCGTGCGCACCTGTTGTTGGCTCAAGGACGAAACAACTGCGCTCTGGATTGTCTTGACCGGGCCCGAGCCTGGGGTGCAGACCATCCGAATGTCGACCTGATGTCGGGAGCCGCTGCTGAAATGATTGCCTTGGAGACCGGTGGCGATCAGAGCGGGCATTGGCTGTCTCGTTCGGCGGCGTATTACGACGCCTGTCTTGAGCGTCACGGAGTTCTCTTTGCGGAAGAACTGTTCCCCGGCGCGACGAGTTGGGCAGCCCAAACTCGATTGGGCACAGTACGAATGCTTCAAGGGGCCTTTCAAGAAGCCCTGGAGTTGTTCGACGCCAGCCTATCGGCCAAGCCGGATCATTATGAAGCCGTGTTGGGCCGTGCAGAGGCTCTTCTGGGCCTGGGCATGCCAGAGGCTTCCCTCCAGGTTGTGGAGCCTTGTCTCGAAACACAGATGGCAGATGGATGGGTCATTGCCGCAGCCGCTTGTGATGCGTTGGGACGTGTCGATGAGCTGGTGTTGCTGGCGTATCGAGCCCGGGAGCTGGCGCCGGACGGGTTTGTGGCAATTCATCGCCGTACCTGTCTGGAACAACTAGAACTCGCCTGTTGTATCTACGGGGGACAGCCGGTTGCAGGACCCGGCCCTGTGGGGTTGGTGGCATCGGTCATGGCTGGCGTGCCAGAAGGGGACAACTTCTGGGCAGGCCAGGATCCGGACCGTGCGTTGATTACCCGAATCGCGCTCAACACCATCTTGTCGGGACACTCCGTTCTGTTGGATAGGCTGTTTGAGCCCCGGTCCGAACAGCTCATGCCTGGGATTGGTAGGATGCTGAGCACTGCCCTCGCCGAGTTCGATATCAACGTTCAAGAGGATGGCGAGCCTTCTTATGTATTTATCGGGGGCGCAGGTCGTAGTGGAACCACGCTTCTTCGGGTAATGCTCGACGCCCATAAGGACATCTACTGTGGTCCCGAGCTCAAGCTGGTGGTGGAGATTTGTAAGATGCATCAGGATTGGTCTTCCCTCATGTCTGAGGTGGAGGGTTCATCCGGAGAGCCACAAGCGGCGTTGGATGCGGGTACGCGTGCGTTCATCGGTGCGGCTCTTCAAGAGATGGCTGGCGGGGCGGAGTGTATTGCGGAGAAGACCCCGCACAATCTCTTGGCTATGGAACTCTTGGGACGACTCTTTCCAAGGGCCCGCTTCATTCACGTTGTTCGCGATGGAAGGGCTGTTTCGGCCTCGCTTGTAAAGCAGCAGTGGTCATCAGCTGAAACCCAGCAGCCAATCTCCTATTGTCAGGACCTGCCCTCGGCTGCCACATACTGGCGCCAGGTGGTCAGTGCGATTCGACAGCAATCACAGGCGGTGTCCGACCGCTACATGGAGGTTCATTACGAAGACCTTGTCACAGAGCCCAATCGGGTCATGAGGCAGGTGTTGGCGTTCCTCGGCCAGAGCTGGGATGAGCAGGTGCTTACGCATCAACAGTCTGACATGAACCTGGGAGAGAGAGAGTCTTCCAGCGATGCTGTTCGTGAGGCTGTACACACGCGGGCCCTTACCCGTTGGCGCAATGAACTCAGCGACAGTGATGTTGCACAGATTGAACAGGTAGCCTCCGATGCGTTGACAGCGATGGGCTATGAGCTTGTTCATAGGGTCAAGCAAGTTGGCTGATTCTGGTGACTTTGCCCGGATTGGACGGAGCTTCTACAACGAGCGGCGTTTTGCCGATGCCTGTTCTGCGTTCCATTCGGCTGTGCTTTTGGAGCCTGGCAATCTGAATTTTGTCAGTGACCTGGGGGTTTCGCTCTTGGCGGCCGGGAATGTCGAGGCGGCTGTAGAGTGGTTGCAGCGTGCGGTTGAAATGAATGCGACCGATGCCGGCCTTTGGACAAACCTGGCGGTGGCGTGGGCAGCGTGTGGTCGGGTTTCAGAGCCCCTGGATTGCTATCGACGTTCTCTGGAGCTCGAGCCAGGGCGCGTTTCGACCTGGCTGAAGTTGGGTAGTCACCTCTTGGAGATGCGACAGATCTCGGACGCCAATGAGTGCTTTGAGCAGGTTCTATCGATGAGTCCGGAAAACCTGGAGGCGCAAGTGGGCCAGGCTCGGGTGTTGGAGCGCTTGGGTCGCCTCGACGAGGCTCTTGCACTCCTGGTGAAGATCGAACCCAGGGCTGGGAGTTCTGTGAGCTTTGTGCTTCTTGTGGCATCAATATGTCGCACAATGCGGAAGCCCCAGCGGGGTGTCGCACTCTTGGAGCGCAATCTCCAAGGAAACCAGTCTCCTCTGGTTCGCTGCATGCTGCTCCATGCACTTGCCTGGCTTTTGGAGCTTCAGGGCGACCACGAGGGCGCGTTTTCGGCGGTTCAAGCTGCCAATGAGCTGCGTGGAACTCGGTTTGATGCAGACCATTGGAATGCGCGTATTGAGCGGGTCATTGGGGAGGCCACGTTGGAATCGCCGGATGGTTTGAGAGACGAACGGCCCGTATTTATTGTGGGGATGCCGCGCTCGGGTACGAGCTTGACCGAGCAGATCCTGGACTGTCACCCCGAATTCGTGGGTGCCGGAGAGATTGATGATTTGGAGTTGATGTTGGGTGGAACGAGCTCAGGGACTCCCGAGGCGATGGAAAAGGCCCGGCGATATCTCCTGAAGCTCCAGCAGATTGGCGGTGAGGCACGGTTTGTCTCGAACAAGCTTCCTGAGAACTTTCTCCACCTGGGCATCGCGGCTCGCCTGTTTCCGGGAGCGCGTGTGATTCACTGCACCCGAAACCCCATGGATGTAGGGTTGTCTTGTTTCTTCCAGAACTTTGGGGAGTCGTATGCCTGGACGACCCGGCTTGAATGGATTGGCGAGTATTTCTTGGGCTACCAGCGCTTGATGGAGCACTGGAAGGCTCACCTGCCACTACAGATCCTTGATGTAGCCTATGAAGACCTGGTTCTGAATCCGGAAAGCCAGGTGAGCAGGATGTTGGAGTTCTGTGACTTGGAATGGGACGAGGCGTGTCTGGCGCCGCATCAGAGTCGTCGTGTGGTCCATACGGCGTCGAGCCAGCAGGTCAGGGAGCCCATCTACACGTCTTCTCTCGGGAAATCCAGGAATTATGCGCCGTGGATGGGTGTTTTACGCAGCATACTGGATAAAAACACAGATATGTCGGAGCATATAGGGACTAAAGTTGCATGAAAATGCAGCCTGATGGGGCGTCCTACTTCCGAAACAGTTAGTGTTCGCCGGCTATGGATGCTGTTGAACGCCAGAACCTCGGCCAGGCTCGCAGAATTGTGGTCAAAGTGGGTACGGCTGTCCTGACCCGCCCAGACGGGCGACTGGCTCTGGCCAGGATGGCGCATCTTGTTGAACAGATAGGGGATCTTCTACAGGAGGGGCGGCAGGTATTACTTGTCAGCTCCGGAGCTGTGGGAATCGGTGTGGAGCGTTTGGGACTTCCAGACACACCGACCCGATTGGTGGAGCGCCAGGCTTGTGCGGCTGTCGGCCAGGGTGCGCTGGTTTCTACCTACAACGACTTGTTGGAGCGCTTGGGGCATGTCGGGGCTCAAGTCTTGTTGACCGAGGATGATTTTTCAGACCGTGGTCGGTACGTCAATCTTCAGCACACGCTCGAGCGATTGTTGTCTTTGGGGGTGCTTCCGATTCTCAATGAGAACGATACCGTCTCAACGGCGGAGATCGAAATGACCGATGGTGCTGTTTTTGGGGACAACGACCGCTTGTCGGCGCTGCTTGCTTCGCGAATGGAAGCCGATCTCTTAGTGGTGCTCAGTGATGTGGAGGGTGTGTATACGCAGCCTCCTGGGGCGGAAGGAGCCGAGGTGGTGGGGGTGTTCTCCCCGAACACAGAAGTGGTGCTGGGAGCGGGCTCGGCGAGAGGTCGTGGGGGAATGCAGAGCAAGATTGAAGCCGCGAGAGTGGCCAATCTTGCGGGGGTGGCTGTGGTGGTGGCCAGTGGGGTCGAGACGAACACCTTGAGACGGGTGGCCCAAGGAGAGTGTGTTGGCACCTTCTTTCCACCGGACCGCCAGTCCAACAGTCGTAAGCGTTGGTTGCGATTTGCAACCACGGCTCGTGGACGGCTGGTTGTGAACTCGGGGGCTCGCCAGGCCCTAGAAGATCGCAAGGCGAGCCTACTTCCCAGTGGAGTGGTGGCTGTAGAAGGGGAGTGGTCTGCCGGAGAGGTGGTTGGGATAGCGGATGAGACAGGAGCCGACTTTGCTCGGGGGATGGCCAACTGTTCCAGTACAGACGCTCGTTCTTCCATGGGGTGTCACAGCACAGAACTCGGCTCTACTCGTGGAGACCGTTGCTTGGTGCACAGTGAAAATCTAGCCATACTCCAGGAGGTGGTGTCATGACTCCGGCCGAGCTTGCGCGGGCTGCACGTTCAGCCAGCCGAAAGGTCCAGTCACTCTCGAGTGCGGACCGTCAGTATGGGCTGGAAGCTATGGCGGCCGCTCTCTGTGAGCGTCAACAGGAGATTCTCAAAGCCAATGCGATGGATGTGGCCGATGCACAACTGCGGGTCCAAGCGGGAGACATGAGCAGCGCCTTGGCGGCCCGCTTGAAGCTGACCGAGGAAAAACTTGTGGTATTGGCGGAGGGGCTTCGGTCGCTGGCTCAGCAAGAAGAGCCGCTGGGGCGCGTGCTGCGCCACTCTACGCTGGCCGAAGGACTGGAGTTGACCCAGGAGACG
The DNA here is from genome assembly GCA_036337845.1 of Myxococcota bacterium. Classification (GTDB taxonomy): domain Bacteria; phylum Myxococcota_A; class UBA796; order UBA796; family CAJQPC01; genus JAYZDK01. The sequence continues at coordinate 7,980 of JAYZDK010000021.1, read as the reverse complement.
GTGGCGCTGGGGGTAGTGCTTGTCATTTTCGAGTCTCGGCCCGATGTCTTGCCGCAGCTTGCAGGCCTTGCTCTTCGCAGTGGAAATGGTCTCTTACTCAAGGGTGGGCGGGAAGCGATTCACAGCAATCGCAAGCTGCACGAGGTGCTTGTGGAGGCTGTGGAGCCCAGGCTGCCAGGAAGCTTGTTTGGCCTGGTGGAAACCCGAGAGGAAGTGGGGGCGCTCTTGTCTCTGGATGACTGCATTGATTTGGTCGTGCCTCGGGGGTCCGCAGAGATGGTGCGCTCCATTCAAGAGGGAACCCGGATCCCTGTGCTCGGACACGCGGATGGCATCTGCCATGTATTTGTGGACAAAGATGCCCATGCGGAAAAGGCAGAGGCCATTGTGGTGGATGCCAAGACCGACTATCCCGCGGCTTGCAATGCCATGGAGACCTTGCTGATTCACTCGGAGTACCCGAGCGCCCAGGGATTGTTGAGTGCACTTGCCGAGGCCGGTGTGCGGGTGTTTGGAGGGCCTCGGGCAGCCGAGGCTCATTCGCTACCGAGGGCCCAGTCTCTGTCTCATGAGTACGGTGACCTTGCCGTGTGCGTTGAGATTGTGGATGGGGTGGGACAGGCGATTGAGCACATCCATGCGCATGGCAGCGGTCACACCGAGAGTGTTGTGACCGAATCCGAGGCCGTAGCCCGGCAGTTTCTTTCGGGTGTGGATAGCGCTTGCGTTTTTCACAACGCCAGCACTCGGTTTGCGGATGGATTTCGGTTTGGTCTGGGGGCGGAAGTGGGGATCAGTACGGCCCGGATTCATGCGAGAGGACCGGTCGGTGTGGATGGCTTATTGACCACGAGATGGCGCCTTACGGGACAAGGCGACACGGTCGGTCCGTTCAGTCGCGGGGAGCGTGAGTTCCTACATTCCTCTAGCTGAAAGTGCTTTGAGGGGTCAAAACCCGCAATTCGCAGGATCTACTGGCAAATTTCGCTTGACACACGCCAATTTCACAGGCATATGGCGCGACAATTGCAGGAGGCAATCATGAAGCGCACGATTATTTTAACTTTCGTCGCATTGGTGGGAGCAGGATGCTCCGATGATTTCAAGGATGGCGCAGGCAGCCCGGAAGACACCGGACGGCCGGGTGGCTTGGCGTATGATGACGATGGCGATGGCTTTTCGGAAGATGAAGGGGATTGCGATGATTCGGATCCCTACATTGCTCCGGATGTATTCGAGATTCCCTACAACGGTGTGGATGACGACTGTGATCCGAGCACCTCGGACTTGGATGCCGATGGCGATGGCCATGATGCAGACTTCACCCGTGATGGGGATGACTGTGATGACCAGAACGCGGACATCTACCCGTCACAAGATGAGATTCCCTACAACGGTGTGGATGACGACTGTGATCCGAACACCTCGGACTTGGATGCCGACGGCGATGGGTTTGATGCGGAAGAAAAGGGCGGTGACGACTGTGATGACACCGACCCGAACATCAGCCCTGGAATCCCCGAGGACACCACGGATGAGATTGACAACAACTGCAACGGCATCATCAATGAGCGCTTTTCTCCCAGCTTTGTTGACTTCTACACCTATGTAGGAGAACGCTCGGCCATCTCGGTGGACTCGGCTGGACAGGTGCATGTCGCTTACCGTGATGAGACGGAGCAGCAGTTGGTCTACCGTCGTCGTCAGGCCAATGGTGTCTGGGAAGACATGGAAGAGGTCCCGGGCGTAGGCAAGAGCTCTGGGGAGTGGCTGGATGCTGCCATTGGCGGTGCAGATGGCTTCCATGTCGCCTACACCTATTCCGAGGCGAGCTTTCAGCGCTTGGAGTACATCGTGCGCGATGGGCAGGGCAACTGGGGCGCCTCGGATATTGTGGCCGAGAAGAACGACGCCATCATTCAGTTGTTCCCCAACCAGGCTTCTCCACAACATAGTGAGTGGCTTGGCTACGACGTCACGATTGCATTGGATGCGAGCAACCTCCCGTCCTTTGCCTATTACGATGCGGGCCGTATGGAACCTGTGCTGGCAGACTACACCACCTTCTCCCAGACACTCTATGTCCAGGTCGATGCCTATTTCGACTGGGGACATGAGTACATGGAAGGCTTTGGGCTCACCGATGGCCCCACGGGCTACACCCCAAGTGTGGCCATTGATTCCAACGGGATGGACCACGTAGTGTATTGGGACACTTCCGCTTGGGATGGAGAGTACCTTCCGGCTGGATTTGGTGACGAGGCTCAGTACAGCGCCTACACCGATCTCGACCTGGACAAGATCTTCTTCTCGGAAGAAGTCTACCAGGGTGGGAGCTACACCTCATTGGCGATTCGTTCGGACAACACTCCGTGCGTAGCCTCGCAGAACAGCTTCAGTGGCGACCTTCAATACAGTTGTAGAGTCGATGGCACATGGACGCACGAGGTGGTGGATTCCACTGGAAATGTGGGTGCCTATGCGGACTTGGGCTTCAACTCGAAGGACGAGCCGTACATCGCCTACTACGATGCTTCCAACGCGGACTTGAAGATTGCGACCCGGACCACCGAGGGTGCGACCTGGGAAGTGCTGACTGTGGACTGGGAAGGTTCTGTTGGGAAGGAACCGACCTTGACCGTTGGATCCAACGATCGGGTCTATGTCAGCTACTACGACGCAACTTACGAGGCGCTCAAGGTTGCTGAAGGCCGCTAAACACGGCTGTTTCATTGGGATGGAACAAAGCGGGAGCCTTATGGGCTCCCGCTTTCTCGTTTTGAGCCAATTCGAGAAAGCGTGTCTTCCTGACTGCGAAGGGCGAAACGAGACCGCCTGGCCAGTAGGGCGTGCGGGCTGGATTGCCTGAGCAAGACTCGTTGCATGGTAGAACGATCGATGGGAGAGTTTGAGTATGCGTAGACCCCTGTCGTGCTTGGTTGTTGTGGGGCTGTCTGGAGCCTTAGGTTGTCTTGCAGCGCCAGAACGAGAGGTGGGGGTGCCTCAGGAGCTCAGATCGATTGCCGCAATCGGTATGGACGCTAGTGGGGCCACGACTTGGGAGTCGGTATACGACTACGGCTCCGCGAGTCAGTTGTGGCCGGATTCGATCGTGAAGACCGGTGTGGATGGGGTGGTCGCTGAAACCAAGAACACTCTGAATGCTTCAGGGTTTCCCACCCAGTCTATTGTGGAAGAAGAAGGGGAATTCGCAGAGGGGTTTGAGGCGGTTTGGGACGAGGATCTCCATGTGCAGACTTATGTGGTCAGCTACCGAGAGGACCCGAGAGTTCACATCGATGCGGCCAAACACTGGGAGCAGACGGTGACCTTAGATGCGGGCGGTCTGGTCCGTGGGTTTTCCTATCTTGGGTATACCAGTGACGGGGACTTGGAGTTGGAGGGTGCGTTGTTTTGCAGTGCCGCGGATTACACCTTGAAGGGTTTCGGGGTGGCGTGTTCGTGGGAGTGGTACTTCACGTATGGATCCGACGGAGAGCTACTCACCGCATCTGAGATTGAATTCGATGACCAGGGGCATCCCAGCCTTCTATTTGAGGACACCGATGGGGATGGGGAGTACGACAAATCCTCGTACTATGAGAGGGTGCACGATGAGGAGGGCCGGCCTGTGGAGTTGAGCCTCTTTGATGAAGATGGGCCGAGGCAGAAGATGGAGCTGACCTATGACGCAGACAACCTGCTTGAGACGCTGACTTCCCACACGGGAAGCAACACAGATTCCAGTTGGAACTTTCAATACAAGGAGTTGTACGAATGGCATCCCAACCCGGTCGGGGGTTCTATGAAGGGCATGATGAGCAATAGAAGGGTGAAGCGCTCAGGCAAGGCCAAAGACGAGTACACGCTGTTTGATTGGAGTGTTGAGAAGCTGATCAAAACGCAGTTTGATCGAGAAGACACTCTGTTGGAAACAGCGACCTATACCCAGGAGACTGTGGAGTTGTAATAGGCCGTATCCGCCGGGGTTTCGGACTGCGGCGCGATTCACTCCAAGACGGAGGTGGGCTTACCGTTCAACCCACGCCGGGTGCCTCTAATGGCTGGCGTAGGCCACACTGGCTTTCGCGGCTAGAATGAAGTCGCTTTCGGTCAACCCATCGATGGTGTGGGTCCAGATATCCATGCGCACCGATCCCCATCGCAGCAGCAGGTCCGGGTGGTGGCCTTCTTTCTCGGCGATTGCGCCCAGCGTGTTCACATAGGCGAGGGCACGCGCGAAATCGGGGAAGGCAAAGGTACGGCTGAGGTGGTGATTGTCCACCACCTCCCAGCCTGCTTCCAGTTGGGAGAGCAGGTCTTTGAGTGCTGCGCCCTGCAGAGGAGAAGCATCTCCCCTGCAGGGAATGCAGGACTTTTGTGCGAGCTCTGACACTACTCTTCGGAGGAGGGCTCGTCGTAGACCGTCACCAGGGCGATCCAGTTGTTGGCCTCGTCGATCGGTGCGGACTCGCCGGCGATCTCAATGACCAATTGGCTCTCAGCGCCAAGCAGCAGGTCCACGACCGCGTAGTCGTGGTCCGCGCCGGCCTCAGCGGGCACAGCGGTTGCCAACTCGGCGGTGGTGCCGGTGGTGGGGTCAAACGAGTACACCGTGACTTCGGGGTCCAGGAGGGAACCCAGAGTGGCGGAGGCCACCTGTACGTTGAGGTACTTGCCCTCAAGAGAGTCGCCTGTGTCGCTTTCTTTGACCCACAGCCAGTCACCCGGATCCTGCTCTTCGAGGTTTCCGTACAACCATGCGTAGTAGTAGTTGTCCGTGTTGTCAGACTCGTTGAACCTCAGCTCGTTGGGCTCTCCGGCGGAGTCGTTGGTCTCCTCTTCGAAGGGCTCCAGAGTTTCGCCGGGGTTGTCGGGATCGTCTTGGTAGGTCCAGCAGACATTCATGCCGGAGTAGAAGGTGCCAGCACCCTCGTTCTCGTCGATATCAGCCACGCCGAGGTAGTACACGCCGCCGTCTTCCGGAATCCTGTAGGTGATTCCCGAGTCGTAGAACCCAAACCACTGGGGCTTCACATCGGTGTCTGTGGATTGGGCGACTGGCTCCATGTACTCGTTGTAGAGCGTGAACTCGGCTGCCATGTTCGAAGAGTCCGGCCAGGTGCCAAACTGACACCAGGTGGCTGTTCCGTCAGCGTCGAACTCCAATGGAAAGAGGTCGTTGTCGCCGGAGAACTCCATGTTGCCGTGAAATTGTGCGTAGCCGTCGGCCAGCGAACCAGAGAATACGAATACATCTTTGGTGCCGTCTTGATCAGCGTCGACCCACCAGGTCTCTACATCTTCCGGGGTGTCGTTGGGTTCGGTCTCGGTGGGGTCGACCAGGAAGCCCAATAGGGCGTATTCCATGTCGCTACCGCCTTCGGCGGCATAGTCGTCGTCCAACCAGTCCGACCATTCGAGGATTTCAACGTAGTAGGTTCCGTCTACAGTGGGCTCAAAGAAGATGGCTGAATCGGTTTCCCACATGCGGAAGGGCATGTCATCGTTGGTAAACAGGGGCTCTGTGCCGGTTTCGTCCCAGATTCGGAGAACCGTGTCGGCCAGTACTTCCTCGTAGAAGTAGTAGGACTGGGCCCAGAATCCATATCCCTGTCCAGCCACGGCTTGGAACGCGTAGAAGTCGCGGTCTCCAGCGGGGTTGATCAGGCCATCGTCCACGGCAAAGTAGCCTTCGTCCTGGTCAAACTCGACTGCCATGGCGTCTTCGCGGGAGTCGCCAGCGTCTGGGGCCTCAACGGGGGTGTCTGTGGTTTCCCCGGTGTCTTCGGGGGTTGCGGTGTCGTCCACCGCATCTTTGGTATTGCATGCAGCAAGCGACAGCAGTGTGCTGCCGGCGAGGGCAATCGAAAAAAGGCTTGTACGCATGGTTTTCTCCATAAAGGGCGCCGCAACTTAGGGCGATTTGTGGGGGTTCGCAACCCCAAGCAGGCTTTGGCTGGTTGCAGTTCATCCCTGGGTGGGCCATCCTTTCAGAGTGAGCAAGAAGCCGACCTCTTCTCGCTTGGGTCGATTGGCTGCGCTCGGTGGCATGACGACTCGGGTTTCTGCGGAATATCTGGGGCAACGCCTTGCGGGCGTGTTTCAGGATGACGAGTCTCGTGCGGGTGGGCTGCGAGCTGCACATATTCGCAATGCCGAGAAGATTGTGGAGACCATGGGGCGCCTCAAAGGGGCTGCCATGAAGGTGGGGCAGACCGTGGCTGTGATGGCGGATGGCGCAGGTTTGCCTCCTGAGGTGGCGAGCATTCTTTCTCGGCTGCATGACAAGGCCCCGCCTGTGTCATTTGAGGTCATTCAAGAGGACATCGAGTCGGAGCTGGGGGCTCCAATCTCGGAGCTCTTCTCGGAGTTCGAGCCCGAGCCCCTTGGCAGTGCGTCCTTGGGGCAGGCACATGTGGCGCGGTTGGAGAACGGTCAGGAGGTGGTGGTCAAGGTGCTGCATCGCGGAATTTCCGGTTCTGTGGACTCGGATTTGATGGCGCTGCGCTCCATTCTGACGGCCAGTCGCATTCTCCAGCGCGACAAAGAAGAGCTCGACGCAGTCTTTTCGGAGATTCGTGAACGGCTTGAGGAAGAGCTGGATTACCGCCAGGAAGCCCTGAACATTGAAACCTTTTCCGACATGCTTTCCGATTTGGATGGTGTGCGTGTGCCGAAGATGGTGTCCACACATTCTACGGAGCGGGTGTTGACCATGGAGCGTCTGTCCGGGGAGCCACTGGAAGACTTTCTGGCGCTAGGAGATGCGCAGGCTTGTCAGAAGGCCGGTGAAAACCTGGCGACGCTATTCCAGGAGATGTTTTATCGCCACCGAACCCTGCATTGTGACCCGCATCCGGGAAATTACCTTTTTGAGGCCGATGGCACCTTAGGGCTCTTGGATTACGGTTGCGTGCGCCGTTTTGAGCCGGAATTCGTCGCTCGATATGCGCAGATCGGTAGAGCCGCTGTGTTGTCGCAGCGTGAAGAGGCGTTGAGGTTGGCTCATGAGATGGGTTGCCTGGACGGTGCTCCCCCTGAGGCCGAGTCGTTGTTGTGGCAATTTTTCGAGGTAATCGCCATACCTTTTCAGGGTGGAGCCTATCGGGCGGGCTCATCTGAGGATAGCGTTCAGGCCTCGTTGCAGGAGTTGGCACCCAATTTTGTTCGGTACCCCCAGATCAAGTCTCCACCAGAGCTGGTGTATCTCCATCGGAGCCTCATGGGGGTCTACGCAATGCTGCGTCAGCTGCAAACGGAGCTTGATTATGGAGAACTCCACCGCATCTATGTGGAGCATGCTGTTGGGGTTTGGGAGGGGCGAATCGAAGACGGTAGCGCGATTGTTGCTTGAACAAATTGCCGAAGTGACCGACAAGACAGATGACCGGAGTCTCGTTCCTAGAGCGAGGTCCAAGATCTTATGTTGCTGAACTTGCTGCTGCTGAAATCTGCTACCGCAGCCACCCTCACGGTGGGAGGCACCGGTACGTTCTCCAGTATCCAGGCTGCGATTGATGCTTCGATACCCGGCGATACCATCGAGGTGGCCGCTGGTTTTTACACGGAGAGCTTGAACCTCTCGGGTAAAGACCTCGACATTATGGGGGTGTCTGGGAGTGGCCAGACCACGATTCAATCGCCCTTAAACAATATTTCAGTGGCTTGGAATCTCGGTGAGTCCGGGAGCTTCCAGGGCTTTACCATCCGGCCAAACTCGGCGCGTGCCATGAGCATGACCAGTGCTTCAGTGGTGGTTTCTGATGTGGTCATCGAAGGAGGCGGCTCGCTGGGCACCATCGATGGTGGAGCTGTTCACATCACAGGGGGTGCCCCGACATTCTCAGATGTGGAGGTTCGAGACTCCCAAGGGCGGCTTGGTGGGGCGTTCTACATGGAAACCCAGGCCAACGTGGCGATTTCCGATCTGTTGATCGAGGATACGGCGGCCACTTTTGGTGGGGCGTTCTATCTGTC
>JAYZDK010000020.1:0-7826 GCA_036337845.1 Myxococcota bacterium | reverse complement strand
CCGATTGAAGTCACGCAGACGTGGCAGGAGGGCCAGTTGCTCCAATGTCGCTCGCCAGCGTTCCCCCACAAGATTCGCAGCACTGCCCATCAACCAGAACGGCAAGAGGAGCAAAATCCCCACAAGGCCCCCGGCCACCTGGTCGTCTGTCAGCGAAGACGCAAACAATCCAGCGGCACAAAAGGCACCGCAACAGAGCAAGAGCCCCACATAGGAGGTGAAAACAACCCCCCAATCCGGCTCTCCATACCAACCCAGGATCCCAGGAAACAACAGGGTTCCAGACAGCATCACCACGCAGAGCGCCACAGAAGCGAGCCACTTCCCAAGAATGAGTGATGAAAGAGACAGCGGTGCTGTCATCAACAGCTCCAATGTGCCCCCTCGCTGCTCGTCTGCCAACTGGCCCATGGTGAGCATGGGCAGCACGAATATCAACGAGATGGCCAGGTTCCCCAGCATGACCCGCAGTGAGGCCTCTCCTGTCAGAGCGATGCCCAGGTAGAAAAACAACCCCGCCAGAAACAAGAACGCACAGAGAAACGCATACGCCTGCGGACTCACAAAGTAGATCCGAAGCTCCTTTCGGAAAATGGCCCAAGTGCCGCTCATGATGCCCCCTCTTCCACCAAGCTCAGAAACGCTTGTTCCAGACCTGGCGCCTGCGCCTCGAGTCGTGCCAGCACCCAACCTTGTTGGGCCGAAAAGCTGGCGATGGCGGAGCGGGGGTCCTCCGAAGCACTCACCTCGAGCCCCCCATCCGCGAGTGGACGCACCTGGTCAACCTCTCTGAGCCCCCCAATCGCGACGGCTACCTCCGAAGGTGAGGGAAGCCGGCGCCCCCAGGGTGTCTCCGTGTTTCCAAGTACATACTCGACTCGGTAGGTCGTTGGACCGGCATGGGCACACACCTCTGCCAGTGTTCCATCCGCAACAAGCTTGGAACGGTTGATCACCACCACACGAGAGCAGAGAGCCTCCACCTCACGCAGAATGTGGGTTGAGAGAATGACTGTCCGGTCTCCCGCCAGCCCCTCGATCAACCTGCGAACCCCTTGTGTCTGGCCAGGGTCCAAACCAGAAGTCGGTTCGTCCAGAATCAACACCTTCGGATCATGAAGTAGAGCCTGGGCCAGCCCCACACGCTGTCGATAGCCTTTGGAGAGACTGCCTACAATTCGGGATTCCCATCCACTGAGGCCTACCTGTTCCATTACCTCACCAATCCGTCTCAGCCGCAGTGCTCGGGGAACTTCACGAATCTCCGCCACAAACCGCAGATACTGACCCACGGTCAACTCCCGATACAACGGGGGAGTTTCCGGCAGATACCCCACAGTGCGTTTGACCTCCATTGGGTTTTCAAACACATCGTGACCCGCCACAATCGCTTTGCCCTGCGTGGCGGGAAGGAAGCCCGTCAGGATACGCATCGTTGTGGTCTTTCCCGCACCATTGGGACCAATGAACCCGAGAACCTCACCCGAACCCACCTGGAAACTAATCGAGTCGACTGCGGTCAAGGTACCGTATCGTTTGGTCAGTTCGTGGGTTTCGATCATGAAGGTCTCGTCAGCAGAGAGGGCAGTGTAATGTCTCTTCCTGGGATGGAACAGGCACTGCTACACCTCTTCATGGCCACCGCATTCGCCCAGGCCCCAACACCGGACCAATTTGAGTCCACACTGGCAGACCGAGTGGTGTCCGTCGTCGGCGATACCATCATCACCCTCTCGGAACTCGAACTCGAAAAAACCATTGCAGAACACGATTCAAGTTCGATTCCTGCATTCAACCACCAAGACCCTCTTCTGCGTCTGGAAGACTTTCGCATCCTGCGTTCACTGGCCGGCGATGTGCCCCTCTACGTGCCCGACCGACTCACCATCGACAACCGCATGGCCCGATTCCGGTCCACCTGGCCAGGCGAAAAAGCCTACCTTGTGTTCCTGCACGAGCAGGGACTTCAAGAACAGGACCTTCGGAGCCTCATGCGCTCCCGCGTGATGGCCGAGGCCTATGTAGAACGAAATGTCGGACTGGCCTTGAGAGCCGAGCACGACCCCGCCTCACCCGAATGGGAAGCCCACTACCAATCCACCTACGAGACCTGGATGAGCGAGCGAAGAAAAGAGGCCGGCATTCGCCGCATTCCGGAACGTCCGACTCCGTAGCCTCTGCTAAACACCCCGTTGAAGACCGAGCCCCCCAGAGATGATTCGCGCCGCCACCCCCAGTGACCTCAACGCCATTGCCCAGATCGAGCAGGCCACCCAGAGTCATGGCTGGACCTTCCAACAGTTGGCAGATGAGCTTGAACGGCCCAACGGCCACCTCCTCGTAGCCACAACCAACAGCGAGGTGATCGGGTTTGCCGCGGGCTGGTCGGTGGCCGAGGAAACCCACATCCTGGATGTTGCTGTCAGCGCCAGTGAGCGCCGAAATGGCGTCGGCCGCGCACTGGTAGAAGCACTTCTCACACTCTGTGGAAACCCAATCGCAATGCTGGAGGTACGAGACAGCAACACACCGGCGAGAGCCCTCTACGAATCTCTCGGGTTCAAGACAGTGGGCAGGCGGGAGCGCTACTACAAAGACGGTGAAGCCGCCGTGCTGATGACCCTCGAATCAGCGAACGCCGAAGTGATACTTCTTGGCGAACGGTGAGGCTTCTTCGATCTTGGGGAAGGTCAAACTCCCCATCTGACGCCCCAGACATTCCTCCAGCACATCATCCTGCATCTTGAGCGCTCGCACCCGAACCCCCTGGGTCACCCCAGTGGGCATCACGGTAAAGCTCACCATCCAAGACCCCCGCAGGCCATCATTGCCCTTGAGCCGCTGGTTGTAGCACTGCTCGAACCGGCCACTGTTGGCCCGAAGCGTATGCGTGATGGCATCAGCCACCTCATCCGGGTCCGACAACGGGTCCGGCTCCAGGCGGGCTCGACGGGGCACCACCACAGGCCCTCCCGCTGCAGACAGCGTAGGCCTGGTGGTCACCGGCGTCTCCGGCTCCGGCGAGCTGCGCTTTCGAGAAGTCGACTTGCGAGCTCGCGCCGTCTTGGGCGGCTTTTCTTCCACCACGCCAGCAGCTTGGTTCAACTCTTGAGCCAGCCCTTGGGTGTCCTGGGGGTTTGCCACCGCATAGGCCTCCGCCATCGCCTTGGCCTCGGCCTCCAGGTCACGCTCACGAACTTCCGGTGTTTCCACCTCGGCAACCTTGGGTACTTCCGGCGCATCCTCGGGTTGAAACACCCCCAGCCCGACCGCACCGCCACCGCCCACCAGAAGTACCAACGCCGCCGCCACAAGCCTAAACGAACCTGCCGAATCCTCGGAAGCAGCCGCCTTGGCGGGAACACCAGGGTCCGTGGGCGCCTCCTCTCCGGGAATCGCGTTAAAACAATGTGGACAAGAGCCTCCATAGAGAACAAGCTCTTCTTCCACTTCAGCATGGCAGAATGGACACTCCGGCATCCTGCCTCCTGGGTCAACCCACAAAGTTCATCCTGCCCGGCTCCCTGTGGGGCGAAAAACGTAGCACTTCCGGGTAAGCGGTGGCAACCGCTGCCTTCTTCCACCCCCCCGTGTTTGACATCCAGTCCACACTCCCGATAGGCAAGTAAACAGTATGAGTTCTCTACGCGATTTCGTTCGGTCTGCCACTTCAGACACCATGCTGCCCGTCTTTCGACAGACCCTTGAGGACGTGGTGATGGAGGTGCTCAGCGAGCGCCAGGTCCCCAGCCGAACCGACTTTCATGAATTCAGAGACCTCGTGAACTCCATGCGGAGTTCGGTGAGCTCTACCGCGAACGCCATGCAGGCCATCGACCAGCGCGTGCAAGCCCTGGAGGAACGCATCGCAGCCCTGGAAAGCGCCGCAGCGAAAAAACCCGCCCGCCCCCGAAAGAAAAAACCCGCCGCCACCGCCAAGAAGAAAAGCGGCCGGTAGGCGCTAGGGTATCACCCCATAGGCCGTGTCCAGCACATGCACCATGACGTTGCATGCCGCATGGAAAAACGCTCCTGCCAGCACTCCCCCCGTCTTTTCTCGGAGCAGTCCAAAGAGAAGCCCCGGGAAAAAGATGGCGAAATGCCACCACTGGACAACTACGAGTGAGTGGCCAAAGGCAAACAGAAGCGCCCCAATCCACAAGCCGTGGCCCACAGGGATGCCAAACAGCAAGAAACGGCGCTCGAAAACCTCATTGAGTCGGGTCTGGACATAGCCCCGATAGAAAAACTCCTCGGGAATCGCCACGAAAAAAGTGTGGTAGGCCACCAGCGTGAGGAGATTTCCAGGCAGACGCATGGAGGGCTCAAACCCAAAGATGCGGGTCTGGTAGACGTGGTACACGACCAGCCAGGGGATCAAAATCCAAGCCATCAACTTACCGCTGACCAGAAGTGCCCGCCCCCAAGCACCCATCTCGCGAAACGCAGGAACGGCCAGGCGGTAGGCAAAGGAATCCACCCCCCGTATGCGGCACCACAACACCGGCGCATAAATGAACAATACAGGCACCGCGGCGAGCACCCAGTCTGGCAGCCCTGCCCCCGACTGCACCTCGACCACCCCGCGAATGAGCAGCAAGGTCACCAACCAGAGCAGCACAACCTCCACCAGAACCGGGCGCACCCGGGCTCCTGGAGTTGGACGGTCTCCCAACATCAGGCTGGCTGACCCCCTGAACGATAGCCAGCCAGGTCCAGAGTGACCCAAGCAAATCCTTCCTGGAGACAAGACTCAATCACGGCTTCCCGAACCCCCTCGGAAACCAGGGCTGCCAGGTCGTTGGGCTCCAACTCAATCCTTGCCATGGGCTTGCCTTCCACCTCGTGGTATCGAACTCGAAACTGTTTGAATCCATAGATTCGCAGCACACTCTCCACACGCCCGACCCGCTCCACACGGTCCTGAGTGACGCGCGTACCAACCGGGAAGCGACTTCCCAAGCATGCAAAGGATGGCTTGTCCCACAAGTCCAACCCCAGCTCCTTCGCGGTATGCCGCACTTGGATCTTGTCGAAGCCTGCCTCCACAAGAGGATGGCGTACGCGATTTTCTGAAGCCGCGACAAGTCCAGGCCGATGGTCCCCAAGGTCATCGGTAATGGTGCCGTCCATCACCCAACGCATCCCCAGCCGGTCCGCCCAGAGGCGCGCCAGCTCAAAGAGCTCGGTCTTACAGAAATAGCAGCGATTCCCCTCATTCGCAGCGTAGCCTTCACGCTCCAACTCATGGGCGTCCACAACCAGGTGTCGCACCCCCAGCGCCTGCGCAAAGGCCACTGCCTGCTCGCGCTCCTCGCTTGGAAAAGTGGGGCTATCCGCCGTCAATGCCACAGCTCTATCGCCCAGCACTCGATGAGCCACCTCCAGCACCAGCCCGGAGTCGACCCCACCGGAAAAAGCAATCAGCGCCTCACCGGCTTCTTCGAAAACGGTTTCGAGTCTCTGGATGTTCGATTCGGACATGGCGTGCTCCACGGGGCCGTTCTAACCCAACCAGGCGCGTCTATCAGAAGTACATCGCTCGATTGAGGTCAACACCCAGATCTTCTGGCTTCACGACACGGGCTGCCGAACGCAAAAACGCTCCCCGCTCATCCTTCTCTCGGAGGTCCACGAGTTGCACCTCCTGCACCCGAGTTCCATACCGATCGAGCATCAATCGAACCACCGGGCGGTGCACATGCTCCTGCTCAGAGGGAGTCATGTAGACCACCCCCACCTCACCACTGGACAACAACAACATGGTGCCCAGTGGGTATCGGCCAACCAGGTTGATGAAAATGGCCACCAGGACCGGGTCCAGCCGAGACCCCGCGAGGTCCAACATCTGTGCCAGCGCTTCATCTGGCATGAGTGCATCACGCCATGGACGCTCCGTGGTCAGTGCATCATAGTGCTCCGCCACAGCAATGATTCTTGAGAACAAGTGCTGCTGTGGCCACTTAGAAACCCGCGGATACCCCGAGTGGTCATAGGCCATGTGGTGCTCGAAAGCCGACACCATCCAGCGCCGTACAGACAGGTCCAAGCGCCGCAACCGGAGGGTGCCCCAGACCGAATCGACGGGGTGGCTCTGTAACACCTCACGCTCCTCGTCTGTGAGGGCTTCCTTCTTCTCCAGGATTCCCTCAGAAACCTCTCGCATCCCCAGATCTCCAGTGATCGTGGCCAGCCCCAAGTCCATCAGGGCGCCTCGCTTGAGTCCAAGCCGATGGCCCAGCGCAATCGACAAGATGGCGGTATTCACCGGGTGTCGCAGCGAGTAGGCATGGTCGCCCTTGATCTGAACCAATGCCAGGTGCTGTCTCGGCTCCTCAATGGCCTGTTCCACCAGGTACTGCATAATCCGAGTCAGGCCTCCCTGAGCCTGCAGGGAAGACTCCCGGCGGTAAAACGCCCGAACAACTCGCAAGGCTCGCAGATAGAGCTGAAGGGAGCGGGTTCCCGAAATACGAACCGACTCTCCCTCACCTCCGCCAACGCCTCCTACCGCACCACTGGAAAGCTGCATCCGGCGAGAAAACCGAACAACTTCCACACCGCGCTGGCTCAGCTCTTCGTTAAGGCGCACCGCCGCCGGGAGATCGTCCTCTACAAGGGGCGCGTCGAGGATCAGCTGAAGAACGTGGCGCCAGTCTTCGACAAGCGTGGACCCCAACACCTCAAAGCCCCCAACGCCTCGCTCGTGCAGAAAGGTGTTCAAGAACCGGATCTGGGGAATTTGCGCTCTCTCCACCCGAATTCGGTACTTGTTGATGTGAATGACATCACCCTCACCCTGCAGCGTGGCCTCTCCCAGGTCCTGGTAGAGCGTAGTCGCTGACGAGGCCGCAATCGCCAACGGGTTGTCCAGCGCCTTATTGGACATCTTGTGGATTCGAGCCGTGCGAATCAGTGTGGCAATCCGGTAGGAAAAGCGTTTCCCAACGCTGTTGATCCTCCCCAGGTCGGCTCCAGTCACTTCTTGTACTTCAGTCATCCGGGCCGCTCCCGGCGTTCCTGAGCCACATGCTGCACAAAGTCCTTGATTTCAGGGCGTTTCCTCACCGCGAACTCCAGGGCTGCTCTGGATTCGTCCGTACCGATGACCACCAGCGCTCGAACGGCGGAGTCATTCACCGATCGCTCCGGCCCAGCGAGCTGCTGCTGCCCGATAAGAACCCCCCTCAATAGAGGAATCGCTTCCAACCGACCAATGATCCCATAGGCCAGAAACCAGGAGCGGCGTTCCTCCTCGGAACAAGTTTCCAACAGCTTGGAACGCATCCTGACTTCAATGTTCGGGAGCATGTCGCGGTCCCGATAGACCGAGAGATATCGAAGTGCCTCCATGCGTACATCCGACTCCGGGTCCTCCAGCCTCTTGAGCATCGTGCTTTGAATGCGTGGAGACTGCTGGCGACGCAGCGCCCGCAAAGCCGCTTCACGTGTTTCCTTCTGGGGAGCTGAAGCCAGTTCAATGCAGCGCTCGATGCTCTGAGGAATATCAAGCCTTCCTATGGCCAAGAGGGGCACAACGGCTTCTTCCGGTGTAGCGGTAACCAGGAGTGTCATCAAACTCTGTTCGTCACGCCCCAGACGCAACAGCACCACATCAGAGATGGCCTGTCGCACCAGGCCATTGGGGCTCACAGCTCCCAGCGCCACGAGATCTCCCACAGCATCTGAAGGCAAAAGAAACAGCAGCGTAAACACGGCTCCAGTCCCGTCGCGATCCAATACAGCCTGAGAGAGGCTTTGCCCCAAACGACGCAATGAATCCGCACCGATTATCTCGGCATAGCCTTTCTGCAGGGCCTTCAGCT
>JAYZDK010000019.1:0-7297 GCA_036337845.1 Myxococcota bacterium | reverse complement strand
GGCGGTTTGCTCTGTGGTCTTCGGTGGGAGTTATCGAGTCGCTACAGGCGGTAGGCGATGGCACATGGACCGCCTTCTATATTCCGCCTGTGGAGCTGGAAGAGACAACGGTTCTGATGCTGACCGCTACGGATCTGAGTGCGCCGGAGAGTGTGGTTGGATTTTCCAGTCTGGCCTTTGGTCCGAGCCTGGCCGAGCCTACAGAGGAGGAAGAGGCCCCGGCCTGGAGTGCTAAGTCAGGCCGGTTGGCTTTTGCGCCGCTGCCCGAGGGCACAAGCGTGCGGGCTGGGCAGACACTGCGCCTGCACCTCGCGGCCGTCAACGCAGCGGGACAGCCAGTGATGGATGTTTCCGAAGCGCTCTTTTCGGCAGGAGAGACGCTGAAGCTGGAGGGGCCTGGAAGCCCCAAAGTGAGCGCTCTTGCGCCTGGGTTGTTTGCTGTGGATGTGGTGGTGCCCCAGGAGCCCGGAGCGTTTTCCGTGATTGCACAGCCTGGGGACCAGGAAGCCCGAATCGACCTGGAGTCTGTTGGGGTGCTCCCTCAACTGAGCTTGCGCTCGGACCCGGAGTTTATTTCCAAGGACACGCGGGATGTGACGCTTACCACCTGGGCGAAAGATGCGAACGGTCGAACCCTTCCGGGCTTGAGCCTGGGCTTGGATTTGGAAGGCGGCACCATTCGGGGTGAGGTGGAAGACGGGGGCGATGGCAGCTACACCGCGAAGGTCCGACTGGATAGAGACAGTGCTGGGTTGAAGGTGGACCTGCGGCCGGCCCTGAGCACATCTGGCCTGCCGCCCGCGCGAGTGCGTATCTGGACGCAGTCTGATGCGGTCTCGCTGGGGACTACCAGCGAGATGATGGTAGGTGTGGCGGTGGAAGATGCATTGGGACTTCCTGTGCCGTCTGCGGTTGTGGACCTCGCGGTGCCCATTGGAGGGGGAGCACTGCCTCCGAAAGTTGAAGTGGATGAGTCTGGGGTGGGCCATGTGCGCTATGTGCCAGGACTCGATGCGGGACCAGCGCTGCTTCGGGCCAGTACCGGCGGCATGCAGCACATGGTGTTGTTGTGGCAGGTGCCTCGGGGCCAGAGTGCGCCGTTGATAGCGATGCCGGGTATGGAATCTACGCGCTCGGAATCCAACGCCTGGCGACTGGCGTATCCGAGCGCCAACATGGTTCGGGGGGCTGCACCGGTTCGAGCGCCTGTGGTTGCTGCTCCTGCTCCCATTCAGGCAGCGCCGGCAGCCGCAGCGCCGGCAGCCGCAGCGCCGGCAGCGGCATCTTTGGACGAGATGCCGTCTGCGTTGGATACATCTCCAAGTGTCGACCCTCCCGCCACCTCAACGGAGCCCTTGGAGCCGGCCGTGGCTTCTGTGGCTGATGCCCCGCCTCCCGGTGGGGCGCTGAGCCGCACGCTCTTTCCGGGTAGAGCGTTCGTGAGGCTCCAATATACCGGCTACAACTTCGAACAGAAGGCGGAGGCGTACGAGAATCTCCCCGGCACCGAGGATAGCCCTGCGGAGATATCGGTTCGCTTGCCTCAGGGCGTGCCGGGCATCGGAGTGGGGGCAGAATATTGGCTGATGAGTGGGGCTCTTGGGGGAGACTTTGCGGCCCGGGTGGGGCGCTACACCGTCGACTTGGGAAGTGGTCAGGACGGGCAAGCCTTGAGCGATCTGAGATTGGGGTTGAGGTATCGGAATGCGCTTGGCAATGGGCTCATTGCGGAAGGTGGTCTTTGGCTTCACCGCATGAGTATGGTGGCTATGCGATACCAGGATGCACAAACCCGTGCCGAGTTGTTGAGTTTTGGCATTCTCGGGGCGCGACTGGGGGGAGCAATCGAGCGCAGTCTGGGGCCGGTAGAGCTCAAGCTGGATGTTGCCGAGACGCTGGCGCCCAAGCCGGCTGCGACCCATGTGGGGTTGGGCATGCAGATCACCCTGGATGATGTGGAGGTCGGTGGCCTGCCGCTGCTGATCGATGCGAGCTACTCGATGGATGTGCGCCACCTTGCGCTTCCCGTGAGTGGAGTGGAGGCCAATGTGGTGGATTGGCAGCACGCGTTCTTGTTGGGCGCGGGGGTCGCCTATTGAGCGTTTCCATCTGGGGATTGTTTGTTCTGTTGGGGGTGGCGCCGTCGGGGCAATGGGAGCTGGTCAGTGGTCGAGGGCCTGGGGTTGCTGATTACGCGGGGCAACTCACGGTTGAGCCGCGTGGATTTTCCTACCTGTTGCGCTGGGACACCACGGAAGGTGAGTTCTCCGGGGTGGGGATGCAGGCTGGACAACGATTGGTTGCAGGCTGGGGCACGGGGCGTGGATATGGACTGGGGGTGTTCGAAATCCGGAGAGATGGAACACTCCTAGGACGCTGGACAGAGCCGGCGGCTGTGGGCATGCAAGGTCGGGAGACGTGGATTCCCCTGGACCCAGAGCGGGGCTTGAGCGGTGCCTATCGGGTGGAGGGAAGCTTGCCGGCTCTAGGAGGGAACTACGAAGGCATGCTTGAGGTGAAGGAAGTGGATGGGGCCTACCGGTTGACCTGGAGCGTTCTGGAGGAGACCTACCTGGGAATAGGAGTGGTGCGAGGCCGCCGGTTGTTCGTGGCGTGGGGGCCGCCGGAGGGCGCCGGGCTGGCGGTCTACCGAGTGCATAAACGCAGGGCACGGGGCCGCTGGATTCGTGTGGATGGTGTGGGGTGGGGAACGGAGCGGCTCAGGCGCTAATCGGTGGGTTCCTGGCGCTCGTGTGACTCTGTCCTTGTGGGATCGAGCACATACCCAACGCCCCGAATGGTGTGGAGCAGGTCGGGGCCGATCTTGTTTCTGATGTTGCTGATGTGTACAGCCAGTAGATTGCTATCGGGATTGTTGTGGATTCCCCAGACTTGTGCCAGGAGTTGGGTTCCGCTGAAGACTCGCCCTGCGCTGTTGGCCAGTATGAGGAGCAGGGCGAACTCTTTGGCGGTCAGGGTGATGGGCTGCTCGTTTACCCACACCCGATGACCATCGGGATCGATTCGAATCGGGCCTACGAGAAGTCCTGCGCTTGCGGGGGGGCGGCTTAGTAGCTTTTCGAGACGGAGAAGGAGTTCCTCAAAAGAAAACGGTTTTGCCAGGTAGTCGTCTGCCCCCGTTCTCAGGCCCTCTACACGGCTATCTACGTCAGCTAACGCCGATAGCATGAGGATTGGGATGTTGTTTTCGGCCTGACGGATTTCATCGACGAGGTTGAGTCCATCGCCGTCGGGAAGCCTGCGGTCGAGCAGGATTGTGTCTGGAGTGGTGTGCTCCAAGGCCTCTCTGGCCCCTTCCAGTGTGGTGACCAGGGTGACGGCATGTCCCTTTGCTTGCAGTCCTTTTTCAAGGAACTGTCCGAGGTGTAGGGAGTCTTCGACGACGAGTAGGTGCATGGATCCTTATAGCCAAGACTATACCTATTCATAGATTAGTATATTTCGAACATAGGTCTTGACGTTGCATACTATTGTAATGATTGCTTAATGTGCCCTTCATCTGTTCAATGTATGCTTGAGTTCTGGATATTCGTGGCCATTGGTTGGCCTGGCTTTTGATCCTGGGAGGGGCAGGGTGTAGCCAGGACGAGGAAACTGGCCCTGTGGTGGAGATTACCTCCCACGGGGACGGGGATGTACTGATCAAGAAACAGAGCACGCAGTTTCACGGTGTGATTCGTGATCTGACGGGGCCCAGCGAAAATCTGGAGGCGTTCTGGTTCATTGGTGAGAAGCGGGTTTGTGGTCGAAAGTCTGTGGACGTGGAAGGGGCGACGTCCTGCAAGGCAAAGCCCAGTGGGCAGGGCGACTCCTCCTTGACGTTGGAGGTTCGTGTCCCGGCGGCAGCGGGTATTCCTGAGCGGAGTTTTTCCACCTCGATTCCAGTGGTGGTGCTTCCTGCCTGGCAGGTGCCAGAGTGTTCCATCACGTCCCATCAAGATGGTGGGGCGCATTCCCAGTCGGACCCGTTGCGCTTGGAGGGTGTGGTCGAATACGCCTCGGGTTTTGTCGATGCAGGAGAGGTATCCTGGTCCAGTGATGTGGATGGTGAGCTTGGCACCAGTGATATCGGTTCACTGGGTGTGGCGGCGTTGGATGTCACGGCGTTGAGTCTTGGAAGTCACACCATTGAGATGAAATATGAACCGGAGAACGAAGTGGGCTGTGAGGCCGCTGTGGGGATTCTTGTGGCGACGGGACCGGAGGTGAGCTGGATTGAGCCGTCCTCGGGCTCTCTGGTCGATCAGGGAGTGCCGGTGGAGCTCAGGGCGAGCGTCTCAGTCGAGGGAGGTGTGTCTGGGCTGGCTTTCGAGGTGGTGAGTGATTCGCAAGGCCAGCTTGTCGATGGGACGCTCGATGACTCCGGGGAGCTTGGGCTTTCGTTGGACTCACTGCAGGCTGGGAGTCATGAGCTCACGCTGACGGTCTGGTCGGACACGGATGTGCCGGGGCAGGACCTTGTAGAGGTGACTGTAGATGGTTGGCCGAGTGCGCCTACGGTTCAGGTTCAACCGAATCCTGCGCTGGAAGGAGATTCGTTGCAGCTGAGCATTCTCCGAGACAGCGAGGACCCGGAAGGTTCGTCGGTGCAATACAGCTATGCGTGGCTGCTCAATGGTCAGCCTGTTCCCGAGCATGATGGGGCCACCGCGATTGATGGGGCGCTGGTGTTTGCCGGAGATACCTGGACTGCGCGAGTGCAGGGCTCGGACGGGCGGCTTTCAGGGCCTTGGGGCGAAGAAAGCCTGGGGGTTTCCGGGTACGCAGGTTGGTCCAACCAGACCATGACCGTCTCAGATGCAGAAGTCCTTATTCGGGGTGCGCAGGCTGGAGATGCAGCGGGCGGAGCCTTGGCGGCTGGCTGTGACATGGATGGAGATGGAAGAGACGATCTGTTGGTGGGGGCACCGGGTGGAGACATTCGAGGCAGCGATGCCGGACAGGTCTATTGGCTATCGGGCTTGGCCGTTGAGGCCGGTGTTTCGATGGATTTGGGTGTTGTGGGTTTGACCATCAAAGGCGAGACGGCTGGCGATGAGTTCGGGCATGCGCTGAGTTGTCTTGGGGACGTGGATGGAGATGGTTTAGACGACTTGATCGCATCGGCTCCTGGGAATGACTACGGGGGAATATACGCGGGCCGTTCGTATGTGTTTCTGGGGGCAGACTTGCCGGCGGGCAATGTTGAGTTGTCTTCTTCGAGTGCGAACTGGCGCCTCCATGGTGAGGCGACCTCGGACCAGAGCGGCGCTTCACTGGGGGCAGGAGGAGACATCGACGGGGATGGTTTGGATGACTTGTTGATTGGTAGCTGGGCGCACAGCGAGGCTGGATTGTTCTCCGGCAGGAGCTACGTGGTGCTGGCGTCAGAACTTGGCACCAATACCAACATGGGGCTCGATAATGCTTCTTCTGTGATTGATGGTATGGGGGAGCGCTCTCGGGCTGGTTTCAATCTGGCGGGCATTGGTGATGTGGACGCAGATGGACTGAGCGATGTCATTCTTGGTGCCTATAGTGAGGCTCGGAACGGAGATTACTCGGGTACCAGCTACATTGTCACTGGCGAGGATCTTGGGGCTTCCGCCGAGATTGAGTTGGGCGAATCCGACCAAAAACTCACGGGGGAGAATGGGGGTGATTATTCGGGCTCCCGGGTTCAAGGGGTGGGCGACGTAGATGGCGATGGTGCGGATGACCTGGCAATCGGTGCGATTGGGAGCTCCAGAAACGGATCGCACTCGGGTGCTGTATACGTGGTCTATGCATCCACACTGGCGAGTTGGGGAGATGACTCGCTCGCGGGTGCAGACCTCATCCTGGTGGGTGAGTCGGCCGGAGATGAGGCGGGGCGTTCCATATCGACTGCGGGCGATGTGGATGGAGATGGGCGCGACGATCTGCTGGTGGGAGCACCCTACAACAACGAGGTAGATGCCGCGTCCGGTAAGGTCTACCTGCTACTGGCCTCTTCGTTGCCATCAGGTCAGGTGATTACCATCTCTGAGGCGGACCATAGTTTTACGGGGAGTTCTGTGACCGAGAATACCGGAGACATGGTGGACCACTCCGGGGACTTGGATGGAGACGGTCTGCCAGACATCGTGGTTGGAGGGTCCGGGTTTGGTGACAACTTCCAAGACCGTGGGCAGGTGGGCATCTTTTTGGGGCCGAACTTGCGTGACTCACCGTAGAAGTTGGTTTATCGGTCGGGGTCGTGTACGTATCCCACACCATGCACGCTGTGGAGGAACCGGTCACCCAGCTTGTTTCGAAGACGATTGACCAGGACAGCAACTCGGTTGGTGCCGGGATCATGCTGGAGTCCCCAGACTTCTTGAAGGATCTGCGGTTTGGTCAGTACCCGCCCTTTCTTGGACTGGATGATCAGGGCGAATTTCAACTCGGTTTGGGTCAGAAGGATGGTGTTGCCTTCCCATTCAAAGGCATGGAGATCTGGGCTGTCGATGCCGACTTCAATGTCTGCTGCGCCCATAGCGATGCCATGTGTATGAGGAGAAACGGGTGGGGGAGGCCTTACCGTCTAGTACAGCATACAGTAGATTAAGACACCCGTAGCCGAGACATACAGCCAGATCGGGAGCGTGATTCGGGCGAGTTTTCGGTGTGGACCCAGCTGACCTGTCCAGCCTCGATACAGAGTGATCAAGGCCATGGGCAGAATGATTGTAGCGAGGACAATATGGGAGAGGAGAATGACCAGATAGGCGGTCTTCCAGTCTCCGACATAGGGCTTCGGTCCGCTCTTGAACCAGTGATACACCACGTAGGTCACTAGGAAGGCAGCGGAGCAACCAAACGCGGATAGCATGGCCTGCATGTGCGCTCGGGGCTTCTTCAAACGGATCAGAATGAAGCCGATGATGAGCAGCACCCCCGCCGTGGCATTGAGCGTGGCGTTGACAACGGGAAGGCCTGAAACGTCGATACGGCCTTCCATGCCTTCTGGGCGCGGTCCTAGAATCAGAAAGGCTACCGCTGCGCAGATAATGAGCGATAGAATCAAGATGATGCGGTGCCAGAATGCATCGCGTTCGTTCGTTTCTTCCACGGTTCGCTCCATTCGTCCGTTTAACGCGAACTGGGGGCCGCGTCGGTGGCGGTCCCATGGGGTCCCGCCCGTGCCGAGGTAGCGTAGAGTTGCTCGTCAGCTACAGCTGAGGTTGGATGGATATCGAGCGAGATTGCCCACCAGTGCCGGTCTAGTCTTCGTCCATGGATTTTTCGGAGAGATCTTCTCGTTGACGTTTCAACA
>JAYZDK010000018.1:0-23261 GCA_036337845.1 Myxococcota bacterium | reverse complement strand
TGCGTACGGAGAACGACAACATTCCGTTCTTCCCGCTGATTGACTACATCAGCCTTCATACATACGGAGACGCCCACCCGTACCACAGACCTATGGCGGGGGACCACGAGAGTATCCGCAACATCGACATGGACTCGGTGCGCGAGTGGGTCGGCGAGCACTACAAGGCAGAGAACGCCACCATGATGGTGGTGGGCGATTTTGATGCTTCCGATGTCCGAGAGGTCATGACCTGGGTTCTGGGGAACATGGATCCGAGCCTGGTTCATCCCAAGCTCACGGATGAACTGATTGCCGTCGCTGCCAAGGAAGGCGTCGAGAACCCGGACCCCAACAATACGGACGATTGGTGGCTCTGGGCGATGGACCCTGACAACCCCACAGAGATGCTTTCCCCGGAAGTGATTCAGGCGGAACTGCCCGTTCGGTCCCACGAGTTTGCCAACTTCCAGGTGCCAGAGCGTCATACCGACGAGTTCATTCGTTACCAGTCCACGGTGAAGGACCCAACCGTGGTGGTGACCTGGCCCATGCCTCCCGCAAATCAGGGACTCGATACCCTCATGAACATGACGGGTGGGACCATGAACATTGTGGCCAACGGCATTGCATACATGAATCACAACCTTGTGGAGGACATCGACCCGAACATCAAGGAGTGGATGGGCTGCTCACCCTTTTCGGGCAAGCAAGCGACGACCATGATCTGTGCCGCCACGCTCAAGGACGGAGACAAAAACCCCGAGCACACAGCCGGACGAATCATCGACCAGCTCTACATGGCCTACAACCCGGACTTCCAGAAGTTTCTGTTCAACGAGTATGGCCGGGTAAAGATGGAGATCCTTGCCAGCACGCTGCGGTCTCTTGATTTGTATGCTGCTGTCGGTGCGGGGCGGGCCACGGACATCGCGCTGTTCGGTCACTTTCAGGGCCGGCCCGACTTTCACTCGGCGCAGATGAACGAGGCCATGACGGTGGAGCTCGCGGCGGTTCAGGGCATGATGCAGACCTACATTACGCGAGACAAGGCTTCCATGTTCCTGGTGGAGCCGATTGAACGCGATGACATTCAAGAGGTTTCAGGCGACGGAACCGAGCACTACTCAATCTCCAACCAGGGCGTAACCACGGACCACGTGGTGCAGGTAGAAGACATCACGCCCGAGTCGGTTTACGCCGCCATGGCGATTCCGGACTTGAGTGAACTCAAGGAATACAACTTTTCGAACGGACTGCGGGTGGTGTTGATGCCTCACGGCCGGGCGCCCATGGTCCGGGCTTCGCTGATTTCCCGAGGCGGTGACGCCGAGGACACGGATAGCTCCGAGTGGTTCTCTTGGGCGTTTTCGCAAGCGCCAGGAGAAGATGCGTTGGAGGTGGCTGGTCAGTGGGGCGACGACCGTACCTCCACCCATGAGTACTTCACGCTCAAAGGCTCGGCGGGGAATGTGGACGGCATCCTCTGGATGCTCCGGGACCGCATTGAAAACATTGAGCAGTCGGTGCGCAACAAGGGCGACTGGGTCAAAGATGGTGAAGATGGGGTTGTCGATGACCTAGATGAAATCGACTACCACGTGTACGAACTGATGGAAGCTCACATCAACCCGGATCACCCTGGGGCCGACTTTACCTATGGGGACTACGCTGAATTGGCCGAAATCACCGGTTCGCAAGTGCAAGCGATGCTCAACCAGCGCTGGCAGCCGAGCAACGCCACCTTGTTGCTGGTGGGCCGTTTCGATGTCGACGAGGCGCTCCAGTTGGCGAAGACCCATTTTGGAGGCTGGAAGGCCAAGAAGGGTGTAGAGGCCTATGAACTCGGTGAGCTCACCAAGCCAAAGCCGGTGGGTGGTACGAAGGTTTATGTGTTCGACAAGGAGGGCGTGACCCAGACAGAAGTGTCGCTCATGTGCCCGGGCTACTTCAACGGCTATGAAGTGTGGCCGGAACACAGCGTACTGAGTGCCGCAATGCGGAACGTAGCCGCGGATATTCTACGGGAAGGCTCGGGTGTGGTGTACTCGCCGCAAGCGGCCAGTAGCTCCAGTCTCGTGGGTCCTTATGTGGTGTTCTCGGCGCCGGTTCAGAACTCCGCCGCGTTTTATGCCTATGAGACGTATCAGAAGATTCTCGGGGAAATTGAAACAGGCAGTTTCGATGAAGCCACCTTCCGGTATGCCCAGTGGGCCTATGCCAGCAGCTATGCGGCTCGATTCCAAAGCCAGGACCAGATGGCGAACCTTCTCACCTCCTACATCGGGAGCGGGAAGGAATGGACGGATATTGAAGAGCATCGGAACAGAACCGCAAATATGAGCATCGAATCGCTCCAGAAGACTCTGGGCGAGTGCCGTGACAACGCGGCGGTTGCCTTTGTGGGCCCGGTGGACGAAGTGACCGCACAGCTCGATGAGGGTGGCTTGGCCTACGAGGTGATTGACTGGAAGCAGCGCGGCTACGACCAGCACTACGAGTGGGATGCCAAGGGCGCAAAGAAGGCGGAAAAGAAGCGCGCGAAGGATAAAAAGAAGAAGGAAAAGAAGGAGGCCAAGAAGGCAGCCAAGGAGGCCAAAGAAGCCGCAAAGAAGGCGCTTGAAGACGGGAGCGATGGGGCCGAGGAGTCCGATGCGCCAGAGGAGAGTGGATCCGACGCGCCGGCCGAGGAATAGGGCCGGTTTAGCGGAGCGCTTTCCAGGCCTCGGAGGCGCTGCTCTGTTCGGGCAGCAACCCTTGGGCTTGAAGGGTGCTCGCGACCTGCTGCCATCTGTTGGCGTCCATGGCGCCCATACCGGCCTGGCCGGTGACAAACTCCGTTTGGGCAAGCGTTACGCAGTCGAGCACTTCGGGGGTGAGGGCCGGATTCAGCCGAGCGATCTCCTGATTCGCTCGGCGTGGGTCGGCCATGTAGGCCTCCCAGGCGGCGTGGGTGGCCTCCACAAATGAGCCTGCCCAGGAGGGAAGTGGTTCGGAAAGGGTGAGCAACGATCCGTAGGGGTTCCATCCTGCGTCGGAGGCCTTGAGGAATGAAACCTCCGCCCCAGCGGCTTGGGCTACACAGGGCTCCGAGGTGATGTAGGCCTGTTGAATCATCTTGGGGTCGGCTAAGAACGGCCCCACCTGGCCCCCGTAGGGCACTGGGTCGACTTTGCCTTCCCAGCGATAGGTGTTCCAAAGAAAGGCTTGGAAAGGAGAACCCACTTCAATGGCGATCCTTGAGCCGGCGGGCACATCTTCATACCCGTCGTAACCCAGGGCCTTGTGAATCATGAGACCTTGCGGGTTGAGCTGGAAGGCGGGCCAGACTCCAATGGCTCGGATGCCTTTGTTTCGTTTTAGTAGGAGGTCGTCCGCTGCGCTGATTGCTGCGTTGACCTTGCCGGTGGCCAAGAGCTCAAGGGTTGGCGCCCCGGGCCCACCGGGGAGGATTTCGACGTCAAACCCCGCCTTGGCGTAGTGCCCACCCAAGACTCCTTCGTAAAACCCGCCAAACTCGGGTTCGGGGTACCAGTTCAATGCAAGCTTGACGCTCACGTTCTCCACGGGCCGGGCCGGCCCGGTCGCGGCCGGGTCGGGGGCCTGGCTTTCTGGGGTGGGCGTGGTGCATGCCAGAATAGCGAGTGTGATCATGTGTTTCCTCCGGGGTGCCAGGAGCCAATCATGCGGCGTTCCGCCAGCCGCACCAGGGCAAAGAAGCCCAAGGCTAGCGCGGTCGCCAGAATAATCGATGCGAAGCTCGCCTCTGTGCGAGCGCCCCGGATGGAGCTCATGGCGATGCCGCCCAGAGAGGGGGGCCTGCCAAACGAGCCCACAAACTCCCCAACCACCGCTCCAATGACCGACAGGCCAACAGCGGTTCGCAGGCCGGTGAACAGGTAGGGCAAGGCGTGGGGGAGACGGAGCAGACGAAGCTCCTGGCGAGGCGTCGCGCCGTGGATTCGGAACAACTCAAGTTGTTCGGCAGGAACGGAGCGCAAGCCCAGATTAACGCCCGTAAGAATCGGGAAAAATGCCAAGAGAGCGGCGGTGGCGATGGCTACCGGCATGCCGTAGCCAAGCCAAACTACCAACAGGGGAGCGATGATGATGATGGGTACGGTTTGTAGCGCCAAGGCGTAGGGATAGAGGGCCCACTCGAGCCAGGAAAACCGCTGAAATGCGATGGCTCCGGTGAGCCCGACTCCCAATGCGATGACAAGGCCCAGCAAGGATGAGAGCCCGGTAATCGCTGTAGCGGTCAACAGCTCCATGGGGGCGTTGGCCATTGCGACTACGACTTCTAAGGGTGAGGGGAGCAAGACCGCGGGGTAGCGCGTAGCGAGTGCTGCCCACAGGCCCAGAATGAGGATGGCCACTCCGATGGGAAGAGTGCGTTTCACAGACAGGCCTCGATTTCGCTGACCAGGGCGCCCGTGCGCGGGTGGTGCCTCAACTCGGCCCCCCGTGGCCGTGGCAGATCGATGGGTATCTGCCTTGGGGACTGGCTGGAGTCTGAGCCGAGTATGAGCACCTGGTCCGCAATCAGTACGGCCTCATCGATGTCGTGCGTCACCAAGACAGCGGTAAATCCAAGTTCTCGCCACAGAGAAAGAAATTCCTGATGAACGTGCCTTCGGGTGATGGCATCGAGAGCAGCAAAGGGCTCGTCGAGAAGGAGCAGGGAGGGCTGGGTGACTAGCGCGCGTGCGAGCGCTGCCCGCATTTTCATGCCGCCGGAGAGCACGGCGGGTAGGCGGTTTGCGTAGTCGGAAAGTCCCAGGGTCTCGATGGTGGCATCTACTCGATCCCAGTCGGGCTCCCCTTGAAGTTCCAACGGAAGCGCCACATTGTCACGGAGGCTTCGCCAAGGAAGCAGGTTGGGCGATTGGAACACCAGGGCACAGTGCTTCAATGCTCCCTCGATACGGCCTTTCTGTGGTGCGATCAAAGAAGCGGCGATTCGGAGAAGAGTGGACTTTCCGCAGCCGCTCTTGCCCACCAATGCGGTGATGTTTCCGCTGGGGATCTCCAGGTTCAAATTGGAGAAAATTGGGGGTTCGCCAGGCCAGCCGAATTCCACCTCCTGTAGGCGTAATCCGGGTCCAGCAACTGTTGGAGACAAGGGGAACGGCTCGATTTAGAGGGGGAGGCCACCTCATATCCTGGTGGACGTTAAGGGTGGAGTATCTTGAGGAGAAGTCATGGCTTACGATCCGTTCTACCAAAGTGATGAGCAGGCAGATGTGCTGGCCGATGTACTGGAAATCGCGCGAGCGGCTGGTGCGGGTGGCGTCACGGTGTTTGACCTTGATGGCTGTTTGTTCGATACGCGCCCGAGACAAGTGCATATCTTCCGGGAGCTTGGGTCTCAGGAAGGGTACTTTGAACTCTATGAGGTAGAGACCAGTCACTTCCAGGACTGGGATTTGAAGCGCACGTTAATCAACGCCGGTATTGGTGAGGAGCGTGCCGAAGAGCTCTACCCCAGCGTGCGGGATTTCTGGTGGAATCGGTTCTTTACCACCGACTACGTGCTCTACGACCACGCGATGCCCGGGTCTCGCCAGTTGGTGGCGGATGTGGCGGCGGCTGGTGGGCACGTCGTGTACCTGACCGGCCGGGATGAGACCATGCGGGAAGGCACTGAAGAAGCGCTTCGGCGGTTCGGATTCCCCATTGATGGGGACCGGGCCCGGCTCGTGGTGAAACCCGATTTCGACATGGATGACACCGAGTTCAAAGCGCAGGCGCTGGTGGACATTGCAGGCTTGGGTAAGCCGGTCTTGTTTTTCGACAACGAGCCGTCCAACGTGAATCACTTCCAGGATGCTTTTCCGGAGGCGACGGTGGTTTTTGTAGCCACCGACCACTCCGGAAAACCCGTGACGCCCTACGAGCAGATTCTGCGAATCAAGGGTTTTCTTACCTAAGCTCAGTGAACGTCTTCTTCTTCCGTGAAGGACACTGTGTGTGCCACGGGGGAGCCGTGGTGCAGGATCATCCGCCAGCCGTTGTCGGTGCGCACAAAGAGATTCGTGGCGGCCACCTGGGCGTGAGTCGTTGCTTCTTCGACAACGGAGTAGATGTTTTCCAGGCAGGTCAGCCGGGCTACGTCGCCCAAGCATTCAATTGCCAGGTCTGAAAGCTCAAATCGCATGTAGCCTGAGTTTTCGAAAATGGCGTCCCAGCTACTCTGGATTGCTTCCCAGCCCCAGATGACTTCCCAGCCCGGATGTATGCAGATGTCCTGCTCGCGCTGCGCCCAGCATTCGGCCATGGCATCGTTGTCCATGGCCTCAAACGCTTCGTAGAAGGCACTATTTGCGCGTTCGACGGCTTCCTTATCAGACACTGCAGGCGATCTAATGCTTGGAAAGGTCGAGACCCGCTTCCTTGGCAAATTCGGCGAGTGTCTTCTTGCGGAGTGTGCGCAAGGCTCTGGTGGAGAGCTTGAGCTTCACAAAACGCTGCTCTTCCTCAAACCAGATCCGCTTGGTCTGCAGGTTCGGGTTTTGACGCATTCTGGTCTTGATATTGGAGTGGGAGACTTTGTTCCCGAAATTCGGCTTCTTACCGGTAAGTTGGCAACGGCGAGCCATGGCGGCCTCCCACACTAATCAAATCAATCAAAAGCCCATCGCAATGGACTGTGAACCGCTGGCGTTTAGCATTGCAGGGCCAGGCAGGCAACCCGTAAAGCTACTTGATCAGGAAAGAATCCAGGTTGCAGTTGTTGTCGATCTCCACCACGCCGCGTTCCCGGCTGATTTCCGGCGGGACATCGGGAAACTCCTCAAGGTCCGGCTCAGGAATGCTGATGCGAAGCTCTTCGCGGCGAGAGTTGGCCTCTTCGCGCTCCCTTCGAATCTTTTCGATGATGAATGCATCGAGCATCGTCTAAATCGTCTCCTATTCAAAGTATAGACACCGTTGCAAGGGGCGACAAGGCACCCGGGCAAGGCTCTGCAATAAACCCCCCTGAAGGGGCGTCATTCCAAGGAACGGAACAAACGGGCCGCATCTTCAGGCTTCAGTTCTGTGCCATCTGAAAGGGTGCGTATCGTTCGTTTCCCCAATTCCGTATAGAGCGGTACCAAATCGGGCAGTACCGCTTGTAGCGCCTGGAGGTGTCCCTCTATGGTGGCGGCATCCCCTCGGGGGAATGGGCCGGTAAGAGCGGCTGCGGGACCCCGGATGGCTGCCTGTTGTATCGACGCCAGGGCAAGGGGAGCCAGCATCTCGCAGGCCATGTCCTTGGAGACACCGGCTTGTTGGAGGGCTTTAGCGCCTTCGCCCAGAAGGGTAGTGGCGAAGTTGCCCGCCATGACGGCGGCTGCATGGTAGAGCCGCCTATCTCCGGGGACATGCACGGCATTAAGGCCAAGGGAAGACGCAATCTTCTTGGCGCACTCCACGGCGGCTGGGTCGCCAGAGACGGCCGCTGGGACACCTCTTAGAGGGGGCACCCCAACCTCGGGGCCGGGAAAACTCTGGAGGAGGTGCAGGGAGCCGGCAGGGCTGTGGGGTTGAAGCACCTCCAGGCCGAGCGAGCCTGAGGCGTGCAGGACAATGGGCCCGGGGGGTAGCGCTCCGGCGACCTCCGCTACAGCCTCATCGCGAACCATGATCCATGCCACGTCGCAGTTGGGGAATGCCTGGTCACGAGTCCAGGTCTGAACATTGTGCCCCGCCTGCTCGAGCAGCGGAACCAGACTCCTGCCGAGGCGGCCCAAACCCAAAATTGCAATATTCATGGGGACTCCGGGCGCCCAATAACCGCTTGGTTCTGTCCCGGTAGCCCGGGAGTTCACTGGCAATGAGGGGGTATTTGGAATAGCAGGCCATGCCCGGAGAACCGATGTCTATCGACCGACCGTCTCGTATTGCTGAACTTGTCCAAGGTGAGCTCGCCATGGTGCTTCGCAATGAGTTGAAGGATCCGCGAGTCTCTGCTGTGACTATTACCCATGTGCGAGTGAGTGCTGACCTCAAGAATGCACGTGTCCATGTGGTGCGGCTCGGGGGTGGTGGGGACCTTCAAGAAACCCTGGAAGGCCTCGAACAGGCCAAAGGTTGGCTGCGCAAGCGCATCGGGCAGCGGCTCCGGCTGCGCTATACGCCTAAACTCGTCTTTGTTGAGGACACCAGCCTGGAGGAGGCGGTTCAGATGACGGAACTACTCGCTCAAATGGAACTGGATCGACAACAAGCGGAGGAGTCCTCGGAATGAGACCTGGTTTCTTGGTGATGGACAAGCCACCTGGGTGGACCTCGCATGATGTGGTCGCAGTTGTTCGGGCGGTCACTGGTGTCAAAAAAGTGGGCCATACAGGCACCCTGGATCCCTTTGCCAGCGGAGTGCTCCCCTTGGCGCTAGGCAAGGCCACCCGGGCGATCCGTTTTCTGGACGAAAAGTTGAAGGTCTATGATGCGACGATCAGTCTTGGGTCGTCCACGACGACGGGTGACCCGGAAGGAGAGGTGCTGCGCGAGGCTCCGCTGCCGAGCTTTGAGAACCTGGATGAGGTGATAGCCAGCTTTGTTGGCCCCAGGATGCAGACGCCGCCCGCGTACTCGGCGGTGAAAGTGAAAGGCAAGCCGTTGTACAAGTACGCCCGGGAGGGCAAGACGGTAGAAGCCAAAGCGCGGCCTATTGAAATCTTTGGTTTGGAGGTGCTGGAGCGGCAAGCCGACTCGTTGCGGATTGATATTCGCTGCAGCCGGGGCTCCTACGCTCGTGTATTGGCGGATGAAATCGCCGAAGCACTCGGTAGCGCAGGCCACCTATCCGCTCTTAGGCGGCTACAGTCGGGGCCCTTTGAAATCCAACACTGTCTGAGCATGTCGGAGCTGGCAGATATCGTGGCGGGGACAGAGGATTGGGATGCGGCGTTCCGGAGAAGGGGCGAGGACAGAATGCCTTGGAAGCCTCGCGATGAGGTTCGTGCACGCTTGGAGGAGCGTCTCAGGTCTCCCTTCGAGGTGCTGTCGCATTTGCCGAGCGTGAAGGTTCCGCAGGCTGGAGTTGAGGCCATTCGTTCTCAGGGCATGGTGCCTCCGCCTCCGTCAGGGCTGGAGGCTGGGGGCGCCTACACGGCGCACGATGGCGCACGCGTGCTGGTGGTTGCGACCTCAGAAAACGGCAAGGGCAAGGCAGTGATTCGTTTTGTAGGTGGCCCTAATCCGCGTTGACGGGCGGCACTTCCCGGGGTATTTGTGGCCCGATCTGGTGTTATCAGGTCAATATTACGGTTTCTGTGGCTAAGCCGAGCGGGGCGAGATTGCTCGCTCACACCGCGCCAGGCGACTTCGCTACGGATACCGCGAACCTTACAACCCGAGAGGGCAATCATGGCGCTTCATCGTACAGAAAAAGCTGAAATCGTTGGCAAATACGCCACCAAGGAAGGCGACACCGGATCTCCTGAGGTCCAGGTGGCGCTTCTCACCCAGCGTATCAACGAACTGACTGAGCACTTTGCAGTGCACAAGAAGGACCACCACTCTCGCCGCGGGCTTCTCAAGCTCGTTGGTCGGCGGCGGCGGCTTCTTGCTTACCTCAAGACAAAGGACCAAGAGCGCTACCAAGCACTCATTGGGGCCTTGGGCTTGCGGCGATAGTAGGGTACTGTGGCGGCATAGCCGTTACGGCTCTATTCAGGCGCTGAGGCGCCACGATCTTTATCAACGCTGTCACAAGACACGCAGAATCGGGTTTGCCCGTTCGTCGATCACCGCGGACTGAGCGTGGGGTGTTTATCCCCCCGGGCTCGTTCCGAGAAGGTCTACGGACTGTATGGGTGGGCGAGCTCGATGTCCTCCTCTGTCTGTGAGAGCTTTCAACAAGAAGTATCCGGTTCCCCGGGTGGCTAGAGGTTTGTGCAAAGGCCACATAGGGAATTCGAGAACAAAGGAAAAGAACATGCATGGAGTGAATCTCCACGAGGTGTCCGTCGAGGTCGGCGGGTCCACCATTACATTCTCAACTGGCAAGTATGCCAAGCAATCTGGCGGCGCTGTCGTCGTGTCGAGCGGAGACTCGAGCGTATTGTGCACATCGGTGTGCACAGCGGCTCCCACCCGCTTCGATTTCATGCCCCTGACTGTGGACTATCAAGACCGCTGTGGCGCTGAGGGCACCATTCCTGGTGGCTTCCTCAAGCGTGAGGGCCGGGGTAACGAGCGGACCACGCTCATTTCTCGACTGATTGACCGCCCGATTCGGCCGCTCTTTCCGAAGAACTTCCGCTGCGAGACACAGGTGATCTGTACCGTGCTCTCGTACGATCCTGACCACGAGACGGATGTGCTCGCCCTCTGCGGCGCTGCATCCTCCATGTACAACTCCGATGCTCCGATCTCCCAGACGGTGGCCGGCGTTCGGGTGTGTGCTGTCGATGGTGAGCTGTTCGTGAACCCCACGTTCGAACAACGTGTGGCAGCCGAGCTCAACGTTGTGGTGGCCGGCACAGCCGATGCTATCTGCATGGTTGAGGGTGGTGGAAACGAGGTCTCTGAGGAGTTGATGCTGCAGGCGCTTGAGCTTGGGCACGAAAACATCCAGAAGATCATCGCGGTACTTGAAGAGCTCAACACTCTGGTGGGCATTCCCGCTCGCGAGCACGAAGGTCCGGCGGAGCTTCCGGCTGACCTCGTGGCCAAGGTGGAGAGCAACGGTAAGGACGCCATGGTCGCAGCGTTGGCCATTCCCGGTAAGCACGAGCGCAAAGACGCGCTCAAGGCTGCTCGGAACGAGTTCATCGCCGGCCTGGTAGACGGTCTGGATGAGGAAGCCGCTGAGGCACTCACAGCAGACGCCAAACTGGTTTGGAGCAAGGTGGAAACCGCCCATATCCGCCAGAAGGTGGTCAAGGAAGGCAAGCGTATCGATGACCGCGCTCCCGACGAGATTCGTGGAATCTGGTGCGAGGTTGGACTCGCCGAGCGTGCACATGGCTCCGCTATGTTTACGCGTGGTGAGACCCAGGCGTTTGTATCGGCTGCCCTGGGTACTGAGCGTGACAACCAGCGTATTGACTGGCCTGGAGCGCTTTCCAATGTGCGGAACTGGATGCTGACCTACAGCTTCCCGCCGTTCTCCACTGGTGAAGCCCGCCCCCTGCGTGCCCCCAAGCGCCGAGAGGTTGGTCACGGAGCGCTTGCGCACCGCGCCCTGGAGCCGGTCCTTCCGGCCTTTGAGGATTTCCCCTATGTGCTGCGTTGTACAGCAGACATTCTGGAATCCAATGGTTCGTCGTCCATGGCGACCGTTTGCGGCGCCACCCTGTCTCTGATGGACGCCGGTGTGCCCCTGGGTGCGCCTGTAGCCGGAATCGCCATGGGTCTCATTAAGGAAGGCGAGGACTTTGCGGTCCTTTCTGACATTCTGGGCGACGAGGACCACCTCGGTGACATGGACTTCAAGGTGACCGGTACCCGCAAGGGCATCACCGCCTTCCAGATGGACGTGAAGATCGCAGGGGTTTCCCGAGACATCATGGCAAAGGCCATGTCTCAGGCTCGTGATGGTCGGATTCACATTCTCGACGAGATGGCCAAGACCATCGAGAACCCTCGGGATGACCTTTCTCAGTTCGCTCCTCGTATTACCAGCATCCAGATCAACCCGGACAAGATTCGGGACATCATTGGTCCCGGAGGAAAGGTGATTCGCGGAATGCAGGAACGCACCAACACCACGATCAACGTGGATGACACCGGTAAGGTGAGCGTGGCTGCCAAGAGCAAGGAAGAAGGAGACAAGGCCCTGGCAATGATTCGTGAGCTTACCCAGGAGGCCGAGATCGGTGCTCTCTACATGGGTGTGGTCAAGCGAGTCGTGGACTTTTGCGCCTTTGTGGAAATCTTCCCCGGCACGGACGGCCTGGTGCATATCAGTCACCTGGCTCCCGAGCGCGTCGACCGCGTTGAGGATGTTCTCAACGAGGGAGACGAGGTGCTGGTTCGCGTCATTGACGTGGACAAGCGCTCTGGAAAGGTTCGCCTTTCCCGCAAGGAGGCGTTGGGCGCCAGCCTGTGAGCGGCAGTCCAACACTCTCATTGAGGGTCCTGCCCCACGGGACAGGCCTTCCGCTTCCCGCCTATGAAACGGCGGGGGCGGCAGGCCTGGACCTGCGGGCAGCCCTGGACACTCCCCTGGTGATTGAACCCGGGGAACGGGTGCGCGTGCCCACCGGCCTCCAGATGGAAATTCCACTGGGGTTTGAGGGGCAGGTGCGTGCCCGGTCGGGCCTGGCTTGGAGAAACGGTCTGGCCGTGATCAATGCGCCGGGCACTATCGATGCGGATTATCGCGGTGAAGTGCAGGTGTTGCTGGTGAACCTCGGGACAGAGGCCTTCACTGTGAAACGCGGCGAACGCGTGGCTCAACTGGTCATTGCTCCCGTTGTACAAGCGGACATTACGGTGGTCGAAGCGCTGCCTGAGACCGAGCGTGGCAGTGGTGGCTTTGGCTCGACGGGTACGCGTTGAGTGCAACCGAACACACGCAGTAGGGCCGGCCGCTGGCTGGACATGGCTATAGCCCCAGTGGTGTGTATATTGGGCCGGCTTGTAAGGCGGCCTGGAGAGGCTGAGCTTCAGGCACTGGCGGGCCGGACTCAAGCACGGGCCGTGCTGCCCAATTCTGCGGAACGTCTGGAAGCCGGTAGGGCAGCTCTGGCCGAGGGCCATCTGGGGCAAGCCCTCTCGTTGTTCGCGGAGGCTGCCGTGCTCAACCCGGAGGACCCATGGCCATGGCATGGCCGTGGAGATGCGCTGATTTCCGAGGCGGATCCCGAGGGCGCCTTGGCAGCCTACGATCAGGCTGCGAGCCTTGCGCCTGAGAGTGGATTGGTGGAAGTGGGGCGTGGCAATGCCCTGGAACGGCTTGGCCGACATGAAGAGGCGATCGCTGCCTGGACGCTGGCATTGCGGCGAGAACCCGACCTTGAGTGGGCTCGGGCGGGACTTTCCCGCCACGGTGCATTACCTGCCAGCGAGGAGGATGAATAGACCATGCTCGAGACCCTCACCCGTGGATTTCGTGACGCTCGGCTGAAGCTGCAAGGAAAGGCGCGCCTGGATGAGGAGAACATCCATGAAGCGCTTCGGGATGTCCGAGACTCTTTGTTGGAAGGAGACGTGGAACTGGGGGTGGCCCGCACCTTTGTAGACCGGGTTCGTGAAAGAGCGTTGGGGGAGGTGGTCACACTCAAAGCCGGCACCAAAAAGGACGGCACACGTGTCAGCCCAGGGGACCATTTCGTAAAGATTTGCCACGACGAGCTTGCTGCGCTGATGGGCGGCGAGTCGGTCAACCTGGACCTCGATGGAGACCCGGCCGTAATCATGATGGTGGGCCTGCAAGGTTCGGGTAAGACCACGACTTCCGGAAAGCTGGCGCAGCGCTTGATCAAGGATGGGCACAAGCCCATGTTGGTTGCGGCGGACATCTACCGACCCGCAGCGATTGAGCAGCTCACCACACTTGGGGCACGGCTGGAGGTACCGGTTTTCTCTATCAAGGGCATGGCCCCGGTGGAGTTGTGCGCGATGGCTGTGGCACAGGCCAGGTCGGTGGGGCGAGATGTCGTCATTATCGATACCGCTGGACGTTTGGCGATTGACAATCCACTGATGGATGAGTTGGTGGCGATTCGCGAGCGCACGCGTCCGAGGAACATCCTGTTTGTGTGCGACGCCATGATTGGTCAGGACGCGGTCCGGACGGCGGCGGAGTTTGACCGGCGATTGGATTTCAGTGGGTTTGTGCTCACAAAGATGGACGGGGACGCCCGTGGCGGTGCTGCGCTTTCCATCCGTGAGGTGACCGGCAAGCCTGTGTTGTTTCAGGGCATGGGCGAGGGGCTGGACAAGCTGGAGGTCTTTCGGCCGGAAGGCTTGGCATCACGAATCCTTGGGATGGGGGATGTGGTCGGCCTTGTCCAGGACCTTCAGGAGCATGTCGACGAGGAAAAGGCGGAACAAGACGCCAAGAAGATGCTCCAAGGCGACTTCACTTTCGAGGATTTTCTGTCCCAGATGGAAATGATTCAGAAGATGGGGTCCTTGGTAGATTTGATGGACAAGCTTCCGGGTTTCTCCGACATCAAGAACCAGATTCCCCCGGAGGCACTCGACGAGCGGGAGTTGGGGCGGGTCAAGGCGATTATCTATTCCATGACGCCTCAGGAGCGTCGTAATCCTGACCTGCTCAACGAGTCTAGAATGCGTCGAATTGCAACAGGTTGTGGCCGAACCGTTGAGGACGTACGGGAGATGCACAAGCGGTTCCACGGTGCGCGAAAGATGATGGGGCAGATGGGAGCGATGAGTGGGCTGATGGGTTCCGCCAAAAAGATGCGCAAGATGCAGAAGCGGATGAAGGCCGCTGGCATGGGAGACATGGACCTGTTTGGGGGGATGCAGGGGGCAATGCCCGGAGGCATGGCCCAAGAGAAGGAGCAGCTCTCCGCCGAGGAACGCATTGAGAAGCGCAAGCGAGCGCAGGAAAAAAGGCGCGCCCGTAAACGCCGGCGTTAGTCCTCAGTAGAAGCGCTTGGGCGCTCAAGGGATTCAGGGTTCGGCACGAGACTTCCAAGGTCACCAATCGTCCCCACCAGACCATCGGAGGTCTGTACCAGGGTGCCACCGAGCTTCTCTGCTCCGATGAGCAGCTCCCACTCGCCCTCGGCGCTGCTGAGCACGATGCGGCCCCTGGGGGGTGCCAGCCCGGAGGAAGCGGGGTCTACGCCATCTTGAAAGCTTTCGAGGTTGGTGGCCTTCAGTGCAGCCAGAAATCCCTCCACCGAGCCAGTTCGAGCAGGGGTGCCGCTGGGTGTGAGCGACCAGTGCCCGTCTTCGTTTCTGGAGGCACTCCAGGAGACGGTGTCCATTTGCCAGTCGATTCGCAGTACGCCGCTTTCGGCACCCGCGAACAGTGTCCGGCGTCGATAGAGCTCAAATGGGCGACCCAGCAAAGCTGTCACGTCCCCCTCCAGCACGATCACAGCTCCCTCGTCTACCCGGGCATAGGTGTGGGCCCCGCCGGGGGCTACGGCTCCCACGTGCAGAGTGGGTGCGGTGCCATCGATGCGTTGTAGGGAAATGGTGTACGAGGGTGTTTCGAGTCCATGGTCGGCGAGAGAGGCGGTGGAGAGGTTGGCGGTGACTTGCCACCGGGAGATGGCGTTCACCAGGTCGTCGAGGACCCCACCATCACCGGCGCCCGGGACGGGCCGCGTAAGGAACCAGTCGTCGTCGCGATGATGCGCCTCCAGGGTGCCCTCGGAGCTTGTGAGGGTCAGTCGCTGGACGGAATCCGTAGGGAGAGGGCCTAAGAATGCCTCCGGGCTAGAAATGGGTGACTCATCCGTGGAAGCCGCCAAAAAGAGACACACCAGGAGCAAACTGGCGGATAAAGCGAAGAAGATTCGAGTTTGTTGGGGGTGCATCGCTGCCTCGTGGTTGACGTATCCCGTGGGGGGATTAGCAAATGGGCCACGTGTACACCACCTCGTAAACGCAGGAACGGATCCTTGGGCAACAAGAAGGAAGAAGACATGGATACAGGAAATGAGACTTCAGCGGCTACCCCGGAGGCTCCGGAGGTAGTGGAATTGACGTCAGAAGCGGAAGTGGAGCTTCTGGAGAGCCCCGAGGAGGAGTGGGTGAACCCGCTACAGGAGGTCGTGGTGGATACGGAGGCCCGCCTGAAGACGGTGTCTGCGGCCTATGTGCGTCTTCAAAAAGAAATGACCGAGATGAAGGAGAGGGTGGAGCGCCAACGCGCTGTAGAAAAGGGGCTGATGAAGGGCGACGTGGTTCGTTCCCTGTTTGAGCCACTGCAGAATCTACGCCGCTCAGTGGGTGCGTTCGGCGGAGCGGATGTGGACCCACATCTTGTGAATGGCTTGGACATGGTCGTGCGAGAGTTCATGAGTGCGTTTGAGGGGTTGGGCCTCGAGGAGGTGCCGGGGGTGGGCAGCCGGTTTGATCCGGAATTGCACGAAGCCCTTACGGTAATGCCCGTCGCAGACCCCGAGCTCGATGGCAAGATCGTGGAAGTGTTTTCCGCGGGCTATCGGATTGGGAAGAGCCTGTTGGCTCCAGCCAAGGTGGTGATTGGAAAGTTCGAGGAGCCGGTGGGTGATGCTTGAAGCGGCCAGCCCCCTTGCTTCATCTGGCGCTGATGACGCCGGAGATTCCCGGTAATACCGGAAACGTGGGGCGCTTGGCTGTCGGTATCGGCGCCCGCTTGCACCTGGTGCACCCCCTCGGCTTTGACGTGAGCGATAAAGCTGCGAGAAGGGCAGGCATCGACCACTGGGCCAACGTCGACCGCCAGGAACATGTAGATGCCGAGGCATTTTGGGCCTGGGTGGGTGATCGGCGGGTTCACCTCTTTTCCAGCCATGGGCAGCGCCCCTACACCGAGGCTTGCTTCCAGGAAGAAGACGTGCTGTTGTTCGGTTGTGAAACCAAGGGCTTGCCCCGCGACTTGGTAGAGGAGCGAGGGGCTTATCAAATACCGATGGTGGGTAGAATGCGCAGCCTGAATCTTTCCAATGCCGTAGCCGTCGTTGCTTACCGTGCATTGGAGCAGGTTCGTCCCGAGCTCTTTGGGGGAACAGTATGAGCGAACACACTCTCTGTGGACTGATTATTGCGGGCGGCAGAGGAAAGCGCTTCTGGCCTCGCTCGAGGCTGGACCGGCCTAAGCAGTGTATGGATATGGGGGGTGGAAAGAGCCTTCTACAGATGACCGTGGAGAGGCAGGCGGGGCTGATTCCTCGAGAGCGCCTGTTTGTGGTGACAGCAGCGGAAGTTGCGGATGCGGTTCGGGAAAACCTAGGGGATTGGCCGGAGGAGAACCTGTTGATTGAGCCGGTTGGCAGGAATACCGCTGCATGTGTGGTGTGGGGCACCATGGAAATCCAACGCCGAGTACAGTCAGACAATCTTGTGGTAGCGGTGATGCCTGCCGACCATAAGATTGAGGATGGCGCCGCATTCCGGCGTTCGTTGTCCGACTGTGCCCTGGCGGCCTCGTCCACCCAGGCCATCGTGACCATTGGTATTGAGCCCACCCGGCCGGAAACGGCTTTCGGCTATATCCGCCCGGGCGATGCTGAGGGTGAGTGGGGGGCCAGGACTTTTCGGGTGGTTCAGGAGTTTGTGGAAAAGCCGAACCAGGCCACAGCGGAGCAATGGCTCGCTGAGGGAGGCCGGCTCTGGAATGCCGGCCTTTTCGTGTTCACACCGGAGTCCTTAATGGGGGCCTGTAAAACGCATCTGAGGGATACCTGGGATGCCGTGGAGCGGCTCCGCGAGGAGCCGGAGGCACTTGAGGCGGTGTATCCCTCACTGGAGCCCATCTCACTGGATCATGGCATTCTTGAGCGTGCCTCTCGAGTGTTGTCCACGCCGGCCACCTTTGATTGGTCGGATATGGGCACATGGGTAGCCGTTGCCAAGGAGTTTCCGTTGTCTGAGGGCGGCCGCGCTCGCGCGAGGCGAGTGGTCGCGGTGGACTCTGAAGACTGTGTCGTTGATGCGCCGGGGAAGGTTGTTGCGTTGCTCGGAGTGAAAGGCCTTGTGGTTGTTGAAACCGATGATTCCTTGTTGGTCTGTACGGCGGAACGAGCAGGGGAGATTGGTGTGGTTGTAGAGAATTTGGAAGGCTCTCCTGAAGAGGACGTCATTTGAAGCGCTCGATCGGATAGTCTCGGCCCAATACAACGCATCTGGAGGCCTTGATGTTCTGGTGTTGGATGCTGCTTGTCGGCTGCGGTGAGATTGGTATTCGGTATTACTCGGAGATCTGTTCGGACTGGGACTTCGACGACGAGGCTGGAGAAGACCTACAGATCACCATGGAGGGCGAAGAACTTCTTGTGTTCAGAACCGGTGTGCAGCGGGGCTGTAGTGGTAGCTTCCAACCCGAAATCGAGGCCTACAATCGCACGATCCAGGTGTTCGAATTTTGGGAGTCGGCTGATGAAGGGGAGGACTGCTCCACTTGTTTCACACCCACTGTAGTGCTCTCGGGGCTCAAAGAACGGAGGGACTATGAGCTTCTGTGGTTCGAGGGTCGTGACAGCACGCTTCCTATTGGTGCGTTCGAGGTGAACCTGTCCGAGGGGTTGAGAGAGTAAGTGGCTACCGCAATAATTACAGGCGTAACCGGGCAAGATGGGTCGTACCTGGCCGAGCAGCTGCTAGCGC
Source organism: Myxococcota bacterium (assembly GCA_036337845.1). Lineage (GTDB taxonomy): Bacteria > Myxococcota_A > UBA796 > UBA796 > CAJQPC01 > JAYZDK01. Next base: position 5,051 of record JAYZDK010000018.1, on the reverse strand, counting down.
AGGGGTATCGAGTTGTGGGGCTACATCGCCGGTTGTCGGCGGATAACCACTGGCGGATTGCCCACCTGCAGGCTCAGCTTGAGCTCCGCTCGGTAGACCTTCTCGACCAGGGCTCGCTGCTCGATGTATTCGAAGACGTACAGCCGGACGAAATCTACAATCTCGCTGCACAGTCCTTTGTACCCACATCTTGGAGGCAGCCCATTCTCACGGGTGAAGTCACAGGCCTTGGGGCGTTGCGGGTATTGGAGGCCATGAAGCGGGCCTGCCCGAGCGCGAGACTCTATCAGGCGTCGAGTTCGGAGATGTTTGGGGCCGCAGAGGCGGCTCCACAAACAGAACGAACTCCTCTTCGTCCTCGTTCCCCCTACGCGGTGGCCAAGACCTTTGCCCACTATTCCGCCCTGAACTACCGGGATGCGTATGGCCTCTTTGTGGTGTGCGGAATTTTGTTTAATCACGAGTCACCGAGACGAGGGTTGGAATTTGTCACCCGGAAGGTCACGGATGCGGTGGCGCGGATTCATTTGGGATTGAGTGACAGTTTGAGCTTGGGAGAGCTCAGTGTCCGTCGGGACTGGGGGTATGCTCCGGACTACACAGAAGCCATGCAGGCGATGCTCCGTCAGGACAGCCCGCGAGATTACGTAGTGGCCAGTGGAAAGGACCATTCAGTCGAAGACCTGGTGGCCGTGGCTTTCGGGGTGGTGGATCGAGATTGGCGAGACCACGTCCATATTGAGCCGGCCCTGTTCCGGAATAACGAACTCCCCGGACTCTGTGGAGACGCCACAAGAGCCGCAGAAGACCTGGACTGGGCTCCAAAGGTGGATTTCGAGACGATGATCGACATTATGGTTCGGGCGGACATCGAGAGGTTGGATTGCGGGTCCTGATAACGGGGGGGGCGGGCTTCCTGGGACGGTGGTTACAGGTGGCGCTGGCTCAGGAGAACCACCAGGTCTGGGCTCCGTCTTCAACCGAGCTGGATGTGCGCGACGCGGCCCAGTGTCGCTACTGGGTAGAGCTCGCAGCGCCCGAATGGGTATTCCACCTGGCTGGCGTGCCACGGCGTTCTGAGATCGAACGAGCGCCCGAGCTCTGTATGGACGTGGCTGTGAGCGGTACGCGCAACGTGCTGCAGGCCGTGCGCGAAAACCGTGGGGGCGGCTCACGAGTTGTAGTCACCTCTAGTTGCCATGTGTACGGTGCGCCTCAGCGAGTCCCCATCGAAGAAAGCCACCCGCTCAACCCCGCCAGCATCTATGGGGTCTCAAAGGGAGAGATGGAAGCCACTGTGGCGGAAGCTGATGACCTGGATGTGATGGTGGCCAGGCTATTTCATCTAGTAGGTCCAGGGCAGTCCCAGGCGTTTGCCGTTTCAAGCTGGGCCCTTCAGAGTCGTACCCAGTTGGGTCCAGTGGATGTCGGGGCACTGGACTTGGAGCGGGACTATCTCGATGTCAGGGACGGAGCCGCGGCGCTGCTTGTGTTGGCTGAACGTGGTGGGTCGCAGCAGGTGTACAACGTATGCAGCGGGGCCGGGGTGTCTCTTAGGTGGCTGTTTGACCAAGTCACCGATGGGCGGGAGTCGAGGGTGGATCCGCGGAGATTGCGGGCGGACGATCCAGCACGCGTTGTGGGCGATTCAAGTAAACTCAAGGCCTTGGGCTGGGCGCCGGCGGTTGCCTTAGAGACCAGTCTTGCCGATCTATCCCTGGAACTCGACGCTTAGTCTCGGGTATCCATGAGACCGTCACCAGTGGTATCTCGTCCGGTCTTTACGACGTTGCCCTTCTCGTCGAACAACTCCCAGAAGTCGACTTTTCCATTTCCGCTGGTGTCTCGTTCCTTGCGCGAAATGATTCCGTTCTCGTAGTACTTGAACATGTCGAACTGGCCATCGTAGTCCGTGTCCACCTCAGTCATGGCGCGGGCATCGGCCTGATAATGGTCTACCCAGTCAATCTTGCCATCGAAATCACCGTCCATTTCCTCCCGAGTCAGTTCGCCACTTTCGGAAAAGAAGGACCAGATGTCGATGCGGGCATCGTGGTTGAGGTCCAGCTCCTTTCTCACCAGCAACCGGTCTGCCTGACTTCTCTCACGGAAGTAGTTGAACACATCGACGATGCCGTCATTGTTGAGGTCCACTTCCACCAGAATCAAACCTTCCTCTGCTGGAGTTTCCCGGTAGATTGCGCGGTCGTCCTCTATGGGTGACTCGATCTCTACCTGCTGAGTTTTTGCCCCGCCGCAGGCGACGAGAAACAAGAAGGGCACGCTGAAATAGGGGCGCATGAGCGAATACTCGATTGTTTCGAAGAAAAAGGTCTGGTTGTTTGAAGTGTAGTCGTGCAGCGGATCCTGTCAACCGGCTAAGTGGTGTGTCCATGGCGAAAAACGAGGGGTCAGTGTGATTCAATCCGACGAAGACTTGAGATTTTGTCTGTTACAAGCGAGGAACCCGGGGGATCCGGTGCGGACTGAGGAGCACCAGGCCTTTGCAGACCGTCTCGGGGTCTCGGTCGACAGTATTCGTTGTGTGGATGTGCTTTCGGAGTCCTTGCACGAAGGGTTGCTTGAGGGGATGGACGCCCTCGTTATCGGAGGCGCGGGGGAATATTCCGTGGTCGATCCCGATGCGCCCATCAAATCGCTCATCGACTTTGTGGGGCTGGTAGGCGAGCGAGGGTTTCCCACCTTCGCATCCTGTTTCGGGTTTCAGTGCCTCGTGGTGGCCCTTGGGGGCGAGGTGATCCACGACTCTGAAGGCTCGGAGGTTGGGTCGACCTGGGTTGATTTGAGTCCGCAAGGTGCCGCGGACCCGCTTTTTGGTCGGCTTCCTAGTCGGTTCATCGCGCAGCAGGGCCATAAAGACCGGGCCTCGCGCTTGCCCGCTGAAGCGGTGTGTCTGGCGCACAACGAGGCTGTGCCTTTCCAGGCGATTCGCCTTCAGGGCAAGCCGGTATTTGCGACTCAGTTTCATCCTGAACTGACCGGGGCGACGAATCGTCAGCGGTTTGAGCGGTACATCGCGCACTACGGGGAGGTCTTTGGCGCTCAGCGGGCCAGACAGATGCTCCAGGAATTTGTACCCAGCCCGGAAGCGTCGGGTTTGTTGGCGGGTTTTTCCGACTTTCTTCGGAAACAACGCGGGCTGGAGACATGAGCCAGCATTTGCTGGACGTGGTAGGTTCCCGCCCGGTATGAGGAGCCTTCTGTGAGCAAGACTTCTGTGGACAATTCCCCAGTGGATACCGACGCGGACCGCCCGAGAAGGCTTGTTATTGTCGATGACGAGCCGGTAATCCTCCAGATTCTGGGCGTGGTGTTTGAAGAGGGCAATTGGTTGGTGTCTTCTTGCTCCTCTGGCACGGAAGCGCTGGAGGTGATGCGCAGCCAGGGTGTCGACATCTTGTTGACCGATAAGAACCTCCCGGATGTGAATGGGTTGGAACTCCTCCGGGAAGCCAAGGAAATCAATGATCTCGCGGAGGTCATTGTGATCACAGCCTATGCCAATCTGGAGACGGCTCTGACTGCGCTGGAGCTGGACGCGTTCGACTATGTGCTCAAGCCTTTGAACAATGTCTTCGAGATTCGGAAAAAGGTGGAACGCGCGGGGGACAAACAGCGGATCGCAGAAGAGAATCGGCAACTTCTACGGGATTTGGCGGAAAAAAATACAGAATTGCAGTCGGCCCTTGTGGACGCCCGCAACCTTCGCGATGAGCTGATTCAGTCGGAAAAACTAGCAGGAATCGGGACCTTGGCGTCTGGCATAGCTCACGAGGTCAGTTCTCCGTTGTTTGGGATCATGGGATTGGCCGAGGCGATAGCCGAGGAAGAAGACCTTGGCGACGCACAGAAATACGGTGCGGAGATTGTTGAATATTCCAAAGCGATCCAAGAAATCGTTCGCGACTTGTCCAGCTATTCTCGTGCCGCATCGTCGGAGTACCTCACGACTGTGCCGGTGTCGCAAGTGGTCCAGGACGCTGTTCGTTTGGTGGAACGAACCGCGGATTGTCAGGGGGTGACGATAGCCCTTGAGTTGGATGAGGCTGTAACCATCAGCGCTCGAACCACGGAGGTGCAGCAAATCTTCGTGAACCTCGTGAAGAATGCTGTCGAAGCTGTGGGGGAGGCGCATCCGGACGGAGGAGGAGAAGTGCTTGTCTCTTTGGCCCGAGAGGAGGGAGGCGTGTTGGCTCAGGTGAGCGATAACGGCTGCGGGATCGCTGTGGACAAACAGAAGTTGGTCTTCGACCCCTTCTTCACGACGAAGGCGCCGGGAGACGGTACCGGGCTGGGGCTGAATATCGTGTACCGAATCGCTACGAAGTACCGGGGAAATGTCTGGGTGGAGTCGGATGGTGTTTCCGGAACCACCTTCGCGCTGCGTTTCCCGGTCGAGGATTGAGTTCGGTTGCGACTCCGATACCGGCTGAGTTTCCTGATTGGGCTCGCGGCCCTGATCCCGCTGGGTTTTACCGGTATCGCGTCTACCAGGATTGCGAATCGTCATCATGTGGAACAAACACGTGAGCTCTACGGTAAACAGGCTGAAGGGCTTGCGCTTCTGGCTCTTACCTGGCTGGAAGAGCAGCTCAGAGGCTTGAGTGTCGCTGTCGATCTGTTTCCCGTACAAAATCTGGGACCGGATGAGCGGGAAGGCCTTCTGAGGTTCATCTATCGACAATTCGACTCGGTGAATATCGTGGTGCTCCGAGATTCCAATGGTGTGCCATTGGCGAATACTGTTGCGGTGTCGGAGCGGACCGAACTTCCCAGCGAGGCACATCAGATAGTCGATAGTGCTCGCCTGAACGCGTTCTTGGAAAGGCTTCCTCAAAAGGAGGCGCTGGATCGAGGTTTGGCGAGAGGCCCAGCCTACATCCCTCCAGGGGCCCCGGCGCCAGTGGTGCCGGTTGCGATTCGAACACAGGGTCCGGACCCTGTGGTGCTTGGGGTGGAGTTGTCCTTGTCCCAACTCGTGGAGCACTTTCTGAACCAGGGTTCGGCGGGGGGGGCTTTGGTCCTGGTGG
>JAYZDK010000017.1:0-3079 GCA_036337845.1 Myxococcota bacterium | reverse complement strand
CAACCCGGTGGTCGGTGGCCTCTACTTGGAGCGGGCCTGTGCTTCTCTGTTGGAGCAAGGCTGGGACGTCAAGACCGCCGAAGTGGTAGATGGGGAGCAAGCCAAGCAGTTTGTCCACTACCAAGGATTGGTTGAGGAGTTGCTGAGCAATGGGGTGGATCGCAACACGCTGGTGGTAGCACTTGGTGGCGGGGTGACAGGGGATTTGGCCGGGTTTGCGGCGGCCACGCTGCTTAGGGGGCTTCCCTTTGTTCAGGTACCTACGTCTTTGCTCGCGATGGTGGATTCGTCTGTGGGAGGCAAGACGGGGCTCAACACAAGTGCTGGGAAGAACCTGGTGGGCGCCTTTCATCAGCCATCGCATGTCCAGGTGGATGTATCCCTCTTGGGCACCTTGTCAGAGCGGGACTACCGTTCTGGATTGGGGGAGGTGGTCAAGCATGCCGTGATTGCGGATGCCGACTTTTTCTCCTGGCTGGAAGCCAGGGTGGGCGAGATCCTGGAACGCGACGTGACCGTGCTATCAGAAGTGGTCGCGCGGTGCTGTGCAATCAAGGCGGCCGTTGTAGCGCGTGACGAGCTGGAGGCGGGGGAACGGGCTGTTCTCAACCTTGGGCACACGGTGGGGCATGCCTTGGAAGCGGTGGCTGGGTTCGGTGCCATTCCCCACGGTGAGGCGGTGGGGGTTGGTTTGGTGGCCGAGTCGGCGCTTGGTGTGGAAGCTGGGTGGACTGAGCCGGAAGTTCCGGTGCGCATCGCCGCTTTATTGGAGCGATTCGGGCTTCCCACGGAGCTGGGGCCTTTCCCAATGGATGCGCTTGAAAGAGCAGTATCCATGGACAAGAAGACAAGGCGTGGTAAAATGAAGCTGCCCGTGGCCACGGCCCTGGGTGAGGTGCGCCTTTTCGAGGTGACGCCTGATTTCCTCAGAGGTGCGCTTTCGGTGGCCTTGGGGAGCAGGAGGAGCTGAAAATGCAGAAGATGAGTGTGTTGTTGTTGTCGTGGTTCGGCATGGGGTGCATTGCGACTCCTACCGAGGCTCCCACGTTTGCGCAGATTTCTGCGCCCGATGATGTAGAGTTGGCCTGGTCGTACGCGTACAACGAGCTGGATGATGGGATTGGGGCCCTGATCATTCTGGATTTCTTTGTATTCGATGGCAACACGGGCCTTCCGATGGACAACATCGAGGTGGAGTTGCTTACAAACTGGGGTGGGGCCTACCTGATTCCGCAGACGGCTGTGAAGATTGTGCCTCCGCCGGAAGAATTGTCTCCCGAGGAGTGTGATGCCAACGTGGACGGGCAGATTGATGAGGATGCCCCGGACGCTTGCTCCTGGAACTGGGATACTTCTGGAAACCAGTATTTTGAGATGGCTACGGAGTTCGCAGACGCCTACAAGCCCAACTACATGCTGGCCGGAACGGATGAGCATGGTGTGCTGCGGGCTTGGACCTATATTGATTCTCTCCCTGTCTCTCATGGAGATGCCGATGGCAACTATGAGTTCGACGGGTTTGTGGTCTGGGCGAGCATTGGTCACATGAACGCAGACGTGGAAATCGGCACAGGCAATTAGCTGCCGCACTTGGGATGCCCAAGGAGTGTAGTCCATGCGTATTCTGGTTCTTCACGGGCCGAACCTGAACCTCTTGGGTACTCGGGAGCCCGAGACTTATGGGACGGAAACGCTTGAGGACATTACGGCTGAGCTAGACGGTCTCGCCGGGGAGTTGGGGGTCGTGCTTGAGCACTACCAGAGCAATTCGGAAGGGGCCCTGGTGGATCGCGTTCAGGCGGCGGCCGGGCTGGATGGTGCGTTGCTGAATCCAGGCGCATACACCCATACCTCTGTGGCTCTCAGAGACGCGGTGGCGGGGGTAAATCTACCTTTTGTGGAGGTTCATCTCTCCAACATTCACGGTCGAGAAGAGTTTCGCCGAACCAGCCTGCTCTCGGATTTGGCTGTCGGGGTGGTCATGGGTTTCGGTGCCGCCAGCTACACCCTGGGACTCAGGGGCTTGGTAGGTTACGTGTCCGGTTCCGAATAAGGACCTTTAGTCCAGGGAGACGGAAATGGATCTGGAGCGGATCGAGTCGCTGTTGAAGCTGCTCAAAGATGAAGACATTGCGGAATTTGAATACTCAGAGGGTTCGGATACCGATGGATGGTCTGTGCGCGTAAATCGCGGGGCTGTGGTGACCACAGTTCCTGTTGCAGCACCGGCTCCAGCGGCTTCCACAGGGGCAGCTCCAGCGGCCCCCGCACCCGACGCCAGCGAAGCAGAAGAGGAAGGCCTCAACGAGGTGCAGTCTCCGATGGTGGGCACGTTTTATCGATCGCCCTCTCCGGATGCGGGTCCCTTTGTCCAGGTTGGTGACAAAGTCACCCGGGGGCAGACGCTGTGCATCGTAGAAGCGATGAAGCTGATGAACGAGATTGAAGCAGATGTGGATGGAACCATCGCTGCTGTTCTCGTGGAGAATGCCCAGCCTGTTCAGTTTGGGCAGGCTCTGTTCAAGATTAGGGTGGGCTGACCCTTGTTCAAGAAGATTCTCGTCGCCAATAGAGGCGAGATCGCGTTGCGTGTCATTCGTGCTTGTCGCGAGATGGATATCGCAACCGTCGCGGTCTACTCTCAATGTGATGCCACCTCACTGCATGTGAGGTTTGCCGACGAGGCCATTTGTATTGGGCCTCCAGCAGCCAAAGACTCCTACCTCAACATCCCAAACGTCTTGTCTGCAGCAGACATTACCGGAGCCGATGCAGTGCATCCCGGCTACGGCTTCCTAGCGGAGAATCAGGACTTTGCGCGCAAGGTTGCGGACCACGACATGGTCTTTATTGGACCCTCTGTTGAATCCCTGGCCATGTTTGGAGACAAGCTTTCCGCCAAGGCGGCGGGCCTGCCGCTCCTTCCGGGTTCGGAAGGTGCCATTGCAAGCGCTGATGAGGCCGTGCAGATTGCTGAAAAGATTGGCTTCCCGCTGATGTTGAAAGCCGCTGCCGGAGGCGGTGGCAAGGGCATGCGGGTTGTGGAGACTGAAGAACAGCTACGCAGCGTGTTCGAGAT
>JAYZDK010000016.1:0-11454 GCA_036337845.1 Myxococcota bacterium | reverse complement strand
GGAGATGGAGGCCATTGGCGTGTTCGCAGTGGTGGCTTTCGGCGTGTTTGATGTCTTTCTGATGACCATCATGAAGATGACCATGTTTGGCTTCTATGAGCAGAGGATCAACGATGCCTTGGCTCGCCGCGCGGAGTTGAGTCCCTCGGATGTAAATGAGGCTTCGGTGGACCATCAGGGAGCCTTGGCTGGTGGAGAGCACCAGAAAGCGTTGGATAGTCGAGAAGCCCTCGCCGATTCTCTTCTGGAAGCAGCCCATGGGGACGGAGAACCACCAGCTTCCTCGGACAGTTGAGCGTCCATCTCGAAGCGCTTGAAGGGTTGTCGGCGAGGAGGCTGACCGGGCTCCCGGGAGGTGCGCTAGCCTTTGCAGTGGCCCGCTTGGGTGCGGGGCCCCGGGTTGTGGTCTGCCCCGATGCGGAGTCGGCCGATAGACTCATGGCTTCTCTGGGGTTCTGGATGGGAGAGGAGCGGGTTTGCCTGTTGCCCGCCGATGATGTTCCACCCTACGAGGGGTTGTCGCCCCACCCAGACCGAGTGCGCCAGCGCATTCTGGCGCTGGATGCGATTCGGCGCGGCCGCGATGTTGTGGTTGTGGTGGTGGCCAAGGCACTGCTCGGTCGGGTGATGAGCCTCCAGCGGCTGCTTGATGCTCCAGTACGGCGAGAGGGGGAACAAATTGGTCCGGCAGCCCTGGCGGCCTGGTTTTCGGAGAGCGGCTATGCCGCAACCTCTCGGGTAGAAGACCCAGGGACCTTCTCGCTGCGAGGAGACCTTCTGGATGCCTGGCCCACCGGTCATAGCGAGCCCATTCGGGTTGAGTTTTTCGATGACGAGGTGGAGGCCATTCGGACGTTTGCACCACAGACACAGCGCAACACCGCAACGAGGGCGGAGGTTTCGGTGCTCCCGGCTCGCGAAATGTTTCTTGATGCCGAGGCTCTCAAGCGTACTCGACTCTATTTTGAAGAACGGGTGGCAGCCCTTGGGTATGGGGAGCGGCTAGCTTCCTCGGTGCTCAACGATCTGGAGGCCGGAATTCGGTTTTCGGGTCACGAGGTGTTTCGCCCCGCCACGGGTGAGTTGAGCACACTTGCTGAGATTGCAGGGGACCTGGAATGGATGGTGGTGGACCCCGCTGAAGTATCCAAGGCATTGGATGCGCATCTCCAGGATGTTCAGCGTCGCTTTACCGCTTGCAAAGAGGGCAGCGCACAGTTGGTGCCTCCGGACCACCTCTTCTGCACCAAGGACGACGTGGGCCCGCTTCTGTTGAATGCCCGAGTGGTGGAACCGCTTGGCATCGACGGTGCCCTGGATATGGCTTGCCAGGAAAACACCGGTCTGGGTGTGGAGAAAGGAGAGCTCGCGCCGGTGGTAGGCCGGCTGGATGCCTGGGCTGCAGAGGGCTGGCGTGTGGCGCTGGTGGTGGACCGCCGCTCCCGAGCGGACCGCATTGAGCAGATGTTCCGGCCGCATGGTCTGGTGTTGGTAGAGAACTCATCTCGCGACCCAGCGGATTGGAAGCCCGGCGTGATTTCTTTGGTGTTCGGGGACCTGCCGCAGGGTTTTCAAGCGCCACACGCGGAGCTGGCTGTGGTCACCGCGGACGAGGTGTTTGGAGAGAAGGTCCGTATCCGACAGCCGACTCGCAGCTTTGCGAAGGCAGCGGTCGATGCGTCGGTGCAGAGCTTCTCCGAGCTTGCCGACGGTGACCTCGTGGTGCATCGCCGCCATGGGATTGGTCGTTTCAAGGGGGTGCAGAGACTGGACTTGGGCTCGGGGGAAGAAGACCTTCTACTGCTGGAGTACCGAGGGGGAGACCGACTGTACCTGCCGGTACATGGACTTGAAGCGCTCGCTCGGTTTCGTGCCGCTGGAGCGGGTAGCGAGCCGAAGCTCGACAAGCTCGGTGGAGAGAGCTTTGCCAACCGGTGTGCTCGCGTGCGAGACGCTGTGCTGGCCTACGCCCATGAGATTGTGGCCCTTCAAGCGCAGCGTGAGGTACATCCCGGCCACGCCTATGTGGGGCGATCGGAGCGGTTTTCAAGATTTGAAGAGGCCTTTGCCTATACGGAAACCGAAGACCAGGGCAATGCGATTGATGCCGTATTGGAAGACCTCGCCAAGCCGGAGCCCATGGACCGAATTGTGGTGGGGGATGTGGGCTTTGGAAAGACCGAGGTGGCGCTGCGCGCGGTAATGCGCGTGGTGGATGAGGGGAGGCAAGTCGTGGTGCTGTGCCCCACGACGGTCTTGGCCTACCAGCATCTGCGGACATTCCAGGACCGGTTCGAGGGCTTTGGGGTTCGGGTGGAACTGCTGTCGCGTTTTCGTTCCACAAGTGAGCGGCGGTCTGTACTCAAGGCTGTATCCGCGGGGGAGGTGGATGTACTTGTGGGGACCAGCGGAGTCTTGGGTCGGCAGGTGCGGTTTGAGAACCTGGGATTGGTTGTGGTCGATGAAGAGCACCGTTTTGGGGTGCGGCAGAAGGAGCGCCTGAAGCGCTTTCGGGTCGAGGTGGACTACCTGGCACTCTCGGCCACTCCCATTCCGCGAACGCTCCACATGGCGCTCTCTGATTTGCGGTCCTTTTCGTTGATCGCCTCGCCTCCAAAGGACCGCCTTCCGGTCCGTACTTCACTGGTGAGGCATGAGGCGGGGCGAATCCGCCAGGATGTCCTGCGGGAGCTCCAGCGCGGTGGACAGGTGTTCTTCGTCCACAATCGGGTGTCCTCTATACAGTCGGTTGCACGGGATGTTGCCGATGCGGTGCCCGAGGCAAGGGTGGCGATAGCCCATGGGCAAATGGAGTCGGCTCAACTTGAAGAGATTCTGATTCGTTTCATCCGCGGTGAGTTCAATGTGCTCGTGTGCACGGCCATCATCGAGTCCGGAGTAGACCTTCCGAATGTAAACACGATCCTGGTGAATCGGGCCGACCACTTTGGCCTGGCACAGCTCTACCAGCTCCGGGGACGTGTGGGCCGATCACACCAGCGCGGCTACTGCACGCTTTTGGTGGATGAAGGCGTGGATTTGTCGTCCACCGCGGTTCGGAGACTCCGCGCGATTCAGGAGCACACAGCGTTGGGATCTGGGTTTGCGGTGGCTTCCATGGACCTGGAGATTCGAGGTGCTGGCAGTCTCTTGGGCCATAAACAGCATGGCCATATCGAGGCGGTGGGGTTTGAAACCTACATGGAGCTTCTGGACGAAGCCTTGGCGGAGGCTCGCGGGGAGTCGGCAAGGCGAAAGCTGGACCCGGAAGTGCGGCTGCCTGGAGATGCCTTCCTGCCAGAGGAGTGGATGCCCGAGATGGGGGACCGGCTGGCGACCTATAAGAGACTGGCCACGGCAGACGGTGTGGAAGCCATTCGAGCCCTCTCGGATGAACTTGAGGACCGGATGGGAGAGCTGCCCCTGCCCGCTCTGGCACTGGTTCGGTTCCACGATATTCGGGCTCGTTGTCGAGCGCTTGGGATTGCTCGCTGTGATTGGCTGCAGGTGCGCTGTGTGCTTGAGTTCAGCTCGGATACCACTGTGGCTGCAAGCCATCTAGTGGCGCTGGCCAAGCGCTATTCTCAGCGCATGAAGGTGGTGAACTCCAATACGCTGGAGGTGCGATTCACACCGGGTGAAGCGGAGCAGCCGTTTGCGTTCCTTCATTGGGTCTTCCGCCAGCTCGCCGACGAAGACTGAGCAGCAGAACACCCCAGAACCAACCCGCGTGCCCGATAGGGGCACTTGTGCAGCCGTATCCCCCCATGCAGCCGCGGCTTTCTCGTACGCTTGGATCACGGCTGGCAATCGGGTCGGGCAGGATGCGTGGGGGGTGGCTGAGCTTTCCGATATTTTCCCGATCGACCGCATTGAGAAGCTGGTCTGTGTATTGAGCATTGGGGGTGTACCAGGGAAAACCCGTCAGGATCTCGACGTGTTCGGCCGAAGGAGATTGGCGGCCTCGATGGGCGTGAATGGCATCCGTGAGCAAGCGTCGATGGGTGGGGCTGTAGGAGCGGGCTTCTGCATCGCTGATGGGCTCGTCGAGCTGTTCTATGCGCTTCATGGCCAGCCATTTGCTGGTGTGTTCTGTTCTGGGAGTCGCCTCAGCCTCAATACACTGGGCGACTTGTTGGAGTGACCAGGTACCACCCGCCTCCAGTTCGGTCACTGCTGTGGGGCAGGGTGGGGGGCTGGAGCCCAAGAGCAGGGGCAACATCCAGCCGATCATGCACGCTCCACAGCACTCGCCCAGCGGTTCAGGGTTTCCTGAAGATCGTCTTGGGTGAGCTTCGGCTCGAAGACGGCGTCTTCCGCCCAGGCGTCTTGTACGGCGTCGGGGGAAGACCACATACCTACCGCCAGGCCGGCTAGGAATCCGGAGCCTAGAGCGGTCGTTTCCAGCTGTTTCGGGCGTACGCAGCGTGTAGCAATCACGTCGGACTGGATCTGCATCAACAGGTTGTTTCTGGCCGCTCCTCCGTCCACTCTGAGTTCGGTCAACGGGCCGCCGAGGTCTCGGGTCATGGCGCGGAGAATGTCGCCGATCTCCAGGGCGATTCCCTCGAGCACAGCCCGGGCAATGTGTCCCTGGTTCGTGCCTCCGGTGATGCCACAGAGAAGCCCTCGGGCGTCGGGGTTCCAGTGCGGAGCACCCAGGCCTGCGAGGGCCGGTACGAAAGTCACTCCACCGGAGTCCGGCACGGTATTGGCCAGTGCTTCAATATCCGCTGCGGTGTTGATGATGCCGAGTCCATCGCGCAGCCATTGAACGGCGGCGCCGGCAATGAATGCAGAGCCCTCGATGGCGTAGTTGGTTTGTCCGTTGATGCGCCAGCCCACTGTCGTGAGCATTCCGTTGTCGGAGTAGCGCTTTTCATCACCGGTGTTGAGGAGTACGAACGCACCCGTGCCATAGGTGCTCTTGGCCATGCCTTTTTCGAAACAGGCCTGCCCGAATAGCGCCCCCTGTTGGTCACCAATGAGCCCGGCCACCGGGATTCCGTCCGGCAGAAAACCGATGCCTTGAGTTTGCCCGTAGACCTCGGAGGAATCGCCCACTCGAGGGAGGCAGGCGGCGGGCACGCCCATGATTTCCAGGAGCTCCGGGTCCCAGTCCAGTGTGTCGAGATCCATCAACAGCGTGCGGGATGCGTTGGAGGGGTCTGTGACATGAGCGCCACAGAGCTTCCAGGCCATCCAGGTGTCGATCGTGCCGAAGAGTGCTTGGCCGGCCTCAGCCTTCGCCCTGGCTCCGGGCACCTCGTCAAGAATCCAGGCGGCCTTCGTGCCGGCAAAGTAGGGGTCCAATACCAGGCCTGTTCGCTTCTTGAACAGTTCGGTGTGGCCGTCTTGTTTAAGGGCTGCACAGCGGTCGGCGGTGCGACGGTCCTGCCATACCAATGCCCGGTGCAGTGGTTCTCCAGTGTCTTTGTCCCAGAAGACCGAGGTTTCGCGCTGATTGGTTACGCCGATGGCGGCCAACTCAGAAGTGGAAGTTCCGGTCTTCTCGAGAACTCCTTCTACCGAGGCCTTCACGGACTGCCAGATTTCATCAACTTCGTGTTCTACCCAGCCGGGCTTGGGGTAGTGATTGGGAAACTCCACGTTGTGGGTGCCCACCACGCGGACATTGGAGTCGAGCAACAGCGCCGTGGTTCCGGTTGTGCCCTGATCGATGGCAAGAATGAGTTCGGACATGAAGCCTCCGGTGTGAAACCTTCAAGTACCCCCAACGCAGTGAAAGGCAAGGTCAGGGTTGGTACAGGGCGCGAAGTTCATCGCAGTCGAGTGTGTCCAGCGTCTCGAGCCCTTCTGCACAGACCTGCAATGCCTGTTCGATTTCCCGCGCCTCCAGCGTTGCAGAAGTGCGGTTCCAGTTGTTCTGGCATTGTTCTCGGAACTGTCGTTGGCTTTCAACTCCGAGGTCTGTCCAGTCTGCGTACCAGCCTGACTCTGCGCTCGACATGCAAGCCGAAATCGCCATCGTGGTTTGTTGGCAGGCGGTCACACAGTCGTCCGTGCAGGCCGTGTTGCACAGAAGAATGAAGAGGGTGGTGGCCAGAGACGGAATCGAACCGCCGACACGGGGATTTTCAATCCCCTGCTCTACCGACTGAGCTATCTGGCCTTTTTTATCCACCCTCACGGGGGCGAGCCCCCCTTCAAACTTCAGCATCTTCTCCACTGGTCACCGGCTTCTGCTTCTGATCGGCTATCTGCCTCATCGGTCGTGACCAATCTTCTTCCCCGAAGGGATGGCGGGATTAGCATTCTGATTGTGGAGTGTCAATACAGTCGGAGGTAGCTCTATTCGTAGGAGACGTCTTTGAGGACGATTCCAAGTCGCTGAATCCGGTAGTTCAGATTGGAACGGGAGATGCCGATTCGTCGTGCCGCCTCGGCCTGTACCCCTCGGGCCTCCTTGAGAACAGCGATAAGCAGTCGGCGTTCATGTTCCCTCAATGCGGTTTGCAGGGTGGTGCCTGGGGCTATGGTGTGCTCGGCTGGTTCCTCTGTTGGGAGTGCCTCGGGTAGCTTGACACCGCTGAGTTCTTCACCTCGAGAGAGAATCACTGCGCGTTCGATGACGTGCAGCAGCTCACGCACATTGCCGGGCCAGTGGTGTGCCATGAGCTGCTCCTGGACCTCCTGGGAAACTTTGAGGCCGTCGCGACCATTTTCCTTGCAGAACTGGCGAACAAAGTGATCCACAAGCAGTGGAATGTCGTCTCGGCGAGAGGAGAGGGGAGGCACAGGAATGGTAAACGTGTTGAGGCGATAGTAGAGGTCCTCACGAAACCGCCCCTCGGTGACCTCGGTACGGAGATTCCGGTTGGTCGCAGATACCAGGCGAATATCCACCCGGATGGTCTCCGTGCCGCCGAGCCGTTGAATCTCCCCAGATTCCAGAACCCGCAGTAGCTTTACCTGGGTGGCTGGGCTGATCTCACCGATTTCGTCGAGAAAGAGCGTGCCTCCATTGGCTTGTTCGAACTTGCCCCGGTGTTGCTTTACGGCACCTGTGAACGCACCCTTTTCATGACCGAAGAGTTCGGACTCAAGCAAAGCCTCAGGTAGGGCAGCACAGCTGACCTTCACCAAGGGCCCGTTTCTTCGGCTGCTGCGGTAGTGCACCGCATGGGCGATGAGTTCCTTACCGGTCCCTGTGGGTCCCTGCAGCAGAACTCTGGCATTGGTGTCGGCGACGGCTTCGATTTGTTCGTAGACCTCCAGCATCGCGGGCGTGGTGCCAATGAGGTTCTCGAATCCGTACTTGTCCTGGACTTCCTGGCGCAATTGCACCAGTTCGGCGAGACGGGCTTTTCCGGCAAGTGCACGCTCAATAATGATGAGCAGTGCATCTTTACTGACAGGCTTGATGATGTAGTCGTCGGCTCCGGTCTTCATGGCCTTGACCGCATCGGAAACCGAACCATACCCGGTCATGACGACCACACGGATTTCGGGCCATCCCTCTTTGATTTCTTCCAGTAAAGCCATTCCGCCCATGCCAGGCATGGCCACATCGGAAATGACCACATCGACCGGCCGCTGTGACAGGGCTGCGATTGCCTCTTCGGCTGTTTGGGCTTGCTCGACGTCAAAGCCCTGTTTACCCAGGTTGACTGACAGTGCGCTGCGAACTGCGCGCTCGTCATCGACGACTAGGATTCGAGCTTGAGGGGATTCGGACATCATTTTACCTCGATGAGCCATGGAAGCATGGCCAGCACAGGCTCGTCGGCCAGGCGAATCAGGCTCGCCCACTCCGCACCGGGTAGGCCATTGGGGAGTTGGGCTTCCAGTTGAGCCCGAATGATTTCGGGCGCGACGTCCCCGAGCAATCCACGGCCATTTTGATACGAAATGAGCTGGACTTCTGCGCCTTCGGGAATCTCGGCCTCCACACGGGCGCGCTCGATGGCGTCTTGGAAACTTCCCAGTTCATCGACCAAGCCGTTCTCCACGGCAGCCCTTCCCGACCATACCCGGCCTTGGGCCACGGCTTCTACTGCTTCGGGCTGCATCTCTCGGCCCTCCGCAACCTTTTCTTTGAACTGACGGTAGATATCGCCAACAAGCTTGTCCAGAGCTTCAAATTCCAGGGGGTCCATGGGACGTACATCGCTGTACATCGCCGCCATGCGGCCGCGAGTATGAATCTCGTGAGTCACTCCCACCTTCTCATAGAGTCCTCCGAGGGAGAGCTTGCCTCCGTATACGCCAATGGAACCCGTGATTGTTGTGGGTTCCGCATAAATGGCGTCAGCGCTCGCGGATACGTAGTAGCCGCCGGAAGCGGCCACTCCTCCCATCGAGACGATGACAGGCTTGCCTTCCTTTTGAAGCTCGCGAACTGCATGCCAGATCTCATCGGAGGCGTAGGAGGACCCTCCTGGGGAGTCGACACGGAGAACCACGGCTTGCACTGCGGGATCGTCGGCGGCTTGTTGGAGGGCTTCGACCACGGTGTCCGAGCCGGTGCTTACTCCCGAGAGCAATCCTCCCGGAGTTGATTCTCCAGATACGATCGGGCCCTCGATGTAGACGATGGCGATCTGTTTGGAAGCGGCCCATCCGGAGGTGTCAGTTCGGGTGTGGTAGGAGTCGTCGAGTTCAATGGACCCTTCAAAGGTCTCTTCCAGCTTTTCTTCCAAGTCACTCTTGTAGGTGAGCCCATCGATCAGGCCGCCGTCTATTGCCTCCTGGGCAAGCAATGGCCCGCTATCGATCAGTGCTTGCACGGCCTCTTTATCGAGCCCCCGATGCTTGGAAATCCCGGCGACCAGTTCGGCCTGCATGGTGTCCAGCAGCTCTTTGAGCTGCTCCGCTGCTGCTTCTGAGGCTCCCGTGTTCGTATAGGCTTCCACAGCGGATTTGTAGTCGGAGCGACGCGAGAACTGAGGTTCGGCGCCCACCAGGTCCAGGGCGCCTTTGAGGTATCGGACCTGTGCTGAGAGCCCAAGGACTGTGAGCTCACCAGCGGGGTGGAGATGGATTTCGTCACAGGCCGATGCCAATAGGTAGGCTGCATTGTCCACTTCACCACCGATCCAGGCAATCACGGGACGATCGGCTTCGCGTATCTCGAGAATAATTTCAGTAAGCTCCTGTACTTGGGCAAAGTTGAAGGAGGGATTCTCGATTTCCAGTACAACTCCTTGTACGTTTGGGTCCGATGCGGTGTCGCGAAGCCGGTCCAAGAGATGCAGGTACGATTCGCTGGGGTCTGCGG
This sequence comes from Myxococcota bacterium, assembly GCA_036337845.1. Lineage (GTDB taxonomy): Bacteria > Myxococcota_A > UBA796 > UBA796 > CAJQPC01 > JAYZDK01. The sequence goes on along the minus strand of JAYZDK010000016.1, from coordinate 2,213 downwards.
AAAACAGACTGGTGACCGGTTGATAGGGAAAGCGTTGTGCCAGCTCAAAAACCGGCACACGGTTTTGGCTGAAACTCAGGCGCTCGTTGGGGTCTCCGGTGATGAGGTAGCCTGTGGCGCTATTGAGACTCTGGCCGACGTAGCCCCCGAACCCAGCCCCATCGTAGTAAATCTCCAACCCTGCGCCCCAGGCCATGGAATCATCGATTTCTGCTCTCAAAACCAACCCGGGAATGGGTCGAAGTCGAACCTGGGCTCCAAAGGTGTCCAATAGAGATTGTTCTTGATCGATTCTCCCGTACTCGGCGCCGAGCTCGAGAAGATCCCCAAAGGGCCGCACAACCATGGCGGCGGTGTAGCTTGTTTCGATAAGAGGATGCAGGCTCGCCGAGCCTAGATTGTGGACGGCGGCTCCGAGGCCCAGAAACGGAAAAGGTCGATATCCCAAACCTACATCCCAGGTGCCCAGGGTACCGGCTCCTTGTCCAGGAATATTCAAGGTGCCATTCACACCCATCTTGAGGTTTTCAGGAAGCGCAATGGAAAGCCCTGTGGTGAGTCCCCACCAGGCTTCTCCATCCTCGTTGCCGTTCATAAAGACGCCGAGGCTACCGTTGCCTGTGGAACTTGCCAGGGCGAACTGACGAAGTTCGGCGGTTTGGAGGTCTTGTGTGTACCAGAGACCGAAGGAGGGGTCGGGGTCAAAGCCCAAGTTGGCGGGGTTGACCCAGGTGCTGGCTGCGCCGTCTTCAGCGGCGGTATTCGCGGCGGGTGGCAAGTACCTTGCGGAACCTTCCGGCGTGGCGTGTGCGAGGTTCAACAGTGCGAGAATCAGCATGACTGGTCTACCTGGAAAAAGGGCTGTGGGAACTCTTCCTGCTTGGAACATGCCCCGCTGGTGACGCCGGAGCAAAGTCCAGAGAAAATGGAGCGGAATTACGTGTCCAGGGCCACCCTCGGCGAGACTGAAGATAATTTGTTTCAAATACCTAAAAAAAGAGGGTGAAAGGGGTTTCCTTTCGGAAGGAATCGGTGCATGATGGAACACGCAATCCGGATTGTGTGTTCGCTTTGGCGGAACACTTCGCCTTTCGGCTTGTCTGTTCTTCAAACCGCTTCATTTTTTCCCACCTCTTCAACCTGGGGGTAGATCGCGCCATGGTGGCCCGGTCCCTCATCCCAATATCGATCCTGTTCTGTTGGACAAGCCTCGCTGGCAATCCAGTGTTGGCCCAAGAAGAACCTGCGCCAACCGCGGAAGTCGATGGGCTTCCGCCAGGGGCACGGATTCGCGTTGATGATCTCAAGACGTTGACTCGAGATCGCATGTTTCGCGATGCCAAGGTGGCGATCGATGTGGTCGATCTTTCGGATGGGCAGAACGTCTTTTCCTGGAAGGCCAATGAAGAGTTGCTTCCGGCATCTACCATGAAGGTTCTGACGGCGGCGGCTGCACTCAAGGAACTCGGTCCGTCGTATCGGTTTACCACTGAGTTGTTGACGGATGGCCGAATCAGTGAAGAAGGCGTCTTGGAGGGTGACCTCTATGTACGGGGGAGCGGAGACCCCACCCTGGTGCTGGAACGCCTGTGGAAGCTTGTGTACGATCTGAAGCTTGAGGGCGTAAAGGAAGTTGAGGGCAACGTGTTCCTCGATGACTCCGCGTTTGATCGGGCCAATTCGATACCGGGCTGGAACAAGCGTGAGGACATTCGCAGAGGTCCGGCCTATTTCGCGCCGATGGGTGCGCTTTCGCTGAACTTCAATACGGTAGCCGTCGTGGTGGGGCCGGGAAGCAAGGTGGGCGGACAGGCGCGGGTTCAGTTGGAAACCGAAGTTCCGAGTGTGGTGGACATCGACAATCAGCTGGTGACCGGTGTTCCTGGCTCCCGACGCTGGGTTCACATGGACCGAGAAGTGAAAGGGCGCAGCATGAAGCTGACGCTGAAGGGACGCGTGCCGGCAGGGTCTGGGACGCTGCGCTACTATCGCTCGGTTGCTGACCCCACGGCATATTTTGGAGCGGCGCTTGAAACCTTGATGAAGAGCCATGGCATCCGTGTGCGGGGGCATTTTCTGGAAAGCACGGTTCCGGCTCAGGGTGTGCGCACCGTGGCGCAACTGCGGTCCCCTCCGCTTGCCGCAATTCTCATGGAGATGAACAAGTACTCTTCGAACTTTATGGCGGAGCAGGTGCTGAAGGCTGTGGGGGC
>JAYZDK010000015.1:0-11483 GCA_036337845.1 Myxococcota bacterium | reverse complement strand
AGCGTCAGGACTACAACCGCGCCTTTTCCTGGGGAGGTCACACTTAGGTGACCGCCGTGGGCCTCGAGGATTTGACGGGTAATGGCGAGTCCGAGTCCTGTTCCACTGGCTTTGGTGGAAAAGAAGGGATCGGGCGCCTGGGCAAGCTCACTATCGTTGAGTCCGCATCCGTTGTCTGTGACCCGGATTCGAAGCTGCGAGTCCGCGAGCTCAATCTCCATTTTGACCTCAGAGGCACCCGCTTCTACTGCGTTTCTCACCACGTTTAAGAGAGCGCTTCGGATTTGGTGTCCATCGAGTTCAACCTCACCCACCAAGGGAGTATCGAGATCCAGCGCGACCCCGGCTTGCTTGAGTTCCTCATCGAGCAGTCGGGCTACACCAAGAGCGATGGTTGCGGGCTCTTCGGCCTCCAGGCTGGGGGCAGGCTGTCGCGTCAGGGCCAGGTATCGCTCGGTCACAAGCTCAAGGTGTTTAATGCCCTCGCTCATCGTCGAGAGGATGGCTTCGGTTTCTGGAACGCTTTCGGGGGGCAGGTCTGAGAACTCTTCGCGCAAGAGCTCGGCGTTTAGCGAGAGCGCATTGAGCGGGTTTCGTACTTCATGGGTAATCTGTGCCAACATCTGACCAATCAGGGCCAGTCGCTCGGAGCGTACGAGCCGTTCACGTACCCGGTGGCGCTCGGTGACATCTTCGCCCACGAGGATGGCTCCACCTTGAAAAGGGACTCTTCGGACCTCGTAGGAGCGCCCCTGTACAACCCGGTCCTCGACGGCCTCGCTGTTGATATCGAGAAATACGCTCAGGGGAGAGTCGATGGTGACCCCCCACATTTCGGTGGCGGCTGGATTGGCCATGACGACGCGGTTTTCGTTGACCACGATCAGCCCCAAGCGAATGGAGTCGAGGATGCTCTTGAGGTGTGCTCGTGCGTTGTCCAACTCGATTGCACGGGAGCGTAGGTCTTCGTCTCGTTGCTCGATAGAGCGAGCCATCGCGTTGATTTCTTCCGCGAGAGTGCCCAACTCATCACGGCGGTCTACCGTCAGTCTTCCCTCGTAATCACCTCCGGCAATTTTCTGTACTTCTGCAGTCAGGCGGCTGATGGGGCGCAGAGAAACCACGGACAAGGCCAGCATGGCTGTGCCGAATAGAAGTGCTGCAAGTGCGAGGGCACCGCTGACGAGGACGGCGCGCTTCTGAGTATTGGCTGTGCGTTGATACACCCTTCGGGTGGACTCGTCTACCCGTGCGCTGAACTGACTGATCTCGGTTTCCAAGGACGTCTGGGCGTTGAGGAGCTCTCCTTCCAGAGCGGGAAGCAGCTCCATCTGTCCGGACTCTGCGAGGTCCAGGAAGTGGCCGCCCACCTCGGCGTACTCGTCGTGTGTGGCTCCAATGAGTTCGAGTTGGCCCCGCAGTGAAGTCAGAACCGCTCGCTCTTGAGGGGGCAGTGGTGTGTTCAAGGCCGACTCGACAATGATGACGCCTTGTACAACGGCTTCTCGAATTCGCTCGGTATAGAGGGTTGCGGGCCAAGCAGATCGTGGAATATCGCGGACCGTAGACCGCGATATTCGAGAGACATCGACCTCCAGCCTTGCTTGAAAGGACTCGAGCTGGGCCGCGACTTTGGACAGGGGCAGGTAACCCTGGTCGATTACAATCAGCTCGTCTCCGATACTCTGGAGGCGAACGAGGCTGTCTCCCAGCGCTCCTACGAAAGCCATGAAGGCCAGCAGGAACGCACCTAGAATCTGGGCGCGTAGGGAAAGTCGTCTCACACCCAGAGCCTAGCCCGAGCGGTTCAATGGGGAAAGGTCCAACGAAAACAAGCCTCCAATGGGAGCACTTGCAATTGAACCTCCCGGATGCGCGTGATACGTCCGCCTGTCGAATTGCCGGAGGCTTTTCATGCGTCTACAACTCCTTGTTCTTTCAACATTGGGCTTCATCGCTTGCGGTGGGGCGGACAACAACTCTTCGGATGCAGGTGCAGAGGCAACCGCTCCCGCCGCTGCAGCGCCAGAAGCTGCAGCAGAGGCTCCTACTGCAGCTGCCCCTGCTGCGGATTCGGGTGAGGTGGTGGCCACAGTAGGCGGATTGCCTATTTCTTCCGCCGAGTTCCAACAGGCGGCAGCGAGGCGTCAATCGGGAGAGGAGTCGGATGGAGCGGACAGCAAGGGGGATGTGTTGGATCGCCTGGTGGCTGAAAAACTCCTGTACTTGAAGGCCATTGAGCTTGGCTTGGAGCGGGACCCCAAGGTTCAGAAGGTCATGATCAATACGTTGCTTCGCGACAAGGTGTACTCCACGGTGCGGAACTCCGATTTCCCCGAGGAAGAGCTTCAGGCCTATTACCAGGACCATAAGGACGAGTTCGTGATTCCCGAGAAGGTTCAGGTCAAGCGAATCTTGATTCGAGTCACGCCGGAGCGTGGGGAGAAGGAAGCACGGTCCGAAGTGGAGCGGCTGCGCAGCGAAATCAAGGCGGATAGCTCTCGATTCCGAGACCTGGCCAGTGAGTTTTCTGAAGGTCCCTACAAGCGGCGTGGGGGAGACATCGGCTTTGTGGCGCGCGAAGGCAAGCCGGGCCTGGACCCCACCATTGTTGAGAAGGCCTTTTTATTGGAAGTCGATGCGCTCTCCGATGTGTTCAAGACTCGGGAAGGGTTCAATGTCATTACGGTGGCCAAGAGGCGTGAGCGGGTGGAGCGGAGTTTCCAGCAAGTGAAAGGGGCCGTGCTCCGCAAGCTCAAGAACGAAAAGCTCAAAGATCTCTATGACAGCTATGTTTCCGAACTCAAGACGGGTGCAGATGTATCTGTGAACTCGGATGTTTTGGATGGGTTGAACATGGCTCCGGCGTTGCGTTCCGCGAATCCATTGCTTCAGGGACGGCCGGGTCTTGAGCCTGCAGCGCCCTCGGCACCGGGCACTCCGAAGCTTGAAGTCAAGGGTGGTAAGCCTGCTCTTGGACAAGACTGAAAAGAGTCTCGGCGTGTTGCTTCGAACTCTCTCGGTAGCGCTTCTTCTGGGGCTGTCGCAGCCGGCTTCTGCGGAGTTGGTGGATCGCATCGCGGCTGTGGTGGACCAGGAGGTCATCACGCTGGCTGAGGTGTATGCCCTGGGCGGAGATTTTATCGAGCAGGCTGCCGAGGGGGGGGCGATGGAGGATTCTCGTAGGAGGTCCGCCGAGCTGGAGGTACTCGATGAGCTTGTACATCGGGCATTGATTGCCCGTGAAATCGAGGAGTTGGGGCTCCTTGTGACCGCCGATGAGATTGACCGTGCTATCGACGACATCTCACGAAGCAACAATGTGGACCGGCAGCGTCTCCGAGTGGAAGTGGAGAAATCCGGGCTGGATTGGGAGGCGTACCGCGGAGAACTCGAACAGGAGTTACAGCGGATGAAGTTTGACCAGGTGGTCATTCAGCCTCGGATTACGGTGGCCGAGGATGAAGTTCGAGACCTCTACAATCGACAGGTTCGAGAGCAGGTAGGGCCGCGTCGGCGAGAGTTGCAGTGCATTTTGTTGCCGTTCTCTGCAAGTCCGGAAGAAGAGGCCAGGGTGCGTCTTCTGGAGGCTCGCGAGAGAATTCTGGCTGGAGAGTCCTGGGAAAGTGTGTCGGCCGATTTTCCTGAGAGTCCCTATGCGAACCAGGGGGGCGTCCTCGGGTTTTTTGAGCAAGGTGAGCTACACCCCGCGCTGGATGGGCCCGCTTTTTCTCTCACTGTGGGTGAGATGAGCCAGCCGGTATTGATGGCCGACACGGGGCTGATATTGTTGCGGGTACTCTCGGAGCAGCGGGCTGCCCCAGCTTCTATGGAGGCGATGCGGGATGAGCTCAGGGGGCGGCTCATGCAGCAGAAAATGGCGCAGGAGACCGAGTTGTGGCTGGCTCAGGCCAAGCGGCGTGTGTCGGTGGACGTCAAGCTGGAACGATGACCGAAAAGCCATTGGTTGTAACACCTGGGGAGCCTCTGGGAATTGGACCCGAGGTGACGTTCAAGGCTCTGGAAGCCAGTGGGTTCGATGCGGTAATCGTGGGGGATAGAGCGGCGGTAGAGCGATGGTCTGGGCCGTTGCCCCGTGTGAATCACGTGGGTCCAATCCATGGGCTGGCTTTGCTGGAACCTGTATCTGAAGAGCCGGTCGAGGTGGCAGCTCTGAGGCTGGGGGTGGAGGCCTGCCTCTCGGGGGCTGCATCGGCTTTGGTTACCGGGCCGATTCACAAGGAGCGACTGTCCAAGCGTGGATTTACGCACCGTGGTCATACGGATTTTTTGGGAGAACTCTGTGGTGTGAACAACCCGGTCATGGCGTTTGCTGGGAAGCGGTTCTGTACGTCACTTGTGACAGCCCACTTGCCCCTGGCAGCCGTGCCGGAATCCATCACGGAAGAGCGGGTGCTGCATACTCTTTTCGAATCGCATGCTTTTCTACAGGCGTACCGGGCAGTCGATGTGCCCCGGCTCGTGGTGTGTGGATTGAATCCTCATGCCGGCGAGGGCGGAGTGCTTGGCATGGAGGAGTTGGAAGTTATTCGGCCCGCCTGTGAGCAAGCTCGAAAGATGGGCCTTGAAGTGTTGGGGCCGCTGTCCGCGGAGGCGGCCTTCCGCCTGCATGCCGAGGGTGGAGCCGACCTTGTGGTGGCCATGTACCATGACCAGGGCCTCGCGCCTCTCAAGCTGGTGGAGTTCGGTGACCTGGTGAACGTCACGTTGGGATTACCGCTGGTTCGAACCTCGGTGGACCATGGCACTGCCATGGATATCGCGGGTCAGGGAATCGCAGATGCCCGCTCCATGATTGCGGCGCTCAAGCTCGCTGTGCAACTCAGTCAGTCTGCGCGTTCCGATTCTTCAAGTACCCGATCGCATGCGGGATATTCACCGATGATTTCCCAGGTCTGATCCGGCCCCCATACCCGGCAGTCGGCTTCTTCTCGGCTGTCCGGGGAAAAAACGGCAAGTCGCGTGGACAAGGCTTCTTCGGTTTCGGGTTCGCAGAGAAGGGCTGTACTGGAGCCTTTGGAGACTTGCTGTGGGTCTGCGACGATTGTGAGCTCTACCCGCAGTGTGTCCCATTGTCCGTGTGCATCGGCTTCGACAGACTGAAGTGGGTGCTCTTCGATGTTTCGTCCGTCGATGGTGAAGCTGACACGTCCGCCGCCGGTCCATCCGCGAGTCTGAACCTCGATGGTGCGTTTGTCCTCTGTGCTGGAGCAGTTGGAAGAAACCGATTCAATCTCCGGGTTCTCGGGGACTTCGGCGCCTGTTTCTTCCAGTTGTGGAGAGGAAGGGAGCTGGCAGGCGAGCATCAGTAGAAGCAAAAGAACTCCAGAGCAGGAAGCCCCTGCCAACAGAGGTTGGCAGGGGCTTCGTGTTCAGTATGTGAAAAGGTCTAGTTCCAGACGTTGTCACAAGAGGTGGTTCCACCCTCTACGGTCTGATAGTCACCGCCCGTAGCGAAGAACGCGGGGTCTTCGCCGAACGTGGTGCAAACCGAGCTTGTGGCAGCGCTGTCGTTCACAGTGAGGTACCAGCTCAGGGTGTTGATCCGAGCATCGTTGCACTGGAACAGGGTGCGACCAGCTTCGCCGGCAGCCGTGTTGTTCAGCACCACGTCACCAGGAGCGGCCACGATGGGGAGGCTCAAGAAGAGACTGTCCCACCAGCCATTGGCGTCGTAGCCGTACTCACCCGATGCGGGCACATCATGGTAGTCCTCGTTCCAGCCGTTCTCTGCTCCGGTCTGGTAGATTGCGAGCTGGGCGCCGCTGCTCCACCCGACGGTGAAGAACAGGTACCAGTAGGTATCGGTCTCTGCATCGCAGCCATAGGCCAGCGCACTGTGAGCCGAACCGTCTTCCAGGGTCGGATAGTAGGGGTTGTTGGCATCTACGGCCAGCGACATGGCGCCGGTGTACTGCTCGTCAGGGCTACCGGTGTCGCATGCAGCGGTGTCCGCAGAATCGCAGGGGGCATCGCCGGTGTCACAAACAGCAGTGTCTGCGGTGTCGCAGGCCTTATCAATGGGGGGACATGCAGTCAGCATCGTAAAGCTGACAGCTACTCCGAGAATCTTGTACATGGGGTCTCCTTCATCACGAATGTTGCATCGTGGTATCGCAGCGTATCCAAGCACCGGGGTTGCCGCAACGGTTCAGCAGTGGTCTGCTTGCTTGCGGCTCTTTTCTCGAAAAAGTGTTCGTTCGATTTGTTCGAGGAGTGTGGGAAGCCCTTCGCCGCTCACAGCGCTGCAAGACAGTCCTTGGAGCTCGGCGAGTAGGCCGGGTCTGTCTTCTTTGTGCACTTGGTCGATCTTGTTGTAGATGAGCAATGTCGGGGTTTCCTGCACGCCCAGGTCAGCGAGTACCTGCTCCACGGCCTCGATGTGGTGTGCACGCTCTTCGCTGGCTGCGTCCACGACATGGAGAATCAAGTTGGCTTCTCGGACCTCGTCGAGTGTGGACCGGAAGGCGTGCACCAGGTCTTTGGGTAGTTCCCGAATGAAGCCCACTGTGTCTGTGAGTATGACTTCACGTTCTCTAGGAAAGCGCATGCGCCGGGAGGTGGGGTCCAGTGTTGCAAACAGCTTGTCCTCTGCGTCTACATCGGAGCGAGTCATTCGATTGAGCAGCGTGGACTTTCCGGCATTGGTGTAGCCGACCAGCGTGACCATAGGCAGACCTACGCGACGTCGCCGATTTCGTCGCATGGCGCGGTCCCGCCCGATCTTGTCGAGTTGTTTCTCGATTTTCTTGAGTCGTTCGTCTGCCCGACGACGATTGATTTCCAGTTTGGTTTCGCCGGGGCCACGGCCGCCGATTCCGCCGGTCAGCCGACTCATGGCGGTGGGCATTGCGGCCAATCTTGGCCGTCGGTATCGCAGCTGGGCCAGCTCCACCTGAAGCTTGCCCTCTCGGGTCCGTGCTCGCTGAGCGAAGATGTCCAAAATAAGCTGTGTGCGGTCGAGTACCTTCATGTCGGTGATGGTGGCGATGTTTCTCAATTGGCCAGGGGAGAGTTCACCATCGAACAGGAGGACTTCAGCGTCCAAGTGCATGGCTCTGAGCAATGCGTCTTGGAGTTTCCCTTTGCCGATAAAGGTCCGATTGTCGGGCCTCCGACGGGACTGCATCATACGCTCTGCCACGGTGAGTCCTGCGGTATTGGCCAGTCGGCCCAACTCCGAGATGGAGGCCAGGGCAAGCTCGTTGCCGCGAGAGGCCATACCGAGGAGAATCGCCTGCTCTCGGTCATCTGTGGACAGCCCGGCTTGGGCGCTTGCGAACTGCTCCTCAAGGTCTGTGATGAAGGCTTCGAAGTCCTCTTCCCATCCGTGGACGTTCGGGCGCCGCTCGGTGCGCCACATGGACTCACTTCCAGGCGGTAGCAGGTAGGCGTACTCCAAGCGCCCTGGGAGCCCACTGGTGTCGGCTTGGATGGTGATGACCGCATCGAGCTGGAGAAGTGCCAGGTCTGTGAGGTTGTCTTTGGTGATCCCCTCACTGCGCAAATGCGTGACGATCAGCCGCAACCCTCGAAAGCGACTGCTGCCGGCTCGTGCTCTACCCAGGTCTGGGATGAAGATACGGTGAGCATCTCCCACAATCACATACCGCACGGCACCAGAACGGTCGGCAAGCAATGCGACTTGTCGTGAGCACAGGCGCGATAACTCGGTCAGCTTGCGAGCCAGGTCGGGGTGGATGAACGATTCCCGGGGAATGTGCCTCTGGTAGAGCGCTTTGAGGGGTTTGACCTGAGAGGCCTTCAGTCCAGTTGTATTGCCGTGGAGATCAGGAATTGTCGTTCTCTTGCGCGGGCGGTGTTGATTGGGCGCTGGCCGACTGACTTATGGTGTCGGTTTTTATGTCCGAGGAGTCTCGCCCAATACGATTCAGGATTTCAGGAATATCGACTCCTATACCCGCTTTGAGCTCTTCGACCAGTCGCACGGACTTGGCCGCATTGGAGTTGCTGTCTGGAAGAATGATCAGGCGATCTACTTGGACTCCTTGAATGGTATCCACCAAGGAGGACATGACAGTCTGGAGCTTCTGCATGAGGAAGATGTCTCGGGCGGATTCATCTCCGTTCTGCCAGGTCTTGATCATTTCCTCGAGCACATCGGCGGTTGCTTTGCCATCTTCGATAATCTTGGCTGCGATCCCCTTGGCGTGGGCTTGAGAGGCTTCCATGTCAGCCTTTGCTGGCTCCAATACGTCTGCTGCCAGGCGTCGTCGAACTTGTTCTACCCGAGCCTGCTGCACTTTGAGTTCGGCTTCAGCGCGAGCGATAGCTGCTTTGACATGGCCTACTTCCTCGGCCACCAGGGCCTCTCGCCGTGACTCCGCGTCGGCAATACGCTTGGCGGTTTGTGCCTGGACAATCTTGATTTGCGCTTCCGCCTCGATGATGCGGGCTGCCTTTCGGTTTTCAGCGTCTTGAATTACCGATTCTGCATGATTGTTCGCTTCTGCGGTTCTGGCTCTGCGCTGAATCTCAGCGGTTTGTCGACGACCGATGGAGTCCAGGTAGCTCGCTTCGTCAGAGACGTTCTGAATCTTCAGCTGGTCGAGCGTCAGGCCAATACTGGCGAGGTCTGTTTCGGCTTCGTCGAGGAGCTGCTCGGCGAATGCAAGCTTGTCGTCGTTGACCTCTTCGGGAGTCAGTTTGGCCAGCACACCTCTGAGGTTTCCTTCCAGGGTGTCTTTGGCAATCTGGATGATTTCATCACGTTCCCGGCCTTCAAATCGAACCAATGCGTTGTGTAGGAGAGGCTGGTGACCGGCCACTTTGAGATTGGCGACGCCGGACACTGTCAGCGGGATACCACCTCTGGAATAGGCATTGGTGACCGAGACCTCCACGGTCATGTTGGTCAGGTCCATTCGTGAAACCCGCTCGACCAGTGGTTTCCGCAGAGACATTCCGCCTTTCACGATTCGGTAGCCAACGCGGTTGTCGTTCACGGTGGAGCTACCTCCGGAAAAGACGAGCACCTCGTTGGGGCCACAGATGTACAGCAGGTTGTTGATGGTCAGCCAGAAGCCAATCCCAAATAGGATGACAACTCCGACGAGTGCGGTGAGGGCGGCAAACATCAGCGCACCTCCTTTTTGGGCGAAAGAATATTGAGTACGTCCACGCCTGTGGTTTCTTTCAGTTCGGCAAGGACCTGATTCACCATGGCTGGGAATCCGGCTGTGTACCGGGCCAGGGACTCCCCATCCCCCTCGTCCAGTAGCGTTACCTCGTTGATTTCTACCGAGTTGACCCGGTCGATCACAGTCTGGAGTATGGGTTCAAGATTTTGAATCAGGAAGATATCTCGCGCATCATCTACGGCCTTTTTCCAGGCTGTGGTCAGGAGGTCGAGCACTTGGGCCATGGCACGTCCGGTTTCTTCAATCTCTGCTGCATCTCCCTTGGCTTGGTGGCTGGCCACTTCTTGTTCCGCTTGAGCGGGCAACACCACGTCGGCCATCAGTCGTGCCTCTTCGACCTGGCGGCGGATTTGCTGTAGTGCCTGTTCGGCCTCTGCTCTGGCCTGGAGAGCGGCTTGTTCCGTGGTTTCTTCCACGGACTTGGCCTCTGCTTCGAGGTCGGCCTCCACTCGGCGGAGTTCGTTTTGCTTTCTCAGCACTGTGGCTTCCGCTTGCTGGGTGGCCACCTCTCCGGATTGTCGGGCCAGAGCCTCGGCCTGTTCGGCCTGGGATTGCGCGGTGGATTCGGCGACTTCCGCGGTTTTGACAACCTTAGCGATCTGTTCGCGCCCGATAGACGCCAGGTAGTTCACATCATCCGAGACGCTCTGGACCTTCAGGATGTCGAGTTGCAAACCGAGTTTCGCCAGGTCTTCGCCGGCCTCGGCCATCAAGGCCTTGGAGAACTTGAGGCGGTCTTCGTTGACTTCTTCGGGGGTCAGAGTAGCCAGCACGCCTCGCAGATGGCCTTCCAGGGTTTCCTTGGAAACCAGCCGGATTTCTTGGAGGTCTCGTCCGAGAAACCTCTCGATGGCATTGTTGATGACTTCTGGGGAGTCTGAAATCTTGACCATTGCAATCGCGTGCACATCGAGCGGAATTCCGCCTTTGGAGTAGGCATTGGTGGTGCGGATTTCAATGGGTAGTGTCCTCAGGTCCATTTTGTCTGCACGCTCGAAAAACGGGGTGCGCCATTTGCGGCCGCTGAAGATCACCCGGTAGCCCACCGCGGTTCCGTCGGTGAGCATCTGCCGTCGTCCGGAGAAGATCAGTACCTCGCTGGGACTGCAGATGAAGAGAAAGGACCTGGTGAGCATTACCAGCACCAAGAGCAGGAAGAAGGCTGCAAACCCTCCTTCCAGAATCGCAAACAGTGCGTCGATGTCCATAAACATGGGGATCGTCATGTGGTCTCCGGGTCGGAACCTTTTCGGGTAGGGGTCGAGAGAGGCTCCACGACGGCAATCCCGCCATCGGAGCGCACAATCAGAACGTTAGAGCCGGGCTCCAAGGTGCGTTGTTCGGGGGTGGTGGCCATGACTTCCAGGAGCTGACCGTGGGTTTTCACCCGAATCTTGCCTTTGCGCTCTGGGCCGATGGTGAGCATGACCACTCCTTCCAAACCGCTGAGCTTGTTTGCGTGTGAGGTGGAGTCTACAGAAGACTGCTGTAGCATTCGAAAACCCCAGGAGGCGGTGTAGCCGAGCCCCATTCCGAGAAGGATCGCCAGAGGGAGGTGGAACACCAGAGCGGTACCCAGAGCGCTTAGAGCGGCCCCCGTTACCCCGAAGCCTCCCAAGGCATATGTCCAGAACCGCATCGATAGAAAAGGAGCCAACAGACCCGATGTGATCGCGCCGCTATCACTGGCAGAAACCGCGAGTTCGGTAGAACCGATATCACCCTGTCCGGCATCGACATCGACATCGACATCGACATCAACATCGGCATCCCCATCGAAGTCCAACTCGTCGCCTCCGAGGAATGCGGAAGCTCCTACGAGGACTATGCCGAAGGCTGCGCTGAATAAGTAGAGTTCAAGCATGGAGATGTGCCGGAACCGATTCTGCCACAGGTAGAAGGATTAGGGGGTCTATTCGCGGATGGAGATGGCCAGCCATGTCCACGCTGCGATGAAAGAGAGTCCGCCGAGCGGGGTGATGGCGCCGAGGGCTCGCACTTTGGTCAGCACCAGTAGATAGAGGGAGCCGGAGAACAATAGGATGCCGATGGCAAACAGCCAACCCACGGCTTTAGGAGGGGTTGGTTTGTGGAGTGTGCACAACGTTCCGAAGACCACAAGGGCCAGGGCGTGCACGATGTGGTAGAACGCGCCGGTCTTCCAGACGTCCAGTAGATCGGGGCCAACCTGGTCTTTGAGGCCATGAGCACCAAAGGCGCCCGCCGCGACACCAAGTGCGGCCAGGGCGGCTCCTGTTCGAATCCATTGCATGTAGCGCTCCCTGTCTGTCAGTCGCGATC
>JAYZDK010000014.1:0-19235 GCA_036337845.1 Myxococcota bacterium | reverse complement strand
GACCCGTCCCACAGAGGAGCTCGTCGGGCTTGAAGACGCCGTCCCCTTGCCCGCTGTGACATTCCAACCCAAGCTGCGTGGCGCTCCCCCACAGATTGTCGTTCCACAAGAAGCGATCGACGCTGGAATCGAGGGTTCCTGGACTGTGAAGCTCGACATCAACGCAGAAGGTCGGGTCGTCCGAGCCCTGATGAAGTCCAAAGCCGGTTACGGAATCGACCAGGCCTGTGTCCAGGCCTGGAAAGCCACCCGCTGGAGGCCTGCCCGAAAGAATGGACAGGCTGTCGCTGTTTTGAACGTTCCCAAGAAATGCACTCTCAAGGCTATTGAGTAGGAGTTCCCTTTGCTCGCCCTGTTGCTGACCCTGAGCGTGCACGCCCAGGACATCGCCCCCCCGAATCCAGAGTCCTCGCCTACGGAAGAGGCCGAGCCTCCCCCGCTGACGCGCCTACCTGAACTCTTGGAGTTCGTGCAGGCCCCCTACCCCCAAACCGCTCTCGAAGCGGGTACCGAAGGCGTGGTAGGCCTGCTCATACAAATTGATGCCAGCGGTGCAGTGACTCAAGCCGAGGTCATCCGTTCCCTCACCCCCGAACTCGATGCGGCAGCGCTGGAGGTTGCCCCTCAACTCCGGTTTTCTCCCGCTGAAGACGAAAACGGACCCACACCGGTCATGATTGAGTTCGACTACGGATTTGTGCTCGACTCGGCAACCAACGAAGCGGCAGTGCCCCAGGACGATGAAACTGTCGAAGCCCCTGTCAACTTCGAAGGGCTGGTGCTCGAGATGGCCACCCGACGCCCACTGGCAGAAATGGGAGTACTCCTGGTCGAAACCGAAATCAGCACAGAGACTGACGCGGACGGACGGTTCTCATTGCGTGGGGTGCCGCTGGGCAAACACACACTGCGCATTGCCAGGCCAGGCTGGCGCACTCTGGAACGCCAGGTTGAGATTACGGAAAACGAGCTGGTCTCCATAGAGCTATGGGTCAAGAACGACTCCTGGACAGAAGACGAGGCTGTGGGGGTCTACCGCAAAGCCAGAGAGGAAGTGACCCGACGCACCATCTCTGTTCAAGAGGTCCGGAGAATCCCGGGCACGTTCGGAGACCCTGTCCGAGTCATCCAGAACCTGCCGGGCGCAGCACGAGCTCCTTTCGGCTCAGGAGGTCTACTGATCCGAGGCGCGAACCCGGAAGATTCCGCCGTCTATATCGACGGCATTCGGATTCCACTGATCTACCACCTCGGGGGATACGTCTCCGTATTCAACGCCGACCTGCTGGAATCCGTAGACTACCTGCCCGGGGGCTACGGTGTTCAGTACGGCCGGTCCTTGGGCGGTGTGGTCGACGTCTCTACACGAAAGGAGTCTCCCGAGCAGCCTCGCCTGAGCTGGTCCACGGACATCCTTGATTCCGGCGGGCTCTTTGAAGGGCGACTGGGAAAGGACGGCCAGCACCACGTCGCCATCGCCGCCCGACGCTCCTATGTGGATCTTCTGCTGCCGACATTCCTGAAGAACACTGGAGTTACCGCTCTGCCCCGTTGGTATGACTATCAGCTGCGCTACCACCACAAAGGCATCTGGGACGTCACCGCGCTCGTATTCGGATTTGGGGACAGTCTGTTTCTCTCTACAGACCCCGACATTCCTCAAGGAGTCGACGCAGACACCCAAGGAGCCGCAGAAATCTTTTACGGCACCCACCGGGGCCTGGTGAACCTGGAGAGGGAGTTCTCCGACAACTTCTCGATGCGTTTGGTCCCATCATTCGGGGTTGACCTCGCCGAGTTCGGCTTGGGAAGCACATTCGATATCGAACAAGACCAGTGGCTCATAGAGGTGCGAGCCGAAGCCAACTGGCGCCCTCACCCCAAAGTGGAAATCATCCCGGGCGTCGACTTCCTGGGTGGGTGGTACACCTTCAACGTGGGCCTGCCCTTCTCGCCCACAATGGAGCTCGACGCGGACCCCACGCAGGAACGAGAGCCCGTTTCCTTCGGCGATGACGGCAGCGGTTGGGGACCCGATTTCTACCTCAAAACCCAAATCCGCCCATTGGCAGATCCCGACGACCTACTACTCACTGCCGGAATGCGCACCAGCATCGTGACCGTCGTGGACCAATACACAGCGGTCGGGCTCGACCCTCGGTTCTCTGCGCGGCACCGGCTCTTTGAGAACACATGGGTGAAAGGAAGCGCTGGGATCTATACCCAGCCCCCACAACCCTTTGAGGGCTGGGCTCCAGAAGGCGACATCGACATCGACTTTGAACAAGCCGCCTCGGCCTCCCTGGGAGTCGAGCAGTCTCTGGGCCAGGCAACCACCTTGGAGATGGAAGGCTTCTACAAAGACCTCTCTGACCTGGTTGTCGAGAATTCCGAGCTCACCGACTACAACACCCAAGCCTCGTTCGTGAACGAGGGGGTCGGTCGCATCTACGGCCTGGAAGCGATGCTGCGACGCGATCCGGTAGACGATTTCTTTGGGTGGGTAAGCTACACACTCTCCCGCAGCGAACGCTTGGACCACCCCAAACACGGGGACACCCAGTGGTATCCATTTGATTTCGACCAGACCCACATCTTTGTAGCCCTCGCCGGCGTGGAGCTTCCACGCGCCTGGAGAGCCTCGGGTCGGTTCAGATACATCACAGGCAACCCCTACACCCCCTATGAGCTTGGGGTGTACAACGTCGACGAGGACTCCTACACAGCGTTTCCCTCCGGAGACCCCAACTCCGACCGGCTGCCCGATTTCTACAGCCTGGATCTTCGAACAGAAAAGCGCCTCACCTTCAAGAAGTGGCGGCTCGACCTATACGTGGACGTGCTCAATGCCGTGCGCGGGGAGAATGCAGAGTACGTGAACTACAACTACGACTACACCGAACAACGATGGATCAAGGGCTTGCCCCTGATTCCCTCATTCGGATTCGAGGCGGAAATATGGCTCTAATCACACTGGCTATTGGGATGCTCGGTTGTACCATCGAACGGGAACAACTCTCCCAGTCCTGGCAAATCGACAGAACGCGAATCCTGGGAGTTCTCGCTGAGGTCGCCGACGAGACCGGCTCTCCCACCGATCGTGCCGAGGCCAGCCCTGGAGAAACCGTACTGCTCTCGTCCTTGCACGTGCACCCCACCCAGGAAATCGGCGGGGTGTTCTGGATGGGTTGTGCCCTGACATCTGCAGACGAATTTGGGTGTGAAACAGACCCAGAAGCCATTGAAGCATTGTTTGACGCCGATATCGAAACTCTCAGCTTCGAAGAGCAACTCGCCTTGTATGAAGAAGCCAGAGCCGCTGGCTTCTTAGGATTCGAGCCTTATTCGGAGGCCTTCTTGCAGCCTCAGATTCAGGTACCGGAAGACTTGCTGGACGAACTGGAGCCGTCGGAACAGCTTGAAGGCCTCTCCTATATTGTCAACATGGTGGCGACCCCTGAAAACAAATCCGGCGAAATGGATGATTCCGACACCGAGATAGCCACAAAGCGCGTAGTGGTCTCCCAAGCCGTAGACGGCCTGCCCTGGACCCCCAACCACAACCCGAAGATTCAGTACCTGCTCATCGACGGAGAACAGCATGTACCTGGGACCCCTCGCTCAGCATCCCCTGGAGACACGTTTGAGCTCGAACCCATCCTGACAACAGCCAGCATTGAGGAGTACAGCTACATCAATCGGTCTGGCGAAGAGGAGATCAGACAGGAAGAGCCCTGGTTCGCGTTCTACACCACAGACGGCTTCTTCGACATCCCGTTTTCGCTCAGTGAATACTCCGAAGTGGACTTCTCCATCCCCAAAGAGACCGTTAGCGAGAGCATCCAAGTATGGATTGTGGTCCGCGACCGCCGCGGAGGCATGCATTGGCACGAGCAGATATTCGAGATTACCCAAGACAATTAGCCAGCTTAAACCTCAATTTTCCAAAACAAATACCGGCCATGACAGGCACATGACAAATCGTCGCCCGGCTTGACGCACCATAGCGTGCTATCTTCTTGCGCCATTTTCTTCCGGGGCTGGGGGCAACTTTGCTCGCCCGCCCATTCCGGAGCCATTTCATGACTTTCTCATACGCTCCCCGACTTCTGATTTTAGCCAGCCTGTTCTGGACAGCACCAGCGACTGCACAGGACAGTGAGCCCGGCCCAGAAGCTCTCAAACATCTACGCGAAGGTGCTCCAACCAAGAATGTGGTTCAGAATCGATTCATTCTGAAAGCATCACGATTTGAGATCGCTCCGGTCGGTGGGTACATCCCGAACAACCCCATGGTCACTCGCATCCTGGCCGGTGCCAACTTCTCCTACCATTTCACGGAGCAGTTTGCGGCGAACGCTCAGCTGATCTACTCGCCGGACCTCCAGGAACAAGACCTCAAGGGGCTGACAAACACGCTGGTCTACATTGCGCATGGCTCCCAAGAGGGCACATACGAGTTCCAGCAGCCCGTCGACAAGATGGTCCTTTCCGGGATTTTCGCGGCACAGTACGCACCGTTCTACGGCAAGATCAATCTGCTGGGGGAAACCATTCTGAACTTCGACCTCTACGGAGTGGCCGGACTCGGAATGCTCTCCATTCAAAAGGGCTACGCCCGGTACGACAACGCCAGTCAAAGCGAGATTCCAGTCAAGCTGGACGCCGGACTCAGAGTACCCAAGTTCCCCCTGGCCCTCGGTGCTGGGATGAACTTCTTTGTGAATCAGTCCGTGGCCGTAAAACTGGATACGCGCTCACTACTCTACTTTGATAGCAAGCCGGACTACGGAAACACCGACGACGACACAGATGAGGGCAGTCGTCTGTACAACAACTTCATGGCAACGGTGGGCGTTGGCTTCTACTTCCCCAAGATGGCACCCCGCATCGAGAACTTCTAGGTCGAAATCATGGCACGTATTTCAATGAAGATTGCTGGACTTGCTGGGTGCTGCCTCTTGGCAGTAGGCCCAAGCACTTCTGTGGCTCAACCCACCCAAACGCAGGTGATGTCTCAAGCCCCCCTCGAAAACGATGGGCTCGCACAGTCGGATGACGACGAAGAGGACTCCGGCGGCGACGACGACGACCTCGGCGACCTGCTCGACACAGGCGATGAGTCCGTCGGCCAGGAGAAAGAATCGCTGCGACGCGGAGATATCGATGACCGAGTGGGCGTCAAGAGCGAACAGATCATGGAGCAGGAGGCACTGGCTCAGGAACGTCTGATCAAGACCATCCAGAAAAAGAACTTCCTCAAGCTGGGCCGATTCGAAGGAACGCCTTTCCTTGGGTTCGTGACGAACGATCCGTTTATCAATCGGTACATCCTCGGCGGCTCGCTGACCTACCACGCCACCGAGATTTTCGCCCTGGAAGCCAATCTTGGGTACTCTCCCGACCTCGGAGAGGGAGACTGGAAGCCCCTGACTACCCAGTTGGTGAACTACAACAACGTCTCGCCAGACATCTCCAAGCTCACCCTGTTCAGCAACTTTGGGTTTCAGTTCTCTCCGATTTACGGGAAAGTGGCGATCAACGGCCAGAGAATCATCAATTTCGATATTTTCGGCGCATTCGGAATGGGAACGACCTACACCGCAGACGACCTTGTCGCACTCGGTGATGAATCACAAAAGGCCCAAGACACCCAGTTCCAATGGCACCCCACAACCAACATCGGTGGTGGGGCGCGAGTGATTTTCAATGAAAACCTCGCAGCCCGTATTGAGGGGCGGTCCATGGTCTACATCGAGACTATCAGCTCCACCACCCTCGAAATGAAGAACAACTTCCTTGTCTTGGCAGCTGTTTCATTCTTCTTCCCGAGCATGTGAGCCCCATGAATTCACTTTTGAAACTCATTCGCAGCCCCGGAAAACCCATGACGTGGACCAACTCCAAGCGCATCGGCCTGCTAACGCTCGCAAGCCTGGCCATATCCGGTCAGGCCCTGGCCTTGTCCTGCGACGAAATCATGAACATGGTCAACGTGAACGTGCCCACCCACATCGTTGTCCAAACGATGGAAGACTCCGGGCAACAGTTCACCAACGCGGACGTACGTTGTCTGATTGGACAGGGTGCCCCCCCCGAAGTGGTCAGCACAGCCAAGAACCTCTCGGCTACCGTTGAAGAGGCCGCACCTGAGCCCGCGCCTGGCGGACAGCCCGATGCCAGAGACGAGTACGAAGAGCGAGAAATGATTGGCGAGGACCGCAGACGCCGTCGTCGCTCCGCTTACGAGGACCTGCCAGAGGATGGACAGGACGACGTACCTACAACCGCTTGTGACCGAGAGATCGAAGACGCGATCGACGCCTTCCGTGCCAAGAAGCCTCTTGCTTCTTCCAAAATGCTCTACACCCTCCTTGAGGGCGCCAAGTGTCCCGACGAGACCACGCGTATCCACTACTACCTGGCTCGGACGCTGTACGAACTCAAGATGTACCACTCGGCACAGCACTACTTCATGCAGGTGGTCCGAAAAGGTCCCGCCAACAAGTACTTCAAGCACGCTCTGCCCAAGCTGGTGGCGATTGCCCGCTACACGGACAACAACAGCGAGCTTCAGCGCATCGTCCACAAGATTCCCGCCAGCGAATACCCCAGACAGGCCAAGAACTATCTTCTGTACCTGATGGGAATTCGTCTGTACGACCAAGATGCACTCTCCGACGCCCGTCGGTACTTTGCTCAAATCTCCACAAAATCAGACTTGTACCTGCGCTCAAAGTACTTTGAAGGCGTCATCTTCAATCAGCAGGGCCGCCTCAAGAGTGCTGTAAAGTCATTTCGGGACGTGATTCGCGACTCGGAAGGACTCCAGATCTACTCGGAAAAAGAGCTTGAGTCCGTGAACGACCTGACAGACCTCTCGCTACTCAACGTGGCCAGGGTCTACTACAGCATTCAGCGTTTCGACGAGGCCAGCAAGTATTACGGCCTGGTTCCCCGAACTTCAAACTACTGGGGAGACGCCCTCTTCGAACAAGCCTGGTCCACGTTCATGCAGAACGACCTCAACCAGACTCTGGGGTTGATCCTGACGGTCCGCTCTCCTTATTACAACGAGGACGAATTCCTGCCGGAAGCCGACCTTCTCCGGGCACTTACTTTCTTCAACCTGTGTGAGTACAACCAGGTGGAAAGTGAGCTCTTGCGGTTTGAAGGAACAATCGGCCCGATGTTCGATGAATTGAAGGACTTCACGGACAAATACCGAACAGCAGAAGGACGCAAGCTCGCCGATCAGGCGTTTGACACCTACATGGAATCCGCGCCCAACAACACGACGCTTCCAACGTCTATGTTCAAGAAGTTCCTCCGGAACAAGGATTTCTCCGCATTGGTCCGCCACCTCTACCTCATGGACTCGGAGGAGGCGCGTATCGATGCCCAGAAGTCTGTGTGGAAAAACAGCGTGGGCAAGCACCTCCAGCAGGTCATCGAAAAGGACCGCCAACGTTACAAGAGACGTGCAGGGCTGCTGCTGCTCGCAGAAATGGCTCGGACGAGCCAATATCTCGGCGATCTACTCACTCAATCCGAAATTATTCGTTTCGAGGTCGTGAGTGCACAACGTGCGGACTACGCTTACAAGATGCAGAACCCAGACCTCCTGAACCAGTTCCAAGGATTGTCTCTGGATTTCGCCACGTCGGTCGAGTTTATCTACTGGCCCTTCAATGGTGAATTCTGGGAAGACGAGTTGGGCTACTACCGTTACACGGAGCAGGGCTCCTGCCGCTGACAAACAACCTGAAGCCGTGTGCATAGGACCGTGGAGACGAACCCATGAATCTCATTCGGACGCTCTCCCGTAGGGTATTTCTTCCAATCTTCGCCAGCAGCCTGCTGTTGGTAACTGACACCGCTTGGGGTCAGGATGACGACCTCACTCGCCGTGAAGAACGACGAGTGATGAAAGCATCCGAGTTCAGCCGGGAAGAACTCTCTTCGGAATACAGGCGAATGGCTCGCCAGAAACGCCAACAGGAAATGGAGTTCGCCAAAGAACTTCTCTCCAGTGGACGCATGACCGGCGAAACCAAAGCCGAGATGATGCTGCGGCTCGCCGACCTCTACTTTGAGGAAGGCCGTGACCTCTATCTCACCGAGATGGAAGCCTACGAAAAGCAGTACGACGCTTGTTTCAACGATCCGAAATGCAGCACGGACTCGATGGACCCGGACAACTCCGTGTCTCATCGCTGGCAAGAGAAGAGCATCAAGCTCTATCGCCAGATCCTGAGAAACTACGCGACATTCCAGCGAGCGGATGAGGCCACGTTCTACCTGGCAAGCGCACTGCAGGAGACTGGCAGCCGGAAAGAAGGCATCCAAGAGTTCACTCGCTTGGCGAAAGTCTACCCGGATTCCGAATACGTGCCCGATGCCTATGTGCAGATCGGCGAGTACTATTTCGACAACAACAACGCCTACAAGGCCCTGCTCGCCTACCAGAAGGCTGCAGCCTACCGAAACTCGCAGAAGTACGCGTTTGCCATGTACAAGCTCGGCTGGTGCTACTACAACGTAGGCGAGTACGGAAAGGGCATCGACACCATGAAGGCCGTTGTTGCCTATTCGATGTCGAACAGCGACGAGTCTCAGAAGCGCAGCGCACTGCAACTTGAAGAAGAAGCACTCAAAGACCTGGTGCGCTTCTTCGCAGACGCCGGCGAAATGGACGAGGCCTACAGCTATTTCAACAAGCTGGGCAAGAAAGAGCTCATCCGCTCTATGCTCAAGAGGCTGGCCAGCACCTATTTTGAGCAAGGTAAGTTTGAGCAGACGATTCAAACCTATCGCCGACTCATCGCCGAAGACCCCAGCGCCACAAACGCTCCCGAGTACCAAAACGAGATCATTCAGGCGTACTCCAAGATGGGCCGCAAGCGCGAGACCATCACCGAGATTGACAAGCTGCGCCTCTCTTACGGACCCAACTCGGACTGGGCCCGCCAGAATGCCGCCAATGCAGACGCTGTGAAGACTTCTCTGGATTACATCGAGAAGAACCTTCGTACTGTCGCCACCAACTACCACGACGAGGCCCGCAAGCTACGCACAGGCCGCTCGGCCAAGGAAGCCTATGCCTTGGCGATGAAGGCCTACCAGGACTACCTGTCGGAGTTCTCGGACTCCAAGTACACCTATGACATGCGGTATGCCTTTGGTGAGCTGCTCTACAAGCTCAAACGCTATGACGAGTCCTACGAGCAGTACATGCAAGTCGTCTCAATGGATCCCAAGGGGCAGCACTCTCGTTTCTGCGCCGAGTCCGCAATCTTTGCGGCCGATGAGATCGTAAAGAAGGAAGGCTCTTCACAGGCTGCCAAGGGCTCCACCGAGCCCATGGAGCTTACCGACTGGGAGCAGAAGCTGCTCAAGGCGCTTGACCAGTATGCAGAGATCTTCCCGACGGACAAGAGAACTCGGAAGATCATCTACAAGTCTGCCTACCTGCTCTACAACAAGAACCAGTTCAAAGAAGCCTCCGACCGTTTCCGGGTGGTCATTGGGATGGACCCCAAGTCCAAGGAAGCCGAGCAGGCCGCTCACCAGATTCTGGACTCCTTCACACTGGTGGAAGACTGGGAGAACCTCAAAGAGGTCTCCAAAGCCTTCCGGGACCAAGAGGGGCTCGGCTCTTCCAAGTTCAAGGGTGAGGTCTCCGAAATCTATACACGGGCTTCCTTCAAGTTGGTTCAAGTCAACTTCGAAGAGAAGGAAGACTGGGCAGGAGCCGCTGACGGTTTCTGGGAGTTCTACCAGGAGTTCCCCACTTCCGACGTGGCGGACAAGGCGCTCAACAACGCGTCTGTGTACTACTACAAGACCGCGCAGTTCCAGAAGACCATTGACTGCCGGCGAGAGCTGATTGCCAAGTTCCCCAAGAGTGACTTCTACAACACCCAGGTGGCACTGCTTGGCTACGACATGGAAAACATGGCTCGTTTCGCCGAGTCAGCCGACTGGTACGAAAAGCTCTTTGGATTGGACAAGAAGCACGAAGCAGCTCCCGCAGCCATCTATTCGGCCGCCAAGTTCCGCCAGGCCTTGGGTCAGTGGGAGAAGGCCATCTCCAACTTCAAACAGTACATGGCCGCCTATCCAGACCGTGAAGGTGTCCCACAGGTGACTTTGGCCATCGGTGGAATCTACGAAGAACGAGGCAAGTGGAAGCAGGCCGCTCAGGTGTATTACGCATTCTTCACCCAGCGAGATGTCAGCAAGCTGACGGTCGATGAGTTGATGTACGCTCGCCTGCACCATGGACTGGCACTGCTTGAGCAACGAAAGCGTCGCCAGGCCCTGGAACACTTCCAGAAAACCCTGGACTGGTACAAGGCAGAGGCTGAAGGTGGCGCTGCCTTTGAACTCGGTGTCGACTTTGCTGCCCAGATCATGTTCATTCTCGCCGAAGATGCCTTCAACGAGTATGCCGCGCTGCGGATTTCGGGCCCTCCAGGCAAGGTCAGCAAGCGTCAAGAAGACAAGCTCCTTGGAGCGCAGCTCAAGCAGAAGCAGGAGTCACGAGCCGCTGTGGAGGCCAGCTACGTGGCCATCATCGAAACTGGAGCTGGTGAGTGGTCTGTCAACGCCCTGATTCAGCTGGGCAAGGTGTTCGAAAACATGGCGATGACCTTCCGGGAATCCCATACGCCGACCTACCTGGCCAACCAGCGTCAGAAGGACTTCTACCGAGCCGCCATGAACGACAATGCGGTTCAACTGGCAGACCGTGCCCTGACCTTCTACACCCAAGGGCTCACAAAGGCCTACGAGATCAACCTCTACAACGAGTTCACTTCATACGCGAACGACCGTAGAAGCGAGATTCTCCCGGAAGACTATCCCGCACTAGTCGAGGATCTTCTCGATCCCCAATACACGAGTGCTGCCAAGACAACGGCCGACTTCGAGACCCAGTACGAGGGGAACTAACCATGAAAAATCTTACGTTTTCCCTCGCGTTTCTCCCGCTGCTCTTGGTAGCCACGGGTTGTCCTAAGGGTCCCGGTGTTCCAGAAGTCAATGAGTTGATGGCACCCGAGGATGCATTTCACGCCGGTGTGCGCATTCTCCAGACGCCCAACAAGAAAGATGAAATCAACTACAAGGGTGCTCTTGAAGCATTCGAAATCGCAGCCACACAGCAGCCGGACCACGCCCGCGTGCGCTTCAACGCTGGCTGGACGTCTGAGAGGCTTGGGGATTTCGACAACGCGCTTCGGCACTACCGGGCCGCGTTGAAGGCCGACCCGAACTACAAGTCCGCCCTGTTCAATCTCGGAGCGCTCCTAACAAGCCGTGGGAACCCCGAGGAAGCCGCGCAACACTACACGACGTATCTTCAGAACGATCCCAATGACGTGGCCATCCGAAACAACCTGGTGGAGGCCTACCTGCTCTCCGGGGTGTACGAAGCCGCTATCGAAGAATGCCAACGCATTCTCCTCATCGACTCCAAAAACACGGCGGCTTACCGCAACCTCTCCCAGATTTACTTTGCCAACAACCAGTCTGGCATGGCAATGCTGGCCGCAGAAAAGGCACGGCTCCTCAACGAGTCCGACCCCGGAATCCACAACAATATCGGCTTGATCCACTTGGAACAGGGCAATGAGTCCGCGGCTATCGAGGCATTCCGAACCGCCATCAAGCTCGACCCCAACAGTCTGGAGTCTCGACTCAACCTGGGCTGGGTTGCCCTGCACTCGGGCGATTACACTCTGGCCAACGAGCACTTCACAGCGGTGGGCAAGAAATATCCCGAAAACGTGGACGCTCGCCTGGGCATGGCAGTGGCCTTGAGAGGTTCGGGCAAAGACAACTACGTTCAAGCCGCCGAGCTCTACGACGAGATTCTGAACATCGATTCCTGCAACGGCCTCGCGTTCCGCAACGCCGCTACCCTCCAGGAGATGTACCTAAAGGACTTCAAGAAGGCGCTCGGGTACCTGTCGAGTTGGCAGGAGTGTTTGATCGGAACTCCGGATTATGGCCTGGACCACCCGGTTCACAATCTTGTGAAGCGGGTCGAATCCTCCGAAGCCGAGCACGAGGCTGAGAAGGCTCGTATTGCCGAGCTGGCCCGACAAGCAGAAGAGCTCCGC
Source organism: Myxococcota bacterium (assembly GCA_036337845.1). GTDB lineage: Bacteria > Myxococcota_A > UBA796 > UBA796 > CAJQPC01 > JAYZDK01. Next base: position 7,107 of record JAYZDK010000014.1, on the reverse strand, counting down.
AAGGAACAGTTGAATCAGTTGGCTCAGATGAAGACCGAGTTGGACACATTTGAGGCTCAGGTCAACGAGGTCCGTTGCGACATGGTGGTCGAGATGGGAATGCTCGAGGACTTCGACATGGTCATCGAGACCGGTCGAGACGCCGTGGCCGCTGAGGAGTTCGCAATGTTTCCCCAGATCACCATGTTCATCGGTGAACTGGGCTCGATGCTTCCCGACCTCGCAGAGATGTGTGGGTCCATGGGGGGTGGAGAAGAAGCCGGTGGAGAAGAAGCCGGTGGAGAAGAAGCTGGTGGAGAAGAAGCCGGTGGAGAAGAAGCCGGTGGAGAAGAAGCCGGTGGAGAATCTGCCCCCTCGGAGGGCGATGGCGAGTAGTCCATCAACCGAAAAGGGTCTTTTCTGTAAGCAGAAGAGCCCCTATAGCGTTGCTAAACCGCGGATTGACGGCAAAGTGACAAGGCTTTGGTTGAGGAAACTGCTTCAAGCCGCCATGATCAACTGTCAGGGAGGCAAAATTTTGCCTCAGTGGCCTATCCAGACAAGAAGGAAACGGAAATGACGCAAACGATTCTAAGAATACTCGCTGTCGGGCTTGCGCTTGGCTTTGCTTCATCTCCCGTGTTTGCCCAGGACGACGAAGACGGCCGCAAGGTGGTCTACAAGTCCCGCACCGAGATTGATTTCGAAGGTGTGGACGTTTCGGGTGAGCTCGTCAAGCCTCAGGGCGCCCTACTGCTGGATCGAAAGAAGGGTTCCTTCAATCCATTGATTCGACTCCGCGAGGAGTTCAACCAAGAGATGGACCAGTCGGTGAACTACATCCGGTAGGTACGATTTTTTTTAGCTTACGCATCCTTTTCGGGTAGCAGGAGATTTCCATGGCGGACAGCCTGGTACTGACCTTTGAGGTCTCGCGCGGAGACGAGTTTCTTTTTAGGGAGCAACGCTCCGCTGAAAGTGTCTCCATTGGTAAAGGCGAAGCAGCCATGCTGCGTATCGAGGATGATGGGATTGCCGAGCTGCAGGCCGTCATCAACTTGAACGACGATGGCTCGCTGCAAGTGCTCGACTTGGGTGCTGGCGGAACAAAGCTCAACGGCAAAGACGTTGTCAGCGGCACGCTGTCCAATGGCGACCTGCTGGAAATGGGAGCCATCAAGATTCTTGTCCAGTTCGAAGGTGGCGATGGAGTCGCTGCATCCGCTGGAGACCTGGAAGACTCCGAGCCTACCAGTCCTCTTACCGATGGCGAAGATGACGAACTGAGCGATGCCAGCGTGCACACCGTTGGAGATCTTGATCTCACTGACAAGACCGAGGCCGAAATCCTGGCCGAAGACATCTCGGAAGATGTCATGGCGTTTATCATGCGCTCCGGCACATCCCAGAGTGATGTGGGCCTTGAGAAAGGCAAGCCGAAAGTCCTGGAGGTCGCTGAGATCTGGGGCGACGTCATCATGGATGTCCGGCACTTCCATAGAGGCCAGAAGCCGGTCACAGTAGGAACGACCACAGGCTACCGCTGGAGAATTCTCGACACACCTATCGCTTGGGTGCCACCCGGGTTCGCAAAGGTGGCGTGGATGTTTCCTCCCACCCTCTCCGAAGCAAGGGAAGAAGTGCGAAACGACTTCTACGTCCCCGCGGAGAGCCTACCCCATGAAGAGTTTCCGCTCTTCGTCTGGTCCGAAAATGCATTTGTATGTCGAGTCTGCAAGGGCTGGGCTGGTTTCATCGACCAGGGAGACAAGCGCCAGAGTTTGAGCGAAGCCATTGAGTCTGGTTCGGCCAAGCATATTGAAGGGGATGTCTACGAGCTACCCGTCAACGACGATACCCGAGTCATCCTCGACGTCGGCCATGTGATTCTCTTTGGGCAGTTGGTGCACCAAAGCAAGCGTGTCGCCGCGCCAATGGCAATGGACTTTGCCTTCATGGCCATATTCGCCTTCATGGCCTTTCTGGGCATGATTATCGGCGTCATCGCATCTCAATCCACCCTGAGCGATGCCGACATCAACGAGATTCCCGACCGCTTTGTGGAACTGCTTCTCAAAGAGCCGGTGGTTGAAGAGCACAAAGAGAGCAACAAGCCCAACACCAACCCCGATGCGGGCGAGGGTGCGAAAGCCAAGAAGGAAGAAGGCAAGGTCGGTAAGAAAGACGCCAAGATGGACAAGGCCAAGGGAAACAAGGTCGAAATCCAACGCCAAGAGCTCGACCGAGAAATCGCTGAGGACGCCGGCTTGCTGGGCCAAATCGCCGACCAGGGCGGTATGGACGGTAGCTTTGGAAACTCCATCGTCGACGAGACACTTCTCGGAGGAATCGGTGGTGCGCTCGGTGCCAAGGGGGTCCAGATGGGCTCCGGTGGTCTAGGCTCACGTGGCTCGGGGCTCGGGGGTGGTGGTACCGCGTCCGGTCTCGGCGGAACCGGTACATTCGGACGCGGCTCCGGGTCCTCCGGCTGGGGTGCGGGTGGTGGTAACTTTGGCGCTAAGAGCGAGGGCGGAATTGGCCGGATTGGCGGAGATCCAATCATTCTCGGTGCGCTCGACAAGTCGCTCATCGACAAGGTCATCAAGCGCAACATGTCGCAAATCCGCTACTGCTACCAGCGTGAGTTGAACAGAAACCCAACGCTGTCCGGAAAGGTCGTGGTCAAGTTTGTCATCAGTGGTGACGGCTCGGTCTCGCAGGCCAAAACTCACTCTTCCACCCTCCAAGGGGGCGATGCAGTGAACTCTTGTATCAATAGCCGCTTCATGAGATTCCAGTTCCCCGAGCCCAAGGGCGGCGGAATCGTCATCGTCAAGTACCCGTTCATCTTCGCACCGCAGTAGGCGGCACGTTAAGAGCCCATCTCACGATGAGGAGGTCTACATGACTCGCCTACTGCTCGCTGTATTGTTCGGTCTTTCAACAGCCACAACAGCCCATGCTCAGGATTTCGACGAGTTCGATGACTCGGGTAGTGGCAACTCGGCTGAACGAGCTGAACCACGCACAGAAGTCGTGCGAGAGGTCGTCAAAGGGTTTTATTTCAAATCCAACGTGGGCACGGCCATCTTCCTGGGCCAATTCACCCCTCCGGTCGTACAAGCCGGAACGGCTGTCGGTCTGGCCTTTGGCCAAGACTTTGTCGACAACGAGCGTTCTTCAATCGCTTGGGAAGCGGATTTCGTTCAAGGCGTACACAATGGTCTCAGCAATCCTGAGCAACTCGGAAGAGGTTGCGCTGCAACCATGAACTGTCTGCAAGGCGACCTGAGAACGTACACACTTGGCGCACACCTTGAGTTTGCCACCTACCCTCGTCGCCGGTTCGGGGTTGGTGGCCGAATCGGTGGTGGGGTCATGATCGCTCCACAGCTGGTAATGCTGGAAGGTGTGAACGATGTGGTCTTGACGCCTGGCTTTCACAGTACTCCGCACCCTGTGGGCAGCGGTGGCGTGGAGCTTGAATACTATTCCAAGCTCTCTCACTTTTCGGTGGGAATGAACGTGGATGCGGTATACGCGGTTGGCTTTGATCTGAGCGTAAACGCATCGGCATTTCTGAAGTACACCCTGTAGAGATTCAATTTCGCTGTAGGCAGTCCAATTTTCTTGCGCTATAAGGACGTCGCAGCACCGGGAGGATGAGCAATATGAGGCTCATGGGTTTACTGGTTTGTCTTGTCGGTTGCGGCGGACTCGACAGCTTCAACGCGACAGAGATTGATAGCGGAATGGACCCCGGCGCCGAATACGGCGGCCTGGTGTTCAACCGAGCGTCCATTGAATTTGGCTATTTGAGCCCCGGACAGCGTGCTACCCAGACTCTCAAGCTCACCAACCAAGGCGCAGAAGCCGTGACGTTGGAAGGCATCGAGGCTGTGGGCTCCTCCGCATTCAGCATCGATAACCTCACTGGTGGCCCGACAGTCCTCGCTGTGGATGAAGAACTGGCCCTGACCGTTGTCTTCGAGCCTGATTCGGTCGACGACTTCCTTGGTGCAATCGCACTCGATACCAGCATCATGGAAGCCCCCTACATCGAGATCCTGGTCAACGGCACGAGCATCAACCCCGACGACTCCGCCACTGGCAACATCCGCCTTTCACAAAGCCGCGTAGACTTTGGGCAAGTGGGAACCAACACCACAGCTACACAGGCCGTGACTCTTGAGAACATCGGTGAGTCCGACATTGCGTTGTCATCCATCGATTTCTCCGATTCGGAGTTCTACTGGCAGCGTGACCTCAACCTTCCCTACGTGATCCGTGCAGGCAGTGCCGAAACAGTCACCCTGAACTACACGCCCACTGCGGAAGCGCAGCATACCGGTGTGGCTACGTTTACAGTGGACGACACCAACGCACCGGAGCTCACCGTGAACCTCTCCGGTGAAGGCATCTACGACTGCTCAAGCTGTGCTCCGATTATCAGCACTGACTCCAACAACGCCCTGACCGACTTCTTTGTACTCGTCGGACTGGGCAGTGATGACAAGTCGGTCATGATTCAAAACACCGGTGACCTACCCCTCACGATTCAAGGGGTCTATGTCAACAACGACCTGTTGTTCCCCGAGGGTATCTTCTCCGTCAGTGGATTCAACGGACCCACCATCCTGGACCCCTGGGAGAGCACGTACATCACAATATCGTTCAACGCGATTTCCAGCGGTCTTGAGTTGGACCTCTCAGCACTCGACCAGAATACGGTCCATATTGTGTCCAATAGCAGTGTTGAATCGGACTACGTAATCACGCTTTCCGGAGCGGCCCTGTAGAAGTTTCAAGCATTTGCGGGCTTGTCGAGTTCCACAAGCCACGATAGATGCGGCTCCAACGTACGAAGGCGTCCAATCAAGGCACGTCGTCCAATGCGAGGTACATCATGAACAAGAGTCCTGGCCTTCTTGGCCGTAAGATTGGTATGACCCAGTTGTTCGATGGCGAAGGAAACTGCATTCCCGTCACCGTGGTAGAAGCTGGCCCCTGCTCCGTAGTACAGGTCAAGACCGTAGAGTCTGATGGATACTCCGCCATTCAACTAGGCTTGGACCCACGCAAGGACAAGCACACCACCAAGGCTCAGAAGGGTCACTTCGAAAAGGCCGGGCTTTCGCCCAAGCGCCTAGTGCGAGAGATTCGTCTGGAAACCGACCCCGATTACGCCGCTGGTCAAGAAGTCACGATTGGCGACTTCTTCGAGGAAGGTGCCACGCTGGATGTGACAGGTAACTCCAAAGGTAAAGGTTTCGCTGGTGTAATGAAGCGCCACAACTTTGCTGGGTTTATCCGCACGCACGGTACCCATGAGTTCTTCCGTCATGGTGGTTCGATCGGTACGCGTCTGACTCCAGGCCGCGTTCAGAAAGGACAGAAGATGGGCGGCCAGATGGGCAACGAGCGGGTGACCGTTCAGAACCTGACGCTCACCAAGATTGATGCCGATAAGAACCTGATGTTCATCAAAGGCGGCCTTCCCGGCCCCAACGGTGGCTACCTGGTCATTCGTCAAGCCGTGAAGAGCGCCAAGTAGAAAGAAGGCGAGAGCCGGACAACAACATGAGTGCAGGCCTTCTGTGGCCCCAGACTCGCACGACAGGTCCCTGGATATGGGGGCGAGGCGTCGACCTGTTTTGGATTGCAGGCGGTGGCTTCTTTGCGTTTCTGTTCATTGCCGTGTCATTGAGCCAGGTATCGGGCGCTGCAGCGCTCGTAACCACCACATTTCTACACCTGTCCATCCTCTGTAACTACCCGCACTACACAGCGACTTACCAGCTGCTGCTGCTGGAAGGCAAGGGACGCCAGCTACTAGTCACCTCGCTCGCAATGGTAGGCCTACTGGTCATCACAGCGTTTTACCAAGAAGCCCTGTGGGGCCTCGTAATGCGTCTGTACTTGTCGCTCTCCGTTCACCACTACGCCAGCCAGAACTTTGGCATTGCCGTCCTGTACGGTCACCGTAGAGGCCCGCCCCTCACCCCGGACGAAAAGCGATCGATGCAGCGATCATTTCTGGGCCTCGCATTGTTCATGATCCTCAGCGTGAACACCTCCTTGGGCTACATCAGCGGCAACGCCGGAGGAGCTATCGAGTTGATTCAGGGCGTTCAAATCCCCCTAGCTGGCTTTCCTGCCTGGGTGTATCAAGCCACGCTCATCATCTTAGCCATCAGCTTTGGCGCCTTCGTTCAAACGGCCTACCGATACCGCACCCGCACAGGCTCGCACCTTCCCCTGGCAGTGTTCTGTCTCTTCGCCACCAACCTGGCCTGGTTTGTCATTCCCAGTCTTGGGCTTCCCTCTGGAGCCAGTTTGGTCCCCCCGGAGATTTCGATCTTGATGCTGGGCGCAATCCCATTCTTCCACTGTGCCCAATACCTGTTTGTGACCTTTGATCGAAACCGACAAACCCACCCGACCCGACCCATCTGGCTGTACGTCGGCCTGGTCGTCACGGGATTCATCTTGTTTCACGCTCCCCTGCCCGTGCTGCCTACTCTACTGAGCCTCGACTCTCTCAAAAGCTCGTTTCTTCTCATTGCCATAATCAATCTTCATCACTTCTGGATCGACGGCCTAATCTGGCGAAAACGATCTGCGAAACGGCCCGTGGCCACGGGCGAACTGGCCTGACTACCGCTTGCTGGCCTTTTTCTTGGCCCGCCGTACGTCCTGGTGAAACGTATTGGAGAGCGCACGGCCACAGGCCCCCGCCAAATCCATGTAGGCACTGCGCAGGGCATCATCCCTCATTGCACTGAGCGTCGCTAGATTCGCTGAAACCTGGCCCATTTCCCACCGCATATTCGGCGCCAAATCCCAGGTGCACCCCACACTTTTATGCCAGATTCGCTCCCCCGCAGGCGTGAACACACCTGCGAAAACACGCATTTCCGCCTGAGCAGCCCCCGAAAGCCCGCTACCAACACCCCATTCGGTAATCATCAACTCCATAGACCAGTCGCTCTTGGGGTTGAGGCCGAACGGTTGCCCATTCTTAAAGTAGTTCCGCGTGGTCTTGCCGATTCTCTTGGCCATCTTCTGGGTATCCATCAGACTATTGAGCCGCATCGCAAAGCCCTGCTCAAATGCATCTATGGCCAC
>JAYZDK010000013.1:0-10855 GCA_036337845.1 Myxococcota bacterium | reverse complement strand
GTAGAGGCCTGTGGGGATGTCGGGACGTGAGCATGACTCAAGATTGGGAGGGTCTTCTTCCAGTCTGGCCAGGCGGGTTTCAAGCTCGCGAATGCCGTCGAGGTGTCTCTCCAGGCGGACCTGGTCTTCAGAACCCAGCTTTCCTTGGAGGGTGCCAATGTCTGTCATGACCGAGTCGAGCACGCTTCGTCTGAGCCCCAGCTTGGGGTCGACGATGCCTTCTTCTCCGGGAGCCCGGAACGTGTCTCCAAAGAGACGCTCGTAGAGGGCGTAGGGGTCATGTTCGGGAGGGTTCCGGCTGTCGGGCCCATTGTAGGAGCGACCCTTGCCGTCGGTAGCGCTGGTCTGAATCGATCGGTAGAGGGTCTGGTCTCCGATCTCGGCTGCGATGACCTGGTCAACGGTGGGGGCGGTCACGGTGTGGTCATCGCCTTGGATGTGGAGTGCAGACCCGGTCAGGAGCCCGGCTACTCCCGAATCGTGGGGTTCCTCATTGGGGACTTTGACGCTCATACCCCCCACGACGGTGATCTTGTGCTTGATGGCTGCCAGCGGATTGAGTTGCTCAGAGAGCTGCCAGTCATCTCCGGCCCCCTCGCCGATGGGCTGGAACTTTTCTGGGAGAACACCGTTGCCCCAGAAAAACAGGCCAAACCGCTTGGGAAGTCCCTCGCAAGCCCAGGCCCGGCCCTGTCCAGAGAGTGCTTCCAACCAGGGAAGGGCGACAAAGACTGCGCCAGTTTTTGCCATGCCGCAGAGTAGAGAGCGACGGGACAGGCTGTTTTCCTGTACCGAGGTTCCGCTGGAGGTGGGCCGAACAATTCTCGGAAGGAGAAAACGCCCATCGGGAAGGTAGAGACGACGTTTACTCATGGGTTTAGCTCTCCCATGCGTCTGAATGTAGGACTCATGGCCAGGTCACTAAGCAGAAAGAGCAGGCGATATCCGGACTGTGTGAAGCCCTCGTCATGCCAGTCGACGGTATCGCTTTCACTGTCTGCAATGGGGCGGCCTTGGGCGTATCGAAACAGGCTCTCGGTCAAACAACTCGTGAGGTTGGGATGCTGGGATACGGTTTTGGAGAGCTCCCAGGCATTGGCGAATGAGGCGCCGTCGAGTTCTCCGGAGGGATCGATCTGTACGTCAGATTCGGTGTCTCTCCACATCCCAATGCCGTCGAAGTTCTCCAGCCCCAGTCCGATGAGGTCGGTCAGCGTGTGGCAGTTCGCGCAGGTGGGGTCTTCCAGGTGTTTTTGGACGCGCTCCCGCATGGTTCGAGCGGTAGCGCTCGGTTCGGGAATGGAGGTGTCCACTCCAGCCGGCGGTGGGGGAATGGTCTCACATAGAAGCACTTCTCGAATGAACAAGCCGCGCAATGTCACGGAACTGGAAACCGAATGGGAGTTCAAGGCCAGAAAGGACAACTGACCCAGCAGGCCCCGCCGCCCCCCCTCTTTGGTCAGTACGGTCTCTGAGAATCCCTCCAGGCTGGGGGCGGGTACCTGGTAGAGGGTGGCGAGTCTTCGGTTGAGGAAGGTTTTACGGGTTGTGAAGAGACTGCGATAGTCGCCGTCTCGTTCGAAGACGAGGTGCTCAATGCCTTGGAGGGTTTCTTCCTTCGCGGCTGAGCCCACATCTGGCGTCCAATAGGGAAATACCTGGGTGTCCTTCGAGAGATCGGAGAGATGTCCGAGGCCTAAGAAGTCACTGAAGAAGCTACTCACGCCATTCTGAGCGCGGGCATCTTCGAGCATGCGGGAGATTTCGTCGGCCAGGGAGGAGTCTTGGGTCAGGCGTCCGGCTTCAGCCGCCTCCAGCAGTTCGGTATCCGGTGTGGTGTTCCAGAGAAGGTAGGAGAGCCTGGAGGCCATTTCCCAGTTGGTGTAGCGACGGCCGGCATCGTCTGGTTCGCCGATTTCCACCATGTAGAGAAAGTGGGGTGACTGAAGCATCGCGGCAATGACGAACTCAAAACCGAGGTGGAAGTCTTCCAGAACCCCAGCCGCGTTGTCTGCCAGCGTGTTGAGTTCTTCGATCTCCTCAAGGGTCAGGGGGCGTCTCCAGGTGTGGAGGCCAAGGGTTTCGATACCTTCTCGAGCGCAGGTGCTATCCACGCTGGATTCGGGTTCACAAGCTAGAAACCAGCTGTAGAGATCTGGGTCGGACATGACCTGCTCGGCGATGTCAAACCCAATCAACTCGAACTGCTCCACGCCCCAGGAGGACAGCGAGGCGACGGAAGCGCCTACGGCATCGAGACCTTCTACGCTTTGATTGGGCTCCATGCTGCGAGCAATCACGATCTCAGGGCCGAACAAGTCTGCGATGGAGTTGGTGTACTGCTCGGTGGTCAGTCGCTTGAGGACTGGAGGTGCGGGAAGAAGCGCGGGTGCTTCAGCCCGTTCGAATCCGCCGGTGTCCTCCGATCCAGTACAACCGCTCCAAGCCAACAGCAGTGCTGCGGTCCAAGCGTGAGCTGGGTGACGCGTCTTCCAGAACATCGGGTGGGCTCTCCAGGCTGTAAGGATACGGCCGGGTTTGGAGCTTCACAATGAGATGCGGAACTTACTTTTTCATGAGGAGTGCAGATTCGGAGATGGAGCGCTCTCCGTCCAGAAGCTCCGCCCCGCTGTTGTCTCCTGTATGGAGTCTGGCAAAAGCGAGGCTGTAGGCTTTGATAATTCTCCAGCCTTCTTCAGGTTCTAGGCCCAGTTCGCTGTCTTCGAACAGGCCGGCGTAGTCGGTGAAGGTGGTGTGTCCGCCCCCGAGCAGGTCGACTCGCAGATGGTGCTCGCCGACCAGCGCATTCCAGGTGGGCTCCGAGTCACTGCCTGTCGACTCATCAAGCTCGCCGGTCATCAGGAGAATGGGCGCGTCCACGGCAGCGAACCCGCTGGACCCGTAGTAGCTGAAGTCTCCTGGAGCCATGGAGATGTGAGCGACGATTCGATCGTCTTCGAACCCTTCAGCGAACCGATCTCTTCTTGATTCGGTATATCCGTCGCAAAAACCGGAATCACTGTCACTACATTTGGTGTCGAGACCCAGCAAGTCGTATTCGGCGCCTGCCAGGCCATGGAGGGTGTAGCCCCCATAGCTGTGTCCGTTTGCCACAATCGGGCTTCCAATGTGATTTCGGAGCGGATGGAGGTCTGGCAAGGCGTGGGTGTGGTCGATGACCGAGGAGATATCGAGGGGTCGCTGCAGGTAGATGTTGTTGGTGCGAGAGACATGGTCGAAGAGCGTGTTGTGGGTGTGGTCGGGGGCCACGACGACCCAGCCATGGGAGGCGAAATGTTCGAACAGGAACGAGGAGCCTTCTGCGAATCCCTGTGAGCCGTGCGAAGAAACGAGCACTGGAAATTGCCCTGGAGCCGTGGGGGCGCCTTCCCAAACGGAATCGGGTTGGGTGAGAGACCGATAGCTTGGCAGGTCTCCACCAGTCTCTTCGGTGGGGTACCACCAGAGCAGGTTCAGAGTACGTTCGGTTTCGAAGGAGGGGTCGGAGTAAGTGAGTTCTTCCTGGTGGAAGCCCACGCCAAACTCACCGGGTGCCAACAGTGATGCGATGGGGTCAGGCTCGGCAGCCGTGTCGGAAGGCCCCGGGCAGCCCAACAAGAGTGGAAAGACCCACACACTCATAGAGAAGGACACCGGATGGGGATTGGCAGAGGCGTGACACTGGTGCCGCCGGACTCTCCCTGAATGGCGCTGAACTCGTATGTGCCCCAGGCTTCACCGGCTGCGGCATCGAGGTGGCCCAGTGTGATGTTCAGAGTGTCTGAGGCGGTGGTGTCTGTTTGGAAGAACGCACCGCCACCACCGGACTCTTCCTGTAGTTTGATGCGCGCTCCTGGGGTGTTGTGGTCGTATTGGCCAGCACCCTCAAGGCCACCGAGCACTTCTGCGATGATCACAAAGGTGTGGCTGTCGGTGGAGTCTCTCCAAAAGGAGCGGAAGTGTGTACTCGCGGTGTGGGTGCAGGCCGGCTGGTCGAACGTCAGGGTTTGTTCGAGGGCGCCGGTAAAGGTGAGTGTGATGCTTTCGATGTCTGCAGGCCCGGTGTCCTCGCTACCGGAGTCGGGGGCACTGGAGTCTCCGCCGATGTCTATTGGCGTATCGGAGGTGTCGTTTTTGTTCGAGCAGCCCGATGTGAGCAGCAGGAGCAATGAAAGGATGGGCATGAAGGACTCCGAGTCAGTCTGGGTACTTGGGCTTTAGAGAACCAGAAGGGGCAGTATGAAGCAAAATTGGCTGACAAGCAGCAAAACAAGGGTGTAGCCCAAGATGGACCCAGCGGGCACCTTGCAGATGCCCAGGAGAGGTAACGCCCAGAATGGCTGAACCATGTTTGTCCACTGGTCACCCCAGGCCAGAGCCATCAGAACCCGTGCAGGTTCCACTCCCGTGTGCAGTGCTGCCTCCATTACCAGAGGGCCCTGGATTGCCCACTGCCCTCCACCGGATGGCACGAAGAGGTTGACTGCGCCCGCCAGATAAAAGGTGGCAACGGGGAGTAGTTGTGGCCCCATATTTGAAAGGCCTGAGCCGATGGACTCCACCAGTCCGCTTGTAGCGAGTATACCCATGATGCCTGCGTAGAATGGATATTGGAGGATGATGCCGGAGCAGGAGCGAGTGGCCCTGTCTACCGCCTCCGCATACGCTCTTGCCGATCCGTGTAGGGCGAGTCCTGCGGCGAGCATCATCAAGTTCATGACATCTGGGTTCAGGCGACCGATGCCCGAGGTGCGCAGCCAGGGAATGAGCCACAACAGCACAAGACCTACAGGAACAAGCACTACCCAGCGAGAGTGATTGATTCGTTCCGAGGGGCTCGTGGGAGCAGTGGGTTCCGTCAGGGGCTCTTCATGTAGGGGAGCACTGACCTGGTGTTCTTCGGAAGGAATCATCGCCATCAAAACCAACGGCACGACCACCAGGCAGAGTCCAGTGGCCACGAGGTTCAAGGGAGAGCCCAGTGTGTCTCCTAGGAGCATTGGGGGAATCCGGGCTGCGAGCTCTGGGCCTAGTACGTCCGTGAGTTGAGCCGTACTGGTGGCTTTGAGGGGTGCGCTACCGGAGAGGCCACCGTGCCAGACGAGCATGCCGGTGTAGCCTGCAGTCACCACTAGGGGGTAGTGAAGAACGACGCCTTTCTGGTGGGCCAAACGACCGACTTCTCGTGCCAGCAGGGCTCCGATAATCAGTCCAAGGCCCCAGTTGATCAGGCTGAACCCCATGGTCACGGACGCGACCAAAACCACCGCGGAACGGGTGGTGGTTGGCCATCCGGCCAGTCGGTCTACCAGGCTGCGCACCGCGTTGGTTTCTGCCAGTGCGTGCCCGGTGATTAGAATCAGGCACATCTGCATGCCGAAGGCGAGCAGGCTCCAGAGGCCTCTTCCGCTTCCTTCTCCATCGACCCAGGCCGAGGCGATGCGGACCAGAGACCAATCCATGTGGGGTAGCGCGATCAGCACGCTCAACGCGGTGAGGCCGATGGCCAACACGAAAGGGTCTGGCAGCCAGCGCTCTGCCCATTTGCTTGCTTGAGCTCCAACTCGATTCAGCATGGGGGTTGCATCCTCTTCTCGGACGAGTCAAATCCAGGGTGGAGGTTCGCACTTATGTCGTTCGATTGGATGGAGCCCACTTCGGTTGAGCGTGATGGCGCACCGGTACTCAAGCAGAAGTTCGTTGAGGAGTTTCGTCAGCGAGCCGAGCTCTTGCGGCGACTGGGCTACACCAAGACGCAGACCTTGGCGCGCTGCAAGTCCCGGATGGCCTGGGAATACGATTTTCAGGGGGACAGCCCAATCTCGGACCGGGAGATGGGTGCGCTGGTGAAAGGCGTCTACGGGGAGTAAGTCCCGGGCTCAGCTATCGGCGGAGACAGCGCCTGTGGCTTCCAGGGCCTCAATAGCGGCTCGCAGGGGCTCATCCATTGGGGTCGGCTTTGCGGTGTTGTAGTTGTACACCACACACTTGGCGATGCCTGTGGCTACCTGCTCAGGGGATTCGGAGACACTGGTGAGTCGGTATTCCATGTCGAATGAGGCTCGGCCTATTCGGCTCATCCGGGTTTCGACCCGGATGGTCTCTCCAAACACCACGGGGCGGATGTAGTCCACCTCGATCGCTGCGAGAATGGGCCCGATGCCTTCGGTGGTGTAGGACTCACCGAATCCGCAGGCATGGAAGTAGTGCATGCGCGCGGTCTCCATCCACTTGATGTAGATCGTGTGGTTGACGTGCCCGAGTGCATCCATGTCTCCCCACTGGACGGGGAGTTCGCACTGAATGGGCCAGGTGTCAGGAGTCGTCATGGGTCATTTCTTTGCGGACTTGGCAGTCCCTGTCAAGGTCGTGGTAGATTCGATGGGGGATGATTCGGACTGAAGGACTCGAAAAGCGCTATGGGTCTTTCCAGGCCCTCAAGCCCATCGACTTGCATGTACGCAAGGGCGAGGTGTTTGGATTTTTGGGCCCGAACGGGGCGGGGAAAACCACCTTCATCCGCATGATTTCCGGATTGCTTCCACCCACGGCGGGACAGGTCTGGATTGATGGCATGGAGATGGGTACGCATACCCTCGAGGCCAAGCGTATTACGGGCTACATCCCGGACCGGCCCTATCTTTATGAAAAGCTGACCGGGCGTGAGTTTTTGGGATTCGTTGGCGGCGTGTATGGCATGAGTCCCAGCGATGCTCGCGAACGCGGAGACCCCCTTCTTGAAGAGTTTGGGCTCGGTCGCGTCGGAGACCAGTTGATCGAGGGGTTCTCCCATGGAATGAAACAGCGATTGACGCTGGCGGCTGCGTTGTTGCATGAACCCAGGCTGATCATTGTGGACGAACCTATGGTGGGGCTGGACCCAGGTGGGGCCCGGCAGATCAAGAATGTGTTCCGCCAACTCGCGGACGAAGGCAGAACGGTGTTTCTTTCGACTCACAGTCTCGACGTGGCTCAGGAAGTCTGCGATCGACTGGTGATTCTCAACCAGGGAGCGATTGTTACCTCTGGAAGCTACGATGAGATTCGCTCAAATGCGCATCCCCAGGCTCGAGACTTGGAAGAGGTTTTCTTGAGAATCCTGGATGAAGAAGCCAACACCCATTTTGAACCCAGGGAGATCGAGTGAAGACCTGGTGCTGGGTACTGGTGCTGGTGTTGTGTACTGGGTGTCTTGGGCGGGCTGCGAGATTATCGGCTCGTATGGAGGGTCGTTATGAGCTGACCTTGCCCACCAAAGACTGGGTGGGAGTAGACCCTGGAGGGGCGGACAAGGCGTGGCGAAACGAGGGATTGGGGGCCACGCTGTATGCGGACTCCAACTGTGGCAAGCGGTATGAAGACATTCCTCTGCCCCGGTTGCTCCAGCATCAGCTCGCTGGGATTCCCATTGAAAAGAGGGTGTATGAAGACGTGGCCAACATTGATGGTCGGGAGTCGTTTACCGTTCGTATTGAGGGGCGATTAGACGGGGTGAGGGTCGGAATGTCGCTGACTGTCATCAAGAAGGGAGATTGTGTGTATGACTTTGTTGCGGTCGGTCCTCCCAATCAGTTCGATGACATCTTTCGGGACTATGAAGCTGCCGTATCCACGTTCAGGGCTGAGAGTTGATGGAGAGGCTTCTTCGGTTCGTCGATGACATCGGTGGGTTGGGCTCCCTCACCTACCGAACCTTCTCATCGATGTTTCGCCAGAAGATCGACTGGAATCAGTTGGTTCAGCAGATGGACCGGGCCGGGGTGGGGAGCTGGTCAATCGCCACTCTGGCTGCTGTGTTCACCGGGGCGGTGCTGGCGCTTCAGTTTGCGACGGGCTTGCAGCCCTATGGGGCTTCGCTCTACACGGGCAAGCTTGTGGCGCTGGGGATTGTGCGGGAGCTGGGTCCCACCCTGACAGCCGTGCTGGTGGGGGGGCGCGTGGGGGCTGGCTTCACTGCGGAGTTGGGCTCCATGACTGTCACCGAACAGGTGGATGCGATTGAAGCGCTCGGGGCGGACCCGGTTCAAAAGCTCGTGGTTCCTCGCATGCTGGCTTGCTTGATTATGCTGCCCCTGCTCACGGTTCTGGCTGATTTCGTGGGCTGCTTGGGAGGGATGTTGGCTACGGTGGCCGAGGTGGGTGTGACCCCACGGTTCTATGTGGAACAGATTGTGGACACCATCTTTGTGGTGGACATGTTTCACGGGCTCTTCAAGAGCGTATTTTTTGGCTATTTCATCGCCATTATTGGCTGTTACACCGGATTGAAGACCACGGGGGGAACGGAGGGAGTGGGGCGAGCCACCACGGACTCGGTGGTGGCTATCAGTGTCGCTGTTCTGGTGGGGAATTTCTTCCTCACCAAGCTATTCCTGGTGGTGTATGGCTGATTCACTTGAGCCCATTGTTTCCTTTCGCGGGGTGGCCAAATCATTTGGGGACAAGTCGATCATCGATGGCATGGACCTCGATGTGCGCGAAGGTGAAACCCTGACCATTGTGGGTGGGTCTGGTACTGGGAAGTCCGTCACTTTGAAGCTCTTGATGCGACTGCTCCAGATGGATGCTGGAGAAATTCATGCCTTTGGTCGTTCAATCACTGAACTCTCCACTCAGGAACTGCTGAACCTCAGGCGCCGGATTGGGATGTTGTTTCAGGGCGCTGCTCTGTTCGACTCCCTGACGGTGAAGGAGAACATTTGCTATCCGATGGTGGAGCACAACTGGGGTACCCCCGCGGAGATGACGGACCGCGTGAGCCAGGTGCTAGAGATGGTCGGTATGCCGGGGATTGAGGCGCTCCGACCACCGGAGCTCTCAGGGGGCATGAAGAAGCGGGTGGGGCTTGCACGTGCAATCGCTGTGGAACCCGACATCATTCTCTATGACGAGCCCACCACGGGTCTGGACCCCATCAATGTGCGTCGCATCAACGGGCTGATCCTTCAGCTCCAAGAACAGCTTGATGTGACCAGCATTGTAGTGACCCATGACATGGAATCCTGCTTTACAGTCACCGACCGAATCGCCTTTCTCTACGACCGCAAGATCGCCTGGGTGGGGCCGAGAGAAGAAGCGGCGAGCTCAGGTCATCCTGTACTGGAGCGCTTCATACAGGGAGGGCGAGGGATCCTGGAGCCCGAGGAGATCGCAGTCTTGGACGAGGTGTAGCGGCCCTACAGCGTATCGTCGCCGCGGTTCATCTTTTCTAAGGCTACACGCGCCTTCTCCCCGTCGGCATGCGTCTCGTCAGAGGCTGCAATCTCCAGCTCGGACAAGGCTTCCTCTCTGCGCCCAACCACGCGAAGTAATATGCCCAGGTTGTAGTGCGCGGCCGTATCGTCGGGCCGCATGCGGATGGCTTCTCGATAGGCATCTTCGGCTTCGATGATGTTGCCTTCCAGAAACATCGCAATGCCTTCGGTGACCTTGTCATCGGCTTGGTGGATGATCTCGACATCCAGCATGGTGCCGAGTCCAAAGTTCATCAGCACAAGCCTGAGGGGGCCTGCAATGAGTAATGAAAGGACTTCCCCCGCCACAAACGCACCGACCGGAATGTCCGGGGCGATGGGCTTTCCTTTGTAGGACAGGCGGACTCGAGAGTGCTTGGCACTGCCGACAAGTTTTTGAACCTGCTCGGCCAGGTCTTTCAGAGACTCGTCGATTTGATCGGGGTCAATACGGAACTTGAAGCCACCGTTCTCCGAGTTTTCTGGTTCTTCCGCGGTGGGCTCTTCTGGGTTTGGATTGTTGGTTTCGTCGGACATGTCTTCTCCGAGAAGAGGCTACACCAAGGAGATTCCGCCGTCCGCGACGAGAACCTGGCCGGTGACCCAGCTGGCTTGTGGAAGCACCATCAGTTCGACGGCGTTGGCGATATCTTCGGCGGTTCCCACACGACCCATGGGCGTGATCTTTTCAGCGGTTGCGACCATTTTTTCCCGGTCCGGAAAATAGTTCAACGCATCGGTATCGACGAGGCCGCCGGTCACTGTGTTGACTCGGATATTTTGAGGGGCAAGCTCGACCGCGAGTTGGCGAGTCAGCCCTTCAATGGCGGACTTGGCAGCCCCCATGGCTGCGTAGCCGGGGACGAACTTTCGAGAGCCCAATGAGGAGACCCCCACAACACAAGCGCCTTCGGGCATGCGCTCCAGGCAGAGCTTGGTGAGCAACCAGAACGGCCGGAGGCTCGATTCCATGGTGAGGTCCCATTGGTTGGTTCGAATCGATGCCATGGGCTTGAGTACACCCATCGCAGCGTTGTGCACGAGCACATCTACACGCTCCAGGGTGTTGGCGATTCGTTCCAGGTCATCGGGGTTTCGGACGTCCCCCTGCACCAGAACGGGCTCACCGCCGGCCGCTCGAACTGCGTCGGCAGTTTCTTGGGCTGCGGTTTCGTTCTGCAGATAGTTCACCACGATCTGGCCGCCATGTTGGGCCAGGCGGGCAGCAATGGCTCGGCCAATGCCTCGGGAGGAGCCGGTGACAATCGTATTCATCGCAAAATCCTAAGGCGACGGAGGATGGAACGCATCTCGGAGACTCCGATTAACGAGGCAACGAGTGCGTAGAGTGAGAACCCTGTGAGGCCCGCTATAGCGAGGTACACCAGGTTCTGTACTGAGGGCCCGCTGGTCCAGTCGCCAAGCTCTGCAATCCATGCAGCCAGAGCGGCTGCCGGAAGTGAGGCCAGTGCCATGCGAACCAAGGGGCTGATCAGGGTGTTCAGGTTCAGTGGAATGCCGGAACGAGGCGAGAGGGCCACAATGTAGATGAGGCCTTGACCGACGGTGGCCAGTGAGAGTCCGGCCGCCAAGCCGGCAACGCCGTAGCGGCTTGCAAAGAA
>JAYZDK010000012.1:0-19869 GCA_036337845.1 Myxococcota bacterium | reverse complement strand
GGCCAAGCCAATGAACCAAACACGCATGCGTCGAGCCCGGTCCGCTTCAGCCGACCAAGCCGCCTGCCCCCCCAGATATGCGGTCCAAGCGGCTGGCCCCACCAACACCAGGCCAGCCCCCACCAGATCAGCCGCGCCCTCCCCGGTGCGGGTCAGGCTCCAGGTGACCAACGAAACCGCGAGGCACCAACGCCACCGAGTCAACCCCTCACTTCGCAGGAGAAGCCAAACCACCACCGTGCAGAGAGCCGCCACTGGTAGATGACATTCGAGGTAGCGGGCAAAGCCAAAGACCGCTGGAAAGCCTGCCGCGGAGAGGGCCGCGATTACCCCCACCCTTTCCCCACCCAAGCGACAACCAATGCCATACAACGCCAGAAGGGTCGCGCACAGGTACCCGGCGAACACCGCTTGTACTGCAAACCAGCTGGGCAGAAACCTTGCCGCTAGGGCAGACAGAGCGATGGGGTGTGGAAGCTGTGTCCAGTGCCGCCCCCTGTTGTTTTCGAGAAACAGTTCCCCAAACAATCGCCACCCACCCCCAGAGGACTCGCCGCTGAACCATGTGGGATGGAAGGTGCCCAAACCCGTATCGCCAGGCGCATAGCCCAACAGGATTTTCTGAAATTGGGGAATCAGCAGAAACGCATCATGGGAGCTATGCGGTGGAGCTGGATAACAAACGCCGTAGACGAGGTGTGATATGCAAGCCACAGCCAGAATCGTCAGTAAGGAACGACGCGAATCCATCGACCGATTGTAGTGACATTCCCCCCCACATGGGGACACTGCTCTGTAAAGTTGCCGGAACGGCAGCAGAAAACAAAGAACGCCGGCCTGGGGGGCCGGCGCTCAAGAAGAACTGGTCGGGGAGACAGGATTTGAACCTGCGACCCCTTGACCCCCAGTCAAGTGCGCTACCAGACTGCGCCACTCCCCGTCAGCGGCCCTGCTGTAATACTTCCCCCCCCCGGAGTCAACCGCTTGTTCAGGCGAGGTCTTCCTTGAGCAGCTCGGCTTTGAAGGCCACCAAGTCCTCGTGTAGGCCCCTTAGTCTCCTGGCGGCAAGCTCTAGCTTGTCGAGCTCCACAGAAGCTCCCGCTGACCTCGGGGTGCCGTCATCGCCCTGGTGGAGCACCTTGCGCGCACCCGCGATCGTAAAACCTTCCGCATGAAGAAGCTTTCGAATCCGTAGAAACCGCTCGATGTCCTTCTTCCGGTAAAGTCGCTGGCCCGAACTGGAGCGGTGTGGCCGCATCCGGAACTCCGTCTCCCAGTATCGGAGGACGTGCGGCTCTACGCCCACGAGTTCAGAAACCTCGCCAATGCGAAAATAGAGCTTGTCCGGAACAACGCCTTCCACGTGCAACCCTCTTATACGTCGTAACGTGGCGCGTTCAGGGCTGTCTTGAGAACCGGTGACGGCTTGAAGGTAAGCACCCTTCTCGCGCCAATCACCAAGGACTGATTGGTCTGGGGATTACGGCCCCGACGAGCTTGTTTCTGTTGAACGACAAAATTCCCAAACCCGGAAATCTTCACTTTGTCTCCGTTCTCCAGCGCACATTTCATGACTTCGAAGACGCTTTCCACAATCTGAGCAGCCTCCTTCTTCGAAAAGCCGATGTTCTCATAGACTCGCTCAACCAAATCTGCCTTGGTCATAGTGTGGTTGGAAACAATATCAGAGGGCACGACAACTCCTAGGCATTAGTCTTCCGTCGATGTGTCGGACGAAAGGGCGGGATCCTCGTCATCTGCGAGGTCCCAAAGTTTGAAGGTAAATACATCTGTTCTGGACAGTCCGTCCTCTTCCCCTACTGACACCAGGTCCAAAAGGAACAAGGAACGGTCCAGCTGGTCTCTCACCATGTCCAGTTCTCGTTCCGAACGCCCCGGACTGTAGAGGTTCAGGCTTACTCGGTCCACTACGTAAGACGCATCCTCAGTCAGCCGAACAGAAACCTGATGTTCTGTCCCGCTCGGCCCCCCGCCAGGAGAGACCCAGCCCTCACCCACGACATGCTCTCCCGTATTCGAGTGAAGCTCTGTGGACTCATCGGGCTGAACTTCCGAAACACCAACACGCACATGAACTGCATCGTCTTGGCTCCCGAACGCCTCGTAGCCATCGTTCTCGTCCGCTGGGCAAGCCAGAAGAAAGAACAACGAACCGAGTACTGCGCGGGTCATGTTCAGGCGAGCGCCTCTTTGGCCCGACCGACAATGGCTCCGAACGCTTCGGCATCATGTACCGCCAAGTCCGCTAGCATCTTCCGGTCCAACTCGACTTCAGCGACCTTCAGGCCGTGAATGAAACGAGAGTAGGACAGCCCATGCGGCATCAACGCAGCGTTGATCCGGGTAATCCACAACCGTCGGAACTGGCGCTTGCGCTCTTTGCGGCCCCGATAGGCGTTGGCCTGCGCCTTCATTACGGCCTCATTGGCCTGACGCAGAGTGTTCTTCCGGGCGAGATGGAAGCCCTTAGAACGCTTGAAAAGTTTGTTTTTGCGGGCCTTGCGGGCTGGCGCAAACGTTGAACGTGCCATTGGATCGACTCCTTTGTTGAACCGGGTCCCTGTCTATCGACGGTACCGGTGGGTCGTTTATGCCCGGCGAAATGCCGGGATTTGTGAAACTGCTACTTGTAGGGGATCAGCCGGCGAACCAATTTGGCATCCGGCTCCGCGAGTGTGCCTCCACCCCGAGCGTGCCGCTTCCAGGAGGTGCTCTTCTTGGACAGAATGTGACGACGCTTGGCTCGATTGAACCGCACCTTGCCCGAGGCGGTCACCTTGAAACGCTTTGCTGCACCGCGATTTGTTTTCATCTTGGACATCGTCTTTCCTTACTACCGTTTTCTGGGAGCGAGAATCATCACCATCTGGCGGCCGTCCATGCGAGCCGGCGCCTCTATGACGGCAAGATCCTCCACCGCGTTTGCGAGTTCTTCGCAGCGGGCCACCCCTATATCTCGGTGAGCATGCTCTCGTCCACGGAAACGTACAGTCACCTTGACTTTATCTCCGGCCGCAAGGAACTTCCGAGTACCTTTGAGCTTGACCTGATAGTCGTGTTCATCGGTCTTTGGACGGATTTTTACTTCCTTGACCGAAACGACCGCCTGCTTCTTGCGCGCGATC
The DNA here is from genome assembly GCA_036337845.1 of Myxococcota bacterium. Classification (GTDB taxonomy): domain Bacteria; phylum Myxococcota_A; class UBA796; order UBA796; family CAJQPC01; genus JAYZDK01. The sequence continues at coordinate 16,723 of JAYZDK010000012.1, read as the reverse complement.
GCGTCCTTCTTCTTTTTCTCGTATTTGAGGCGCCCATAATCCGCGATCCTGCAGACAGGGGGCCGCGCATTGGAAGCAACCTCAATGAGATCCAAACCCCTGGAACTCGCCAGCTCGATAGCGTCCTTGGTCAGGAACTCTCCAAGCTTCTCACCCTGGTCATCAATGACCAGGACTCGGGGTGCGCGAATACCGTGATTGACTCTCGCCTCGTCCTCGCGCTCATAGCGGGAGGGGCGCCGTGATCTCCTCAATGGGCTGGCTCCTTACTCTTCTTTGTTTCAAATGGAATGCTTACGGACGCAACGACTGCTCCGTTATCCGTTTCCTACCCGGCATCCTGTTGCCTGTCAACGCTTCTAAAGCGCTGATCAACAGTCTGGGCCCACGAAAACGTGGTGGTAGGCATGGGCGGACTTGAACCGCCGACCCCCGCCGTGTCAGGACGGTGCTCTCCCACTGAGCTACATGCCTAAAGACCACGCCTGCCGCACATGGCAAGCCCGACACCCTGTAGTCCCAAGCCAACCACACGTCAAGATGAAGGCCGCCTGGGAAGACAATCAATCACCCAATCCCCTACTTTGGGCGCCGCTGAGCGAGCGCTCGGTGCTGCGCCAGTTAGCTCGCGCACGCTCGTTAGGGTCTCTCGGGTAAGACCGCAGGGCTCGATCAGGCTGGCCCCTTCTCCAGCCGGCTCCAGGTTCAGTGCAAATCCATGGATAGACACGCCCTTCCGAAAGTGTAGCCCTATGGAGCCCACCTTCTTCTCACCCACCCAGACTCCCGGGTGGCCACAATGTCTGCTCCCTTGAATTCCCACTGACTTCAACCATTGGATGAGCCCTTCCTCCATGCTGGCCACCGTGCCCCGAACCGTCCAGTTACGCCTACCAACCGCGCAAATCAGATATCCGACAAGCTGGCCGGGCCCATGCCAGGTCGCCAATCCCCCGCGCCTTGTGGCGTGAAAATCAATGCCTCGTTCATGGAGGTCCGCCGGTGCCGGGAGGTCGGGCACTGGTCGTTTACCGACCGGAATTACTTCCCGATGTTCCAAAAGGCCCAAACACTCAGACGGGAGACCATTTAGCACCTGTTCCCTCAGGCCTTCCTGGCGGCTGAGCGTTGCTGCATAGGCCAAACCAGTCCCCCACCATTGCCAGTTCAGATCCAGGCTCACAACGGGTCCACAATGATGGCCACAGGTGCGGCAGCAAGTAGGTCTGCGCCCGCAGCAATCGCCGCCACCCTGGCGCTGTCCCGTTTGGAGAGAATCAGATCGCCTTTTCGAGTCAGTCCGTCTGCCAACAACACCAGTGGACTTGCCCCCACCCGTTTCGCCAAGCCGCCCGTGACCGGATCATCCACCCACATCGCTGGCGCTCGACCCACAGATCGGGACGCTGAAAGCGCTCCAAAATCGTACAGCACCTCACCGGTATGGGAGACCAATCGCGGCGCAAATACCGGGTCGACATCCAGCCCCCTGGCGTCCACCAAGAGCCCCGAAGACCGCCCGGGATTTGCGGCAGCCTCGCGCTCCCCCTCACCACTGCCCACCAGCGCTGGGCGAATCCATTCCACCAAAGACAACTCCGCTTCCAGCTCCACGCGACCCGAGGCGTGATAGCGGGTCTCGACCACACGCCAATGCCCCCGGCCCTCCTTAAGGCCTTCTTCCAAAGCCCGACTGGAGGCGTCGGCGTTGGCCATTAGATCAATGCACAATCGATCTGACTCCACACGGACCTGCTTTCCCAGGCTCTGTAGAGTGGCAACCAGTTTGTGCCGGGCCGCTTGTTCCGTAGTTTTGAAATCCTCTGCCCCGGAGGGCCCGGGAACCGCGCTGGCCCGCACGTACAACACCCCCTGGGTCCAGTTGATCTCTCCACCCGCAACTGTCTCGATCACATCCGCCCGCACTGCTGTCATGCACAGATACAGAAGCCAGATCATCGGAAGCTCACCACATCCGGTCTCCTGAACAGGCGATTCAGCCCTTCGGTGAGCTCATCGTCCGCCGACACCTTGAACTCCCCTCCCAATTTCAAGACCACCTCGGAGGCCGTGCCGCACAATAGCGTCAGCCGCGCCTCACAGGTACCCGGCCGCGAACGGAGCAGGTCTCGCAATCCAGCGATCCGTTCACTATCGAGTTCGTCTTGTGAAATGCAGATATGCACTTCTCGAGTGCGGCGTTCCCGAATCTCGGAGAGCAGCTCCACGGAGTTGGCAATGATCTTGGCGTCCTCTCCCTTCCGCTCAAGTTTCCCCTTGAGAAGGAATGGCCGATCCCCCTCAAGCACAGCCCGAGAGGCTGCCCAAGGGTCGGGAAAGAATATGCAATCCACCGATGCCTGCCCGTCATCCAGTCGGACAAAGGCCATACGGCCGCCCTTCTTTGTTGTGACCTTTCGAACTTCCGAGGCCATACCCGCCACCGAAACTTCCTTGCCATCGCCGAGCCCCATCAAGCCAATCAGGGGACAGGTAGCGTGACGGTCCACCTCTTCGGCAAAGGCCTCAACGGGATGCCCCGACAAGAAGAACCCTAGCGCATCCTTTTCCATGGCGAGGTTCTGGGCCATGGGCCATTCAGGCGTGTCTGGAAGCTTGAAGCCCACCAGGGCCGCACTATTGTTGGAGCCGCCGAACAGAGACGCCTGGCCGGCCCTGGCGTCAGCCTGCTTACGCTGAGCGCTGGCTACAGCGTCTTCCATGCCCATAGACAAAGAACACCGGGTCGCGCCCACCCAGTCGAAAGCCCCCGCCTTCACGAGGTTTTCGAGTACCCGTTTGTTGACGCGATTGAAGTCCAGTCGCTCCAGGCAGTCCGCCAAATCCGAGAAGCTCCCGCCGGCCTCTGCACGCGCGTCCATGATGGCCTCGACCGCGCCTTCCCCCACGTTCTTGACCGCTGCCAATCCGAACCGGATCGACTTCTGACCACTCGGGACATCGAAGCCTTTCATCGACTGATTCAAACAGGGGGCCAAAATATCGATCCCAGCACGTCTACAGTCTCCCGTGTAGAGCACCAACTTATCGGTATTGTTCGATTCGATAGACATGAGCGCTGCCATGTACTCCGAGCGATGATTCGCCTTGAGCCAGGCCGTCTGATACGCCACAAGCCCGTACGCCGCGGAGTGACTCTTGTTGAACCCGTAGTCGGCAAACTTCGCGAGCAGGTCAAAGATCTTCTCGGACTGCTCCCGTTCCACCCCTCGTTCGGTGGCCCCCGAAACAAATCGCTCCTTTTGAGGAACCATCTCCTCTTTGATCTTCTTCCCCATTGCCCGGCGCAAAATATCCGCCTCGCCAAGACTGTAGTTTGCCAGCACCTGGGCCACTTTCATGACTTGTTCCTGGTACAGCACCACCCCGTAGGTTTCTTGGAGAACATCCTTGAGGTCCGGATGAAGATAGGCCACCTTTTGCCGGCCATGTCTACATTCGACGAAATCGTCCACCATCCCCGAGTTCAAGGGGCCGGGTCGATACAGCGCAACCAGCGGCACCATGTCATGCAAACCCTGCGGCTTCAGTTTGCACAACAGCTCTCGCATCCCCGATGACTCCACCTGGAAAACCCCCAGGGAATCACCGCGACTCAACATCTCCGCCACCGCTGGGTCGCTCTCTGGCAGGGCATCGACATCGATCACCTCACCGGTGTTGCGTTCAATCAACTCCACTGCATCCCGAATCTGGTCCAGCGTCTTCAAGCCCAGGAAATCGAACTTGATCAAGCCAATGCTTTCCGCTGACTTCATGTCGTACTGAACAACGGGCCCCCCCTCCGGGCCATCCCGGTACAGCGGACTGAGCTCTACCAAAGGCCGGTCCGCCACCACAACTCCGGCAGCATGCACCCCTGTCTGCCGCGTCAGCCCTTCGATTCTCTGGGCCAGCGCCATGATGCGTCGAACCCTAGGGTCGACGTCCATCAAACTGACCAGCGCCTCCTCCCGCGCTGCCTTCTCCAGCTTGATACCCAACTCATCCGGGATGAGCTTCGCGATGCGATCGGCCTCGTTGAAATTCAAGTCGAGCACTCGCGCCACGTCGCGTACCGCCAGCTTTGCCTTGAGATTTCCGTAGGTAATGATTTGGGCGACAAATTCTTTGCCGTACTTTCGACGGGTGTGCTCAATCACCTCCTCGCGCCGGTCCTGGCAGAAATCGATATCGATATCTGGCATCGAGACCCGCTCCTTATTCAGGAAACGTTCGAAGAGCAGTCCGAATCGTATCGGGTCAATATTGGTGATCCGCAAGCCCCAAGCCACCAGTGATCCCGCCGCGGAACCACGCCCCGGGCCGACCGGGATCCCCTGATCCTTCGCCCAGTTGATGAATTCGGCAACAATCAGGAAATAGGCTCCGAAACCCATGGAATTGACGGTGCCAATCTCCTCGTCAAACCGCTCCCAGTAGACTGGATGCTCCTCCTCGGGAACCCCCAGAAGGCGCTGTTCCAGACCCACTCGGCTGTACCATTCGAAGTAACCATCCAGCGTCCCTCCACCTGGAGGGTGAGGAGGAGGCCCTTCCTCCACTGTTGGAAGACCAAACACCGCCGGTGGCGGAAACGCTTCATAGAAAAACGTCCAGTTGTCTTCGGTATCTTGGCCCTCGTCTGGCGGATTGCTCGCTGGAAAGTAGTACGTGTCGTAGGTGAACCGATAGTTGCACCGCTCTGCGATTTCGACGGTACGGCCAACGGCGTCGGCATCCTGCGGAAAAAGCTCCCTGATTTCTTCCTCTGATTTCAGATACAGCTGGTCCGTCGGCGAGCGAGGCCTGTCCGGGTGATTGAGCGACTGCCCCTTACCAATGCATTGCAGTAGGTCCAGCGTGGGCGCATCCTCAGGTCTGAGGTAATGCACGGTGTTGGTCACCACCGTATCCAGCGAAAAGGCACTGGCCACACTCCGGCTAAACTCATTCGCCTCTACATCGCGAGGCAGCCCGACGTCTTGCAGTTCCACGTACAGGTGGTCCGAATCAAAGATACCCACGAGGGGCTCCATGAGCTCGGCTGCCTTTTCCTCTCTACCCGAGAGAAACGGACTCCGAATGGGTCCACGAGAGCCAGAGGTGAGCGCAATCAACCCCTCGCTATGCGCCCGAAGACCCTCCAGATCAACACGCGGCTTGTAGTGCATTCCATCGAAAATCGCAGTGGTGATCAGATTGCAAAGATTCAGGTAGCCCTGCTCATTCTCCACCAGACAGAGCAAGTGGTAGCCGGCATCCTTGGCAGACGTCGGGCGATGGGCCAATCCCAGCGGGTCCACCCAGATACCGGCCCCAAACACCGGCTTGACCCCAGCGCTCTTACACGTCTTGTCAAAGGTGACCGCCCCGTACAGATTGCAGTGGTCTGTGAGCGCTACCGCTTCTTGCCCCAATGCAGCCACCGCGGGCGCCAACTGCTTGATCGGGATCGCCCCATCAAGCAATGAGAACTGGGAGTGAACATGGAGGTGGGCGAAGGCCATTCAGCGCAGAGGTCGGGGGGAGTGTTCCCGGTATCCCGTCACATCGGTGCGCTCCACCGCTTGATTGTTCGATTGCGAGAGCGCTACGGTGGACTATCGGTTGGAGGTGATCGCTGCGGCAGAAGACGGCCTTGATTGTCTCGATCGTTGTCTTGCTGTTCGCGGCAATGGCATTCTGGGGCACGGCGACCTCCACAGCCTGGGCACGCATAGCCGCGTTGGAGACCATCGAGCCCTATGGGTTCGCGGTTCACGAGCAACTTCTATTCAACTTCTCCCAGAACGGTTCTTTCTTTCAGACCATCCATATGGGCTACGACAATGCCTGGACCTGGTCCGGTCATCGTGGAGCCACGCTCCCCATAAATGGTCTTCTCTACGGATTTTCCCCAAACGCCCTCTGGCTTTCACGGCTTCAGATCACGGAGGTCCTGCTGGGGGTCATTCCCGCCGCCATCATTGGTCGTCGTGCCTTTGGTAATGATTGGGGTGTAGCCGTTGGTGGCCTGGTCTATCTCAGTGCTCCGCCGACCATTGCCTTGGCGCTTCAGGATTACCAGGATCTCGTGCTTGCAGCACCAGCGCTCCTCTTGGCGATGACTGCGTTTTCCGCCAGGCGACTTCACTGGGTCCTGGCTGGAGCCCTCATCGGGTGCTTACCCCGGGAAGAATGCATTTCACTGATGGTGGTCTGTGCAGCATTGGCAACTCCTCCACCCAATCGCAGCCGACGCGTCAATATCGGTATTGCCGCCGCGGTGGCGGTGGTCTACGCAGGCTTCCTGACGCTGTGTTTCCCGTTGACTTCCAGCAGCCACGATATGCCGCTGCAAAACGCCGTCATGGGCTTGCTACACTGGCCGCCTAGAATCTTCTTGGATGGGTTTCCCTACCTCACAAGGTTTTATGCCCTGCTCTGGGCCCCTATTGGTTTTTTGTGTCTCGCTGCTCCGCTGTGGGCCGCGCCAGGCGCTGCCCTGGTGCTGCTTCACATGACCGTGCCCTGGGGCCACGGTGTTGACCGGGATTGGGGCGCACACGTTCATCACATGGCCCCGATACTGCCGTTCTTTGTGGCAGCGACCATCCATGGCCTCGCGCGAGTGCTGCGATTTATTCGAACGACCAAGCTCAACTCCCTGTCGAGATCTTCCCGTAAAGGCCTTAGCGTAGCCGTCTGTATGGGACTCTTTTCCTACGCCGCATTGTGGGACCGGGATTGGGCCGCCCATTATCGGCTGATCCCATCCCTGAGCAGCCTCGCGCCCGACTACACCCATCCAGCTTGGATTCTAGCCCGTCAGTTGGACCTCAAAGACGTCCCTATTGTCTCAAAAAAGCTCTCCCTAGCCGTGTCGGCACGAGAGCGTTCCTACACCTGGGACGACAGCCTCCATGAAAAGGCGCCGGGTGAAGGTCTCAGCGTTGGCACACATCTCATCGTTGACCAGCGAAACAAGCCCGTGGTGAGTTGGGCCATGCAAATGAAGGCGGCACAAGTGGTGGCCACCGAAGGGCCCTTTCTGCTCATCACGTGGGAAAACGGGGCCCCTGACTTGAATGTACCGGCTAACCCGTATGGCGATTTACAAGACCTATCCCCTTGGCCCGGCCAACCCACCCACCGAGAAGCGATAGCCGGCGTGCCACCTCGCCAGGCCCCGCCTCCGCCGCCAGTGCCACAGTGGCAGACAGGCGCTCATGATGGCCCGGGTGAGAAGCCACTGGGCGGACCCGCCCAACTCAGTCCAGAGGGTCCAACTCCTCGAACGGGTGCTCCATGACACGCCTGAAATCCCGGGTCAGACTCGCTGCGTGTCCGCCATCAATAAAACGATGGTCGAACGATGCATGTACTCCCATGACGCGACCCACTTCGATGACGTCCCCTTCTCCCACGACCGGCACGCTCTTCACCGCCCCTGGTGCCACAAAGATTGGCACCCGTGTATACGGCACCAGTGGCACATAGGCCGTATCCAGGCCCAGACTGCCGATACTGGTGACCACGGCCCCACCAAAAGGATCCCTCGGCAAACCCGCCCAACGAAGATCCAGGTTCAACGTGTACAACAGCAAAGACAGGATCTTCATAAACGCGTTCATGAAAAAAAACGGCACCATCCGTATCGTGTCCTTGGATTGTTTCATCGCCGCATCATTGCCTGCCCGAATGTTTGAGACCTGCTCGTTGAGTTGAACAATCTGTTCAGCCAGACTGGCCTCATCAGCGCCCCGCACAACCGCCGAAGACAAATCCACCTCTCCGGTCTGGGGATCGTCAGCCAGTACCAGCACGCCCACGTCCACCGCATCCCGTAGATAGATGCGATTAAAACGCAGAATTCCGTTGGCCTCGGGGTTCTTTCGCAGTGCTCGGCCAAGCGCGGCCGTGACCAGATGGGTGACGGTCAGACGCTCGCCCTTAGCGGCTCGGTAGGCCTCGATATATCTCTCGGCCTCTTCCATACGGATTTCCATCGTGCCATAGACGGTTGGGTCATAAGCCGTACGCCAGGTGCCAATAGCAACCTTTCGAAAGGGGGAAACCTTGTTCAGTCGGGTGAGGGCTACATTGGGCATCAAAAGTTCCTCGAGTCAGTAATGTAGACCTTGATGTCTTCATTGCTTGCGTACAACTCCATGACGTCCGGCGACGCCAACAAAGCCCCCACGATAGTCGAGACCAACTGCGCACCGGGCTTGGGGTCCGAAAGGCGCTCAATACAGAAGGCTATGATGGCCTCCGCACTCCCCGGCCTCACCTCCAATCCCTTTTCGGTAATCAACCGCCCCACCACATGGCGGACAGTCGACTGCAGCAGCGGGGAAGCGGAAACGGGCTCACTCATCGGGAGAGCTCATAGAGATTGATAAATCGGTTCCCCTGAATGGGAATCCGCCCCAAGAGGCTTGTGTCCTTCCCCACCTGCCTGGCCCCCACCTCCGTCAACAAAATCCGACCCCGATGAGCCGAAAGGTTCATAAGCCACCGCGCCAGATAAAACGGTCCAGCCAGCTCCCACCCCTCGCCTGGCCTCTTGGTGGCCGCCTGGAGTCGCGCCACCCCTGGCGCAACACCCACAGACAACCGGTAGCCAAACTTTGTGGTGACCTTCTGCAATTCGTCCGCTAGCTCCACGCCCCGAGACAGCGCATCGCGCAAGCCTCCCCGCGCAACCCACACCGCCAACATTGAAGCGTCCCCCTCTTCCCAAATCTCCCCACCAGCCTGGATCACAAGGTTGTTCCACTCCTCCAACAACTCGTCCAGGTTAGCAGTCGGTTTGCCGATGCTTCGAGGTGGAGCCGAAGCCTCCATGGCCATCACGACCACTGGAGACGGCGGCAGCGCCTGACCGCCTTCTCGGCGAACCGCAGCGGACTCTGTGGCTCGACCCTGCGCCGCTTCAATCACCTGTTTCAAGTAGGTAGAGAGATCCGTGTTGGTGACCCGGTGCCCCTCCCTCACTTTGATGGCATTGAGCTCCTCGAGCATCTTCCCAGCAGACTGAAACCGGTCCTCGGGCTTCCGTGCCAGGGCATGTAGCAGGAATACTTCGAGCTCCTCGTAGACCTCCGAACGGAAGCCTCTCGGAGACGGCACCTCCGCCCTTCGCACACGCGCCAGGGTTTCCTCCCGCTTCTTTGCCCTGAACAGGCGCCGCCCGGTCACCAGCTCATAGAGCACGATGGCCAACGAAAACAGATCCGATCTCCCATCCAAGGGTTTTCCGCCGACCTGCTCAGGGCTCATATACGAATACTTGCCGCGGATTACCTGGTGCTGGCTTTTGGCCTGAAATCCCGCCCTGGAAATCCCAAAGTCACCCAGCTTCACTTCTCCGGCAAAGCTGACAAGAACATTGGCGGGTGAGATGTCACAGTGAACGATGCGTAGCGGCTCACCGTCCTCATCCGTACGTTCATGAGCAAACTCCAGCGCCTTGAGCACCTCGCCGACCACAAAGCAGGCGATGGGAATCGGAAAAGGCCCTACCTTCTTGGCTCGGGACGCCAAGCGGGCCAGGTCCAGTCCGTGCACATACTCCATCGCCATGAAATAGTGGCCGTCAACCTCTCCAAGCTCGAACACCTGCACGATATTCACATGGAGCAGCGACACCGCAATCCGAGCCTCATCGATGAACAGCCGGATGAACTCCTCGTCTTCCGCGAGATGATCGAGAATCCGCTTGATTACGAGAATCTTCTCAAACCCGGCCATGCCGTAGGCTCGAGCCCGATACACCCCGGCCATACCTCCATTGGCGATCTTTTCAAGGAGATGGTACTTGCCGAACTCTTCGACTTTACCCGAGGACACACTGCCTCCGATGACACCCGTTCGTCGGCCAATGCCTAACCCACTGGGTACTCCTAATGTCGCCTTTCCAAGCACTCGAAGATCTGGTCGCCACTCTGCGTTCCCCTACAGGTTGTCCCTGGGACCAGGAACAGACGCCCCGATCACTACGACCCTATCTCATTGAAGAAGCACATGAGGTGATTCACGCTATCGACTCCGGTGACTCGGACGCCCTTCGCGACGAACTGGGCGACCTCCTGTTCCAAGTACTATTGCTCGCTGAGATCGCAAAAGAGATGGGGTCCTTTGACATTGACGACGTCTGCACTGGGATTCGGGAGAAGATGATCGAGCGCCACCCTCATGTGTTCGACCCCGATCACAAGCCCGAGGCCGACCCCGGCTCCATTGCAGCCTGGGAGGCGCGCAAGGCGCAGAAACGGCCCAAAAATCAATCCATGTTGGATGGGCTGCCCGCCTCCCTTCCGGCATTACTGACTGCACACAGGGTTGGAGAAAAGGTGTCCCGTGTCGGTTTCGACTGGCCGGATATCGCAGGCGTGCGCTCAAAGTTTGCGGAAGAAACAGCCGTGTTGGACGAGGCTATTGCGGAAAACGACTCCAGCGCCATAGCCCACGAATATGGTGACCTGCTGCTCTCCATGGCCAACCTCGGACGCTTCCTTGGCGTTGCTCCGGAAGACTGCCTACGAGAGGCCAACGCTCGGTTCGCCTCGCGATTTCGGACCGTAGAGAATCTGGCCAAGGAGTCCGATGATTCCCTCCATGAGATGACCCTTGAGGAACTTGAATCGCTCTGGGACAAGGCCAAGGAGCTGGAATGAAGCTCTTTCTGCTGTTCACCCTGATTCCGGCGGCCGAAATCTACCTTCTGTTCCAGGTAGGCTCCGTTTTTGGCGCCGGGCACACCTTTTTATTGATTGTGGCCACGGGATTCGTGGGGGCCTCGCTGGCGCGTCGGGAAGGCTTTTCCTTGCTTCAACGGCTTGCGAAAGAGGCTGAGGCCGGTTTTCCCACTGGCGATTCCGTTGTGGAAGGCCTCCTGATTCTGGGCGGCGGCCTGCTGCTGCTGACTCCGGGCATCCTAACGGACGCCTTCGGCCTGTCTTGCGTCGCGCCATGGACACGGCGGCCCATGGCCCGTGCTCTCAAAGCTTGGCTTCTAACCCATGCCACATTCGAAAACGGGAGTATTCACGTCGGGAACCTGAAAACGAGGCCCACGCCCGCTCAAAAGGATGGCGATCCGTTCCACCACCCAAGAGCCTAGCGAACGCTATTCCTCTTCCAGTCCAAGAAAAAACGCATGGTGTGCGGCGTATTCGTTTTCTGGGTCGAGCTTCGCAGCTTTTTCAAAGCTAGTGCGCGATTCTTTGAGGAGTGCCTTGAAGTCTTCCTCATCTCCAAACACGGCCTCATCAGACTCGCAACGAGCACGGAGAACCTCGCCCAGTAGTCCGTGCGCCAGGGAAAGCGCCTGATTTTCGCTGATGTCTTCCACCCATTGCCCGCCCTGTTCGAGCCAGCGGAGGCCCTCGCGAATTTCCGACTCCGCCTCTGGGATCCGCCCAGCCTCTAAATAGATGTGACCCAGCTCCAATCGAGGCTCCGGCAAGCGAGGCTCGGCCAGCAAGACTTCCTTGAGGTCCTCCTCGGCACCGGTCACATCACCGGTACGTCTCTTTTCAAGCGCAGCTAGAAAGCGCGGTCCGAGTGTTTCATCTTGTTCTGCCATGGCACAGCAGATAGCCCGGCGTTCCCGCGCAAGCGAGCCACAGAATCCAAGAGTTTACCCCTCACCCCATGTCCTCAGCCGAATCTCGAAACAGGCGCCTCTGTCCCCATCCACCAGGTTCAGCTCACCACGACAGCGTTCAATCAACTCTCGGGCCAGAAACAGACCAAGCCCCGTACCTTTTTCGGGGTCCTTCGTTGTAAAGAAGGGCTCGAACACCCGCTCACGTAGGTCCGCTGGCACCCCTGGCCCTTGGTCCTCGACGTATAGCAGCACCTGTCCACTCTCCAAGCGCGTGCGAACCGAGACACTGCCCATGGTTGGGCTCGCATCCACGGCGTTCTGAAAGAGGTTGACCAACACCTGGAGAATGGCTGTAGCCTCGCCTACCACCGGCGGCAGCCGCCCATGGTACTCACAGTCAATCCCAACGCCTTTTTGCTTAGACAGGTGCGTGAGCAAACCCAGCGCAGATTTGATCTCCGCCTCCAAATCTACCGGCGCAAGAATCCCAGTGTCGTCTCGCGCATAAGCACCAACCGTGGCGACAATCTGCTCCATCAGTTCCGTTTGTCGCACCAGTTCTGATAGGTGCCGATTCCCGCCGTCCCCATCACCTTCAGCGCTTTGGGCGAGCTGCGCCAACTGAGCGAGGGACCGAATCGCAAACAGCGGCTGGCGCAGTTCATGGGTCAGCGTTGCAGTCATGAGCCCCAACTCGGCAAGCCGGCCAGTTCTCAGTCGCGCCTGATCATCAAATGTATCGCTCAAGGCAACTCCGGCTGGCTATAGCGTTGAAGTAGCGAAACCCCAATTTCGCACGGGGCCGACAGATTGTCATGGGCGTCTATGGTAGAGACCGCAACCCCATACTCCCCATGTCCCACCACAATCCCATCATCTCCGCGTCCGTCCCAATACAATACCCCCGTAGCCCCACTAGACCCAACGGTGCGCTGGGAACGCACGCGTTCGCCTATCCCATCTCGCACCTCCATAAGCCACCAGGCGGGGGTTCCCGTAGCGGTCACTTGGACCTCTACCGAGTCCCCCTCCCCGGGCAGGCCACTAAGACTGCCATCATCGCCGTCCACTACCAGGGTGGAAGTGTTCTGGACGCAGCTGGTCACAGACAGGCCCTCGTCCCCCAATGCGCCAAACTGGGTCTCATGGGCCGCGGCCACCCCACTGTACTCCCCAGCCAGCTGATTGTTGCCGCCTTGATCCGACACGGACGCATCTAAGGTAAGGACATAGGCCCCAAGGGAAGCATCTTCGGTACCACTTGTCTGTACCGTAAGCCACTGACCAGCCCCGTCCAAGACCGGCTCCTGCAAGGCCACCGCCCCGGCCGGGCCTGTCAGCGAAACCGTCACACTCGTCAGGCTGGAGGCCCTCATCGGTTCACTGAAAGCGACGCCGATCTCCGTGAACAACTCCGATGTCTGACCCATAGGGTCCACAGAAACGACTTCTGGCAGGACGCTGTCTCCTTGGATTTCCACCTCAACAGCACCATAGGACGCGCCATCCAGGGTACCCACCTCGACGGTCGCCACGCCCCCGTAAAGACTCGATGTGGCATCCAAAAGGAATGCGCCTGCACCCGACCCATCCAACACCACCGAGAGACCCTCGCCTGTGGGGCTAAGCTGAAGCAACTCCCCGAGCCCAACGCGTGCGTACAAGGCCTGGCCCGCGGCCACATCCATTTCGCAGTCCTGGGCCTCTACCGTGATGGAAGTCTGCCCATTTGTAGCAGAACCTCCGGTAAGAGAGACATCTGCAGCGCTCACGGTGATGGGCCCCGCTGGCCCGTCATCCTGCTCCGCCAACCAAATAGTCGCCTCGGCCTCGCTGCCGCAGGCCTGATCATCGGCAACCACCAAGAGCACAACGCCTGCGCCCTCGCCAGACCGCTTAAGTGTTGCCTGGTTCGCCACGGTCCTTTGGCTGCTACGCTCCGTGTAGACATGATAGGCGCCCACGGACCGGCCTGTACCGACTGTCGATTGGGAAAAGTCCGCAGTGACCGTGATGGAGCCATTCACCAAACAGCCGACAAAGTCTTGCTGTCCTTCAATCAAAAGTCCCGCCTGAGGGCCGTCCGGACAATCTCGTGCCAATACGTCCAGCGCATCGGAAACACCGGTCTCACCGCTGTCACTACTGGCCTGTAGGCGCACACCGATCACACTCAAGGGCAGCTCCAGGGACGTGGAGGCCTCGCCAGCGTGGGCCTGGCCGATAGCCGTATTCGGCAGGCCCGCATCCTCAGCAGCCAAGGAGACCTCGCCTCCAAAGTCCGTGACTGTGTTGCCGTAGGCATCTTGCGCCCGAATACTCACGACCAATGGCTCCCCAACCCACGCCCAGGTCGTTTCCGGTAGCACCTCCAGACTATCCAGCTCTGCTGCCAGCACCACAAGCGGTGCCTCTCCCAAGAGTTGCCCGCCCTGGCTGACTTGGATGGAGACGGGGTCCCCCGCCACTGTCGGCAGTACACCCAAAGCACCGCCCGTACCATCCGGGCCCAGAATCACCGGGGTCTCTACCATGCCACCCCGGTCGTCGACGACAAGCACAGTTGAATCTTGTTGGACAATGTAGGGATTACCAAATGCATCGCTCCCCTGCAGCGCGACATCCAACGGGTCTCCTGCCGTCACCTCGGCATGGGACAAGACCACGACAACCTCTCCCAACACCCCGTTGACCACCTCAATCACATTGGACTGCCCAGCAATGCCCATGGCGCCAACATCGACGTCCAACACCACACCTTGACTGGCCACCGTGGAAACACATTCCAAACTCTGGGGCCCAGAGGAACTCTCAGGCAGCCATGCACACCCAATCACACCGGAATGGTCAGTAACCTCCAGTGGATCGCCGTTGCCCAGGTCGAGGGCAACCGAGTTCCCGTAGGTGTCTTGCACCTCCACCTCGACGACATACCCCTCTCCAGCCACCACAGGAGTGACTGGAACATTGACCTCCACGATGTCCGGCGCACCCGCCAAGACTTCCACCGAATCACTGACTCCCATGGCGCCCGTCTGTGACTCCGCCTGGAAAGTCACGCTCCCCGTCGCCCGGACCAGCACCAGCTCGCAGTACACAACACCCGGAGAACTCGATTCAATGCAGGTCCAGGAATCCAACGTCCCTATTCCCTCTCGAAACACCAGGTCCGTTCCAGCAAGGCCGACTGGGTTTCCATGCTGATCCTCGCCAGAAACCAGGACCCCAAGCATCTCTCCCGCCACAACGCTGGTTTGGAGGGCATTCACAGAGAGACGGTCAATCGATCCCGAACGGACGGGAAACGGAAGGGACGCACCGCTCGCCTCACCCACGGCCGTCAGCCGGTTCATCGGGCAGTCCGCATCTGTGGCGTGAAGGAGTTCAACTGAATGCACATGGGAGCCCAAGAAGGTGACCTTTTCCCGGTAGTCGCCGCACTCTTCAAGTATCCAGGTGGTAGTCGGGCGGTCTTCCACTGGATTTCCGAATGCATCCTGAAGACTCAACTCCACATCGAAGGGCTCACCCGCGGTTGCGACAAAGGGGTCCGCTGGGAGTTGAATGAGCACATCCCGCGCATCTCCCGCCATAAACAGCACGGTGACACTGTCTTCACGAATGTTGAGGTCTTCTTCAAGCACCTCCACCGTCACTTCGAGCTCATCCGGCACCGTGGAGGTAAACAACACAAATCCCGCCCCGGCACTGCTCAGACGCCCCTCCACGCCCAGCCCGCCGGCCAGCGTGGTCTGTGCCTCCAGCCCCCCTTCTTGAAAGACCAGCTGGGGCTCGTCGACCTGCGATGCGACGGTGAGTCTCACCTTTACCGCATCCGGAACCGCTTCCCCGTCTGGGTCGGTCAACACAATGGAAAGCACCGCATTGTCGTTCACCGTGTGTACGACGGTATCCACATCAACCTCTAAGTGGTCCGCTCGGGTGTCTTGAACCGTGAAGGCGTCCGAAAGCTCCAGGCTCTCGCCTGCCGGTGTCTTGACGCTCAGGTCAAACACCCCAGTGGGGTACCCCGCTGGTACTCGTCCGGTGAGCGTCTCGTAATCGACAAGATCCAGCCCGGTAATCTGCAGACGCTCGCCATCCCCCACCAACCAAGCCTGGAACTGAGCGTCTACTCGCCCGCCTCGGGCCCCGTCGGCATCGGCTATCACAACCGGAAGCAGGTTTATCCCCTCGATCACAATCGGGGTTTCCTCACCGTTGTATCCCCAGTCCGGCGCTATGCGATCCAACCCACCCGAGGGAAGGCCTGGCTCGCAGCCCACCAAGCCGATCCATACCGTCGCGGTAAAAAGTGAACGCAAAATGCCCAATCCAATCCGACCCATCTAAAGAATAACCCTATATCCAAGCACCAGCGCGGCCCCTCCGAGCTGGCCTTCGTACCCCAGATCCGACCCCCGCCCCATCACACTCAGAAAGCGGCCTTCCACCGTCAGTTCGCCCAGAGCAAAGCGGCGCCCAGCACCCAACATAGAACTGATTCCCACCCCGTGAAGACCCCAAGCCTGAAGCGGTTCCAACCCTTCGAAACGGGTCTCCAAGAAATATGGTGTAACGGTACCTCCGATCCCAAACCAAGACGAGACCAGCCCCGCCTCCCGACGCAACAGGGCCGAGAGCGACACACAAAAGACATCCATGTCGAGCTCCACCGTGGTGTCCCGCTCGGGATCCGCGACAGACGTTTGGTCCGCCCAAAGGTTCAATGAGCCTCTTAGATGCACCCGATCTTCCCAGATTCCGACCCGGCCTTCCGCATCAAAGGCCACCACCATCTTGTTGTCGCGCTTGGCTGTCACCAGGGGGCCCACGCCTACGGACACCGACGAGCCCAGGGGGCGGGGCCGCAGCACCAAGGGAGTGGAAGCCGAAAACCCGGTCTCGTTCGCCGTGGCCGTAACAACAACCTCTCCCGCCCATTGCCCCGGAGGTGGTGTAAACACCGCCCCGAGGCTTCCATCACCCCTCCGATACATCTCACCGATGCTTCCAGCATCACTTTGCAGCGTGACCCCCTCATCCCCCACCAGCGATCCGTTGCCATCCAGCAATCGAACCTGCAACTCCGCTGTCTGACCAATCCCGACGTAGAGCTCAGAG
>JAYZDK010000011.1:0-6473 GCA_036337845.1 Myxococcota bacterium | reverse complement strand
GTCTCGGGGGTGGCTTTCGTATGGTGGGTCATGCGGTTTTATTGCTGGTTTCCCCTACTGCTGCTTGTTGGATGTGTACCCGTGGGTACGGAGTCTGGTTCTGGGGTCGACACGGATGGAGATGGGCTGACGGATGAGCTGGAGGCGTCTCTGGGTACGGACCCGAGTGTGGCCGACACGGATGGGGATGGTGAGTCTGATGGTGATGAGGTGGCTGGCAATACCAGTCCTCTGGACGCCGATGACCATGCCTACCAGGGAGGGTGGTCGATTGCAGCCTGTAGAGACGCTGTGGTTGCTACCGGCAATGAGGTGGGAGAAATTGCCGAGGACTTTTCTTTGCTCGATCAGTTTGGCGACCGGGTGCGCTTGCACTCGTTCTGCGACTCGGTGGTGTGGCTTGTAGGGGCTGCGTTCTGGTGAGGGGGGTGTCGCGCGGAGGCCGGTGGTCTTCAAGAAACCTATGAGAAGTACCGCGAGGAAGGACTCATGGTCATCACGCTTCTGACGGAGAACTCTGAATCGGAGCCCCCGAATCAGGAGGAGCTTGGAGTCTGGGCAGAGGAGTATCAGCAGACCTTTCCCGTGCTCTCCGATGGGGACCCTGTGGCGTTGCGGTTTACAGCGAGAGGAACGCTTTCTTTGCCCAGCCATACGCTGATTGGCCCGGGTGGGGAGGTGTTGATTGCGGATGGAGACGTAACGGAGGAAGACATTCTCGCGGCCCTGCCATAAGACGGTGGGAACGGAGAACCACGTTGGTTGAACTGCTGGTCTTGGGCCTGGCCTTGGGGGTCATGCTGTCGGTGCTGTGGGGAACGGTGCGGACTGGGATTTCTCCCATGCCCAGTTCGGCCCATGCGCGGGAGGCCATGCTTGGGCTTCTGCCGGAATCGGTGGAGGGCTCGATTCTGGAACTGGGTTCGGGCTGGGGGGGCATGGCTTGTTGCCTCGCTAAGCGCCACCCTCAAGCGCCAGTAGAGGGCTATGAACTCTCGGTTGTACCGTGGGTTTTTTCTGCGTTGCGTCAGCGGGCTTCGGGATTGAAGAACCTTTCTGTTCATCGGGCGGACTTCCGGAGCGCCGATTTTTCAGGAGCGAGCGTCCTGGTGTGCTACCTCCACCCAGAAGGAATGAAAAGACTGGCGGAGGCTCTGGAGGAGCGCCTGCCCCCGGGCCTGGTGTTGATCAGCAACACCTTTGCTCTACCCGGATTCGAGCCGCAGGAGGTGCTGGTTTTAGACGACCTCTACAGCACTCGAATCTACTCCTATGTGGGGAGGGAAGCCGAGGCCTGAAGGGCTCGGTGATGGAGTTGTGGGTCCTTCTGGATATACTCGCGCTCTCTCTATGCGTGTTTCTCGCCAGGTTGGATTTCGACTCCTTGCGCTTCTTCTGGCGGCCGGGGTGGTGGTGAGCCTGCTTGAGGTAGGGTTGCGGGTTTTTGGCTACGAGGGGGAGTCTGATCGGCAGATCATCCATTTTTCTCCGATTTCTCCTCCGAAGGAGCTGGCGGAAGCCCGGTGGGCCCACGCGTGGCCCATGAACCCGGTGGAAGGCCAGAGGGTTCGGGTCAACCAGGAAGAGCTTCCGCTGAACAAGCCAGAGGGGCAAACCCGGGTGTTGTTTGTGGGGGATTCGGCCACTTTCGGATTTGGGGTCAGACACCAGGATGCGTTTCCCGGGCGTGTGGCGGAGCTGTTGGGGGCCCAGTGTGCAGAAGAAGATGTTGAGGTGATCAATGCGGGCATTCAAGGGATCAACACGGTGGTGGAGTATTTCTTGTTGGAGCAGAAACTGATCCACCTCTCCCCGGACATTGTCGTGTTGGGAGTGTTCTTGCAGAACGACATCAACACGGATTTGTTCTCGCATCGCCGCTTGGTGCGCTACCAGCATGGTTCCCGTTTTCTCAATCGGGTGCGCGACCTCCGGGAACATTCGGCGTTGATACATTTTCTGTATCTCCGGCTGCTTGCAGCGAATGACCGGGTGGCTCTTCTGGACTCGGCCGGTGCATGGACACGACAGGCGCTGCCTGTGGAGTTTGATGCCCTCACACCCGATGGGCTCAACCTCGGAAACTACGTGGAGGGTGAGTATGCGCTTTATCAGTCCAGCCCGGCCCCGGTGATCGATGAGGCGTATGCTTTGCTGGAGTCTCTTCTGGTGCGGATGCGCAACCTCTGCCGGGAGACAGGCTGCTCTTTTGTTCCCTTGATCATTCCTACGCCCGCTCAGGCTGGAGGTCGGATCTCTCCTACCGACCCGTCCGCACATGAAGCTTTGGAAGCCCGCGGTTTTTCGGTGCTTGGCGAGGGGTTGGACTACGACAGGCCTACCGAGGCTGTATTGGAGATCTGTGCCAGACAGGGGCTTTTGTGTGTGGACCCCTTGGAACGCATTCGCAAGCTGGGCCACGAGGCGGTGTTTATCCAGGACGACGTGCATCCCTCCGTGAAGGGACACCTGTTGTTGGCCGAGCAGGTGTACGAGGCGTTGGGGGAGTCGGGTGCGCTACCTACGGACTGCGTGGCTGAACAGTAGGTTGAATCACTGGAGCCATAAGCTGCTGGTGAATCAAGTCGGCGGCAAGAGAACGGGCGTGAAGATCGAGGATTTCCGGAGAGGGATGGCGATCCTCCAGCCCGGCTTTCTGCTTCTCTGGAGAAAGGTCCTGGAGGGCTGCTGGTAGCTCGGTCGTGTCGGAGAGAGGGGGATAGCCCGCGTGAACGATGGGAATGTCGCGTGTTGCTGCACGGGCCTCTAATGCACTCATTTCACGGGCAGATAGCGCCTGGGTGGATTCGTTGGTCGAGGCGTGACGCAGCCTTTCATGCGAGAGAGAAATCCAGGCCCAGCGATAGCTCGCCAGGTGGTTCAAGCCCCACAGGTGTGCGGTGGCTGGCATGAACCCGGGGCCCGGAAAGTTTTCGGGCCACAAAATGGGGTCGTTTTCAAAGAAGAACTGGTAGTTTTTCGCCAGTCTGTCGGGCCCGCCCAGGAAGGCTCTGCGGCCTCGGTTTGTGGGCATCATGACCACGAGATCGACTTCTGGGATCGACTGAATCTTCTGGTGGGCAAGGCGGGCCATTTGGGCGGGTACGTAGGCGGGCGTACCAAAGTTCCACACTTCGATTTGTGCGCCGTCTGGCGCGGACTCCTGCAGGTGGTACTCCAGGCGGGAGGGCAATGTTTCGTGGTCACTGACTTCGACTCCGTAGACTGTGGAAGCCCCGAAGAACAACACTCGGAACACCTCTTGGGAGGGCTGTAGGTCGTGTGCGTTGCCTCGTGCCCCTTGAGGTCCAATCGTTGCGAGGTACGTGCCGCCCCATCGGCTCCGGGCTTCCAAGGTGCTTCCCGGTGCCAGCTCGTAGTGGAGGATTGGGTCCTCAGAGGTTTGTTGCACGGCCAGGTCGGATTCCTGGTAGTACAGGGTGCTGGCGATCCACTGACGGTCGAGTTCAAGGTGGCGGACCCAGATTTCGAGGCTCACGGGAACCCATGCAATCAGGATGGCAGTCAGGGCTTTCTTTCGGCTCGGTGTCACTGGATGGTCTCAGGATGCCCCGATCCTCTCATGCTTACCTCCCCTAGAAGCTGGCTGTGCGAGCGGAGTGTGGGTGAACTATGGACTTGGGGTGCGCTGAAGTTCGGCGCGAGTGCTACTGTCTGGGCAGTCTTTGGATTCGGAGACGCTTGAGAACCGAGATGCCGAAAAAGGAGAGACTTCTCTGGGGACTGGTAGTCCTGCTTGCGTTGTTCGCGCTCTTGGTGGGTTGGCGAGTCTGGCGCTTGTCTGGCTTGCAGTCGGAGTGGACCCAAGAACTCGGCACTCCGATGGTGCCGCACCCTACCCGACTCTGGACGCTGGCTCCGGGCATTCTGGACCAATCAGGAGTGCCTGCCCGGATTGATTCGCACGGGCTGCGAGAGGCTGCGATGGGAGGGGGCCAATCGCGTGTGTTGACGCTGGGGGATTCGACCATCTTTGGTCACAACCTCGGTGAGGAAGACACGCTGCACCAGGCCGTCCAAGGGGCGTTGCTGAATCGGGGTATCGATGCGGATGTGCACTGTGGTGCGGTGCCTGGCTACTCCACGCTGCAGACTCGCCAGTTGCTGTGGGAAGAGGGCCCACGGCTCGAACCGGACCTCCTAGTCATCGGCGGTCTGTGGACGGACGCGATGTTTGAAAGAGCAGCGGACAAGGACTGGATGAAGGAGCTTCTTCCTCCGGGACCTCTGTTGACCCCGCGGGGGCTCCTCTGGCGAGTGAAGTGGTTGTTCTCTTCCCCGCTGGAGGAAGACGGCGTGTTCAACGCTGTACAGGCGCTCGCGCCGGCTCCGGCGAGTGACTGGGCTTCCCGTGCCCGAGGCGGGGCGCCAGTTGCCGGTGTGCGACGCGTGGCTGTGGGAGATTATGCGTCGAACCTCGACTGGATGCTTCAGTGGGCGGCAGCTCGTGAAATCGGAGCGGTCGTATTGGCGCCTGCGAACCTGGAGCGGCTCGATGGTCTGCCGGGAAGCGAGCGTTGGCAGATGTATCTGCAGGCGCAGCGACAGGTGGCCAAGAGACGATCTGTCTCCCTGGTGGACGCGCGAGATGCCCTGGCGTCTGCGGGCCTGAGTGGAGAGCGGGCGTTTCTCGATGGGGTTCATCCGACCGGTGAGGCCAATGGGCTCATTGCCGAATCGATCGGGGCGGTTCTTGCCGAGGCGGGCTGGCCCGAGAGGCGCCTGGTGCCCGATGGTGAGCCGGGGCCGTTTGATGGCACCAAGCTACGGGAAGGGCTCCGAACACCGCCTTCTCGGTAGATTGTGTTTGTGTCAGTCGGGCGAGACTTCCAAGCTGAGGACCGTATGGTCCATGAGGTTTCTCAAGAAGGCTTGGGACTGCTCTTCGGTGTCGGTGTTGGTGGAGAAGTCGATATTGTCGAACAACGTGGCCACTGAACGCTGAACTCCCACGTGCAGGTTTGTCGGCCGACTGGTGGTTTCGTTTACCAGGGGGGTCAGTGGATAAAGCTCTCCCCATGCGGTGGCGGTGTTGGCCTCGAGTGGAATGGAGATTCCGTCTGCTGTGGTGACCTCCCCTGAGATGGAAAGGCTACGGCCTCCAAAGGCGATGGGGGCAACCAGGTAGTGCAGCTGGCAATAGACGGTGTCTTCGGTCTCCACGCGTCCTAACTCCAGGTCTTCCAGGGACTCAAAGGACTCGGGAACGTGATCGGGCAAGGCCGATGGATCGGCCTCTGTGCCATCACTGGCCCAGGCGGTTCTTCCCCACAAACGCGGGATCCATCCAAGAGGCAAGGTGCCGGTTTCGGGTGCACAGGGGACAAGCTGAATGGTGTGATTCATCAGCTCGCCGGCGTCGACACGCACCTGGTAGCCGAGATTGGTCTCGATGATGAGCGGGCTTTGTTCTTGTGGGGGTTCGAGGCCTTCCCAAGACCAGCTCAAAGCGTAGGAGACGCTGGAAATGGGTGGCGTGGGCACCAAGCTGCTGGCCCCGGGGCTCGGGTCAGCGCTGGTGCTGGTACCTGGGCCTTGGCAGGCCAATAGCCAGAGAAGCATCAGTTGCAGTCTGCTGGGCAGTTCTCGGCGGTTTCAGGACCGCCACAAAAGTCGTCGCCACAGCAGGGCTGGCCCTCTGGGACGTTCTCACAGTCGGGTGGCGCCTGGCCTCCGGGGCCTCCGCCGTCGCCACCTGGCTGGCCTTGCCCAGCATCCTCCGATGCGGTTCCGTGAAAGCATCCGAGAATGTAGGGAAAGCTGCTTGTGGCGTGGTATCGATAGGTGCCGTCGGGGCCTACTCGGCCGTTACATCGGTCCAGGTATTCGCCGCTGGCCTCATCACAGGAGCTTTGGGTGCACTCATTGGCATCCCAGGCATAGGTGGTGGGGTCTCCCACAGTCTCCCAGCTGCTCTCGAACTCCACAACTTCCGTGCAGCCCTCGTCGGTGCATCCCCAGGGTCCATAGATGGGAAACCCGTCCAGGGCATACCCCAGCACTGGAGAAGGCTCGCCCTCGACCCAGTCGGTGTTGGCGAGAATGCACTCCACGAGCAGCGCGTGGTAGTGGTAGTCGGCGTTGCCCCCGGTATGGCCCAGGCAGAAGTCCATTATGTCGTTGTAGATGGGATCCCCAAATGGGTCGGGGAATTCACCTTCGTTCGGCCCGTAGATGGGAAGGCCATTGACGGTAAATCCGGCGGTGCCCAAGAGAGGAATATCGGTCATGTCGTCGGAGAGTTCTGGCTCTCGAGCGATCTCCCAGTTCCAGTCCTGACTACTCAGGCCATTGGGGGTGACCGATACGAACTCGTACGCGGGAATCCCGTTGCTGACGACGACCACCGACTCGTCGGTGCAGCTGACTTCCACGCTGGGATCGTCATAATCGCTGTTAGCGGGATCGGCGGTGAGCGCGGGGAAGTGAGACGCCTGGGTGCAGTTGCTGTC
>JAYZDK010000010.1:0-11220 GCA_036337845.1 Myxococcota bacterium | reverse complement strand
CCGATGCCGATGCCGATGCCGATGCCGATGCCGACGCCGATTCCGACGCCGATTCCGACGCCGATGCCGATGCCGACGCCGACGCCGATGCGGATACGGGCACGCCTCCCCAAGATGTCGATGACGACGGCGATGGATTCTCGGAGAACCAAGGGGACTGTGATGATTCAGATGCCAGTCGTTATCCGGGCCGGGAAGAGGTTCCCTATGACGGTATCGATCAGAACTGTGATGGAAGCGACATCACGGATGCGGATGGTGATGGATTCGATGCCGTTGAGGCTGGTGGCCAAGACTGCGACGACCTCGCGCCAAGTACGTATCCGGGAGCGGAGGAGTTCTGCGACACCGTGGATTCGGACTGCGATGGATACATTGATGACGGCGATGAATCGGACCAGAGAAGTTGGTATTTGGACAACGATGGGGATGGGTATGGAGACCCCAACGTCGCGGTGACCGATTGTGATCCACCGAACGGGTACGTTTCCAACTCTTCAGATTGCAATGATTCCAGTGGCCATACCCACCCGGGGTATCCGGAGCTTTGCTGGGACAACATTGACAACAACTGCAATGGCGACTTTGATTGTGATGACGCCGAGTGTGCGACCAACTTCAACTGTGGAGGAGGCTACGACACCGGGGCCAACTGACCGGTGTTATGGGCGCACCGCCGATTTTTTGGAGACATTTCTCATGCGGTTTGTAGGTCTTTGGTTGGTTCTTTTTGGCTTGTCAGCCTGTCTGCCCTCTGTTGAGCGAGAGACGGGAACGGGGGTAGAGGCGGACGCCGATGTGGATGCCGACTCTGACGCGGATGCCGACTCTGACGCGGATGCCGACTCTGACGCGGATGCCGACTCTGACGCGGATGCCGACTCTGACGCGGATGCCGACTCTGACGCGGATGCCGACGCCGACACTGGGGAACCACCTCCACCTCCTGAAAACTGTCAGGATGAGGTCGACAACAACGGAGACGGCCTAATCGACTGCGATGACCCCATCTGCTGTGAGGTTCCCGATTGCGCTGATAATCCCGTCTGTAATTGAACCCAACCTCCATTCAAATCGCTGAGTTCACCTGGCATGCTCCGAAAGCCGGGGCTCCGCGCTGGGCTATCGTCGACAACAACGGAGACGGCCTAATCGACTGCGATGACCCCATCTGCTGTGAGGTTCCCGATTGCTCAACGAATTCGGCTTGCAATTGATGGAGGCCGACTAAGGGCGTGTTATGTGCGCACCGCTGATTTTTTGGAGACATTTCTCATGCGGTTTGTAGGTCTTTGGTTGGTTCTTTTTGGCTTGTCAGCCTGTCTGCCCACTGTTGAGCGAGAGACGGGAACGGGGGTAGAGGCGGACGCCGATGCGGATGCGGACTCTGACGCCGACTCGGACGCGGATGCGGATGCCGACTCTGACGCGGATGCCGATGCCGATTCTGACGCGGATGGCGATGCCGATGCGGATGGCGATGCCGATGCCGACTCGGATGCGGATGCCGACGCCGACGCCGATGCCGACTCTGACGCTGACACCGACACGGGCGAGGGCACGGGCGGGGGCACGGGCGGGGGTGTCGACACGGGCGACAGCGGTACAGAAGGGAGGTAGCTGGGGCTTTGCCCTGTTGCGCTAATCGAGCAGTGACTCCGTCTCTTCGTCTAAGTACAGCCCGTCTAAGGCATCGATAGCCCACGGCACGCCCTGGCTTGCAAGGGTTCGTGTCAGGCGGACTGCGGCAAGCTGGGCGGGCAGCGTTTCGGACCAGATAGTGGTTTCCAGGAAGCGCATGGTCTCGGCGTCAGGCCCTTTTTTGCCCAGGGCATCCTCACAGCTCGGACAGGCCATCAGAGCGCGTTCAATCTCCGGTTCTTCAAAGACCGGCTCCACCTCGATCACTTTGAGTGAGCCGCCTTCACCACAGATTTCACAGTGGTTCTTGGCGCGTCGGGACAGAGTTCGGCCCAGTCCAGCGATGGCCTGCAGTCTTGCCTGGTGCTTGTCTCTACCCTTGGCCATGTTCGTCTCCTGCTGGTGCAATGGATATCGGGCGCCTACAGTTGGGGCAGTCGATACGCATGGGAAATACGGCTCGTCCCCCATCGTGAGCAAACGAGGCCTCACAGCCAGGGCAACGGCCTTGAATGTTTGCCAGTCGCGCTCGAGTTCGCAGTACGCTTACGCACGCAATCAATCCAGCCAATGGCAGTGCCCATGTGGTGATCAGGTGCAGAATAGGCACCACAATGAGCGCGGCTCCGAGCCCGATTCCTCCCACAAGAAATATCGTGGCCCTTACCCATCTAAGAGGCGTGGAAAAGTGTTCGATTGTGGCGCTGCCTTCTGTCACCTCACCGGTCTCTGCGCTGAGTTTTAGGTTGAGTTCCTTCATTATTCGGTGGTGTCAGGTCCGATGAATGGCTCGATCGGGGGCTTGGCCAGGCGAGCTTCAGCCCGCAGCATGTCGGCGAACCGGTTGCCTTCTTCGGCGTTGAAGAACTGACAGGTGGCGGACTGGTTGTCCAGGGAGAGCATTACCACCATTCCGGTGGGGGTGGGCTCCGTCGTGAGCTGGGATGTGGCCAAAGGCATTGTGGCGTGAGCGACGCCGCCTTGGGTAAAGGCAATCAGTCTTCCAGCGGCCACAAGACAGCCCGATGAACCGTCTCCGGATACGGAGCTGTCGTGGTAGAGCGCGGGGGTCTCAAACTGGCCGAGGAGCTCCAGTCGGCGAAACTCCGCGAGGCGCCAGGACTCGACCTCGGCTCCCGAGACCAGCCCAAGTCGGGTAGTGGCGTTGCTTCTGAGCAGGCTGTACACGGAGCCGAGGCCGCAGGTGACTCCGGCGGCCACGAAGGTCAGTAGCAGCATGGCGTACATGGCCATGCCTAGGGACTGAAACTTTGCCAGGCATCCCTGGGGGCTTTGTTCTGGCACTTCGGGTGGTTGCTCTTGCACGACGGGCGCCACCTAACCCGATAAAAGCCGCGCGGAGGGTCGGATGGGCATCGAGAACAAGCTGCGACGGCAGGTGGCGAGGGCGAACGAGGAGTTCCAGCTCATTGAGCCGGGCGATCGGGTGATGGTGGCTGTGTCTGGTGGCAAGGACTCGTACGCCATGCTGCATTTGCTATCAGCCATGCAGAAGCGGGTGCCCTTTGATTTCTCCTTGGTGGCGGTCAACCTTGACCAGGGGCACCCCGGATTTCCTGGGCATGTTCTTGAAACCCATTTTCAAGAGAATGGGTTTGAGTACCGCATGCTCGCCCAGGACACCTACTCCATCGTGCTGGACAAGCTGGCTCCGGGTAGCACCATGTGTTCTCTCTGCTCGCGTCTGCGCCGGGGTATTCTCTACCAGGCTGCGGTGGACTTGGGGGCGACCAAGATTGCTCTGGGGCACCACCGGGATGATGTGGCTGAAACGGTGCTGTTGAACCTGTTCTACTCAGGGCAACTCAAAGGCATGCCGCCGAAGCTCTTCTCGGATGATGGCAAAAATGTAGTCATTCGCCCGCTGATCTACTGTGCTGAGGAAGATGTGGCAGCATACGCCCAGGACATGGATTTTCCCATCATTCCGTGCGATTTGTGCGGCACCCAGGAAAACCTCAAGCGCCAGGAGATGAAGGCGCTGCTGGCTCGCTTGAGTGCAGACAATCCCAAGGTGAAGGGCAATATGATGGCCGCGCTCTCAAATGTGCGTCCGACCCACCTGCTGGATCCGAACCTGATTCGAGCAGATGAACTCGGCAAGCCCGAGGTGCGTCAGCGCGTAGAGGATGTATTGGGTGAGTCGGCTGGCTTCAGGCCAGAGACAGACCACCATCCACTGCCAGCTCCGCCCCGGTAATCCAGGGGTTCGCTAGTAGCGCCAGTGCTGCTGAGGCTACGTTCTCGGGAGTTCCCAAGCCCAGTGGGTGCAGGCTGGCCAGCCGGTCCAGGTGAGGATCGGGCTCGCCAGCGGGTTGACTCCGAGTCATGTCCGTAGGAACGACTCCCAGCACGAGTGCATTGACTCGTATCTTCATCGGAGCCAACTCCAGAGCCAGCGAGCGCACAAGAGAGAGTTGTGCTGCCTTTGTTGCGGAATAGGCGGCTGAGCCAACTACGGGCCGTATGGCCAAGGAGGAGGCGAGAGCCAGTATGGAGCCGCCAGAATCTTTGGACATTCTTTGAGCCATTCGTGCGAGAGCGTCTACATGGAGTCGCCAGAGTCTCTCTCCTTGTTCGGGGCTCCAGTCAGCGACACCCGCGTGCAGTCGAGCTCCCGCGGCGTGCACCACCCCATCGAACGGTCCAATGCCTTCTAAGGCCAGGGGTTCATTGAGGTCACACGCATGGAAGGAGGCTCCGATGCTCTCGGCCGTCTCCTGAAGAACAGACTCTCGGCGCCCGCACAACACCACCTCGGCCCCGGCGTTTCTGCAGGCTGTGGCAATGGCGCGGCCGAGCCCGGTTCCGCCACCGGTGACAAGAATGCGGC
This sequence comes from Myxococcota bacterium, assembly GCA_036337845.1. GTDB lineage: Bacteria > Myxococcota_A > UBA796 > UBA796 > CAJQPC01 > JAYZDK01. The sequence continues at coordinate 6,725 of JAYZDK010000010.1, read as the reverse complement.
CTGGCAGTGTGTTCAACTGGCTTCCTCGAGGATTTCGTCTTTGGGATCAAAGGGTGGAGAATCGACGCACAACAGACTGGCAGGTGTGTCGCTGGAGTTCTGGTACCCGTGTCGCTGCTCCTTGCGCCACTCCAACACGGTACCCACAGTCAGTGGGGTGGGGGGCTGGCCGTCTTTCCAGCCGAGCAGCCCAGGTTCCAACACGAGTTCGGACTCTCTCATGACCTGGTGGTGGTGAGTGGGAAGCTCGCAGTCGGGCTGGAGCGTCAATCGATAGATGCCTGTGCGTCGTGTCTCGGCAACGATGTCCACGCGACCCCAGGACTTCTCCTCGTGCTCCCATGCCTGGTTCTCAGCGTCTCCGCTGCACTCCACCACGGCCAGGGCGCGACCGGGAAGTGCTTGGGGCTTTGAAAGACGCACTCGGGCACGTTGAATCGGAGCGACGGGTGAGCCTTCTACCGGTGGGAGGAGCAGCCAACGCAGCAGCACGTGCGCTGCGCTCTCTAAGAGGTGGAACCGACAGGTTTGCAGAATGAAGCCAAGCTCTGTGGCGAGATTGTCGTAGTTTCGGGTTTGGTCCAGGTCGTCGGCCAGGGCTGCGGCCGAGGCGTCCAGGAAAGCCTCGATGTCAACGAGGATGGGCTGGGGGGTGAGCTGTTCGCGGCCGTGCACGCCAATCAGGCAGCTCACCTCGAGTCCTTCAACCAGGATGCGGGTGTTTGTCATCGCGGCACCGCCAGTGCGCCCGCTATCGAGCGCCCTCCATCCACAGCCCAGATCTGTCCGGTCACGTGGGGGGCCTTCAGAGCCAGGAACACCACCAGCTCGGCGATGTCCGTGGGCTGGCCAAATCGACCCTGGGGGATGGTGGACTTGATGGTGGCAAGCGCTTCGTCAGAGAGTTCTTCCGGGGGAAGCACGGTTCCGGGAGCGATGGCGTTTACGCGAATGTCAGGCGCGAGCTCCAGCGCGAGCGAGCGAGTCAGCATCTCAAGGGCTGCCTTGGAAACGCAGTAGGCGGTGTAGCCGGGTTCTGGTTGAGAGGCGGCGATGTCTGTGAGGTTGACCACCAACCCACCACCGGGCAGTGTACTGGCCCGAAGAGATGGGGCCAGTGCCTGAGTCAAAAGCAGGGATGCCCTGCAGTTCAGGGCCATGGTGGTATCGAAATGGTCGGCATCGATGTGTGGTAGCGATTTGGGCTCGTAGGATGCCGCACTGTGAACCAACAGGTCCAGCCCTCCCCAGGTTTCTCCCACTGCATGGGCCACAGCAAAGCAGCCCTCGGTCGTGGATAGGTCTCCTGCCACGGAGATGGCGTCTACGCCCCGGCCGCGCAAGGCCACAGACAGACGAGCGGCCTCCTCCGTGGACCGGTGGCAGTGAACCGCCACGTCGAAACCCGCATCTGCCAGGGATTCACTGATCGCCTGACCGACGCGCTTGGACCCTCCTGTGACGAGTGCTTTCATTTGGGGCTGCCTCAGTATGATTCGACTGTATCCCGATGGGGGAGTGGCTTCAGGCTTCCCAGCTCACAGCCACGATGGTCAAGGTCCGGGTGCCGCCGGGTGTTTTGATCACGACCTCGTCGCCTTCTTCCTTGCCTACCAGGGCTTTTCCTATGGGAGCTTCGTAGGACAACAAGCCTTCTTCGATGTTGACCTCGTCCTCGCCTACGATCTGGTACACATGCTCTTGCTCGTTCTCGTCTTCTACGGTGACATGGGCGCCGAACCGAACCACGGGCCCGCCCATTTCAGCCGGGTCGACCACTTGAATCCCTTCCAAGCGGCTCTTGAGATACCCAAGGCGCTTGTCGATCTGTCTTAGGCGCTTCTTTCCGTAGATGTACTCGGCGTTTTCGGAGCGGTCGCCCAGGGAAGCTGCATAGGCCACCTCACGGGTGACCATGGGTCGTTCTTCCTTCAAGAGACGCTCAAACTCCTGTACCAGCTTGAGGTGGCCTTTAGGGGTGATGTAGGAGGGCATGAAGTTCTCCGCAGAATGCAGACAACGGGCTAACGCGAACCGCGTAGCCTGGGAAACCTACGGGCCAGCTTGCGGGGTGTACGGGAACAGGTGACTAAGCGCAAGCTTCAACGGAGCGCTCATGCGGTTTCTTTCCCTGGTTGTCGTGGCTTCCATGACTCTTTCTTGTTCGGACGACGTGCGACCACTCGGTGGTTTTGGCGGCAAAGTTCGGGGGGCCACCTCAGCGGAACGGCTGACAGAGATGCTCGGTGATATCCGGTCCCAAAAGCCCCACGACACCCTCATGGAGAGCCTTCTTACTGCCACGGGTCCCGTGCTCGTTGATTCCCCGGATCGAGTGGAGGGCTTGGATGCGCTCACGGTAAAGGCCCTGATTACCGAGGAGAATCAAGACGCCTGGTGGGGCAAAGATGAGGTTGCGCTGGCGGGCTCTCTCCGGGAAGACAACGTGCGCTACATTGTGCTGCATCGAGACGCCAAGAGCACAGTCGACCGCGACGGAACGGTGCTCTCCAGGCTGTACTACGATGATTCTCGGGTGATGTTCTCGCTCGTGGCCGTGGATGAGAACTTCTTGCTCTATCGTGTTCTCGACAAGCCTCGGGAGTTTCCGATGGCTCTGGCTCACCACACCCTGGAGCAGCTTCGGAAGATCATCAAAGGAGAGCCGGCGTTGGCGCTTCCCGACATTGCCGCGGGAGAGGGGAAGAAGTGGCAGTTGGTGGCGCTGGCCAGGCGGCCGGGTGGGAGAGCAATCGCCGTGGGGCTCTGCAACCGCGACACCTATCGGGATTGTGTGGCGGAACTCGCGCGTGATTTGGAGCGTGAGTACCGGCGGTATGCCGAGTGGGACGGCCTGCCTCGGCTTGAGGATACCGTGGACGATCTCATCTTGGAGTTGCACCGCATCGTGGACCGCGCTCGTATTGAAGCATGGGAGAAGCCCGACCTCCTGGACCTCTGGGAGATGGGTGTGGATGGTGGCTTGATCGTTGAAAAGACCACCAGGAAGGGCGCGGAAACCACCAAAGTGGGTGTTCTGCCAGGCTCCGTTGCCTATGCGCGTGCGATTCGAGATCCGGAAATCTTGCTCAAGACTGTGGCAAAAAGCGGGCGCCTGGGAAGCAGCCGGGCATGGCGAGAGAAGGGAAACCGCCTGGAGAAGATTCGCACCCTCGCCTATTCCAACTGGCCGGGCCGGGGCACGTTCGCTCACCTCAGAGGCGTTCGCTATGTGCCCATGGCGGCCGTGGATCTGCCGGCACTGGAAGGTTCGGTGGTGTTGTCGGGCGAGTGGTACCTGGCCAACCTCCAGGACAACGGGCAGGTGACCTACAAGTTCTGGCCGTCTGAGAACCGCTACTCAAATGAATACAACCTGGTGCGCCACACCTTGGCGACCTGGAACCTGGTGCAGGCCTGGCACATTGAGAACCGCCCTGAATTCCTGGATGCAGCCCGGAGGGCCCAGGAATGGACACTGCAGTTCCTGGTGGAAGAAGGCGACATGAGCTTCATCGACTACAACAACAATCGCAAGCTTGGCAGCGTGGTGGTGGCCCTGATGGGCATGATTGAGCTGGCTCAGGCGACGGGTTCCACCGAGTGGGATGACCTCATGGAGCGTTTCGGCAACTTCACGCTCTTTATGCAGGAGGATTCGGGCAAGTTCGACCCCTACTATGTGCCCGATGACCACCCCTATGCGAACAACGTGAACGACATCGTGCCTGGCGAGGCGGCTTTGGCGTTGGTGATGCTCCATGAGTACACCGGCGATGACAAGTGGCTCGGGCCGCTACCGAAGTTCTTCGAGTACTACATGCCCTGGTGGGAGGAGCGGGTTGCGAAGCGTCGCGAGGGCATGCGCTGGCCGTTTGAGACCTACTATCCAGGAGATCGTCTGGAGTTGGTGCAGTTTGGGCCGTGGAGCGTGATGGCGGCCAATGCGTATCACCGGGTCAGCGGAGACAAGGTTTCGGCGGACTTTGGACTGAATGTGGCCCGTTGGATGATTGATACCTACCAGTGGACTGAGGAGAGAGCGCCTTGGCCGGACTATGTCGGTGGCTACTACAAGATGCCCAACGAGCTGCCCGCCATGCAGGCCTTCTGCTATGCCGAGGGAACCTCTGCGGCCTACCAGTTGGCCCTGAGGCATGCGCCAGAACAGGCTGCGTTTTTCGAAGAGCACACCCGGCAGTCCATGCGCTTTGCATTGCAGATGCAGTACGACGATATGCAGGTCTACCCGTTCTCACGGGCTGGAGAGGTGCGTGGCGGCACGCGCTATGCGATGAACGAGACCAAGGTGCGCATCGACTACGTGCATCATCAGCTCTCAAGTGTCTACCAGTACATCATGGCGGCTCGGGAGGACCCCAATCTGCCCGAGAATGTGAAGGTTTCCCCGATACGCCGACAACTCGAAGCGCTTCGAGCGCAGGCCGAGGAGCTGCCTTCGGGGGGCTGAGCTTTGGGTTCTATTCAATAATGACCGACCAATCTGTGGCCGGACCGGAATAGCCCCGTACATAAAGATATTGTTGGTAGTTCGCAGATATTGTCTTGTGGAGGGGGTGGACTACAGGCTGGCTTTGTCCGCCTACGGGGGAGTCGTGCTGCCAGGTACCCCCGTTCAGTAGAAATCGTCCGAACTCCAACTGGGTCCCTGTATTGTTCCAATTCAGCGTTGCGGTATGGCTGTTCGTCCAGGTCGCTGCGTAGACCTTGATGAAGTCTACATCTGCGCCTGCTGGCCAGAACCCATAATCCCCGGCGGCTGGGTTCGACCCGGAGTGGTAGCCCTCAGCGGTTCCATAGGTGTCTCCACAGAAGAGGAACGGAGGCTCAAAGCTGTCTGGGCCATCCCACAACATCGGCCCGTCTCCCCACTCAATCGAGAGATAGCTTCTGCCGATAAATCGGCTGGTAACGGTGGTGATGAGCGGTGTGCTCTCGTTTCCTTGTGCGTCGAATACGGTGGCTTGCCATTCTTGAGATCCACTGGCGAGCTCACAGATCCAGATGTTGATGCGGACGCTGCCTGCAGATCCATCCCAGTCACTGATGGAGCCTGGGATCATGAAGTCTTCTTGGCGGTTGCCGTGGCTCAGCCGCAATAAGCCGCCTTCGAGGTTGCCGCTGGATTGGGCTACCTGGAACGAGAATTCCAGTTGTGTGGTGGAGGTTTCCTCTACTTCCAAGGATGCGAGGGCAGGTGTGGAATCGGCCTCGGTGTCAACTGCGCTGTCGTTTCCGGGCGAACACGGGTTTGTGTCGAGCCCAACGCAATCGGAATGCACATCGGGATCTGCATCATTGCAGTCGATTTGGCTTGTGTAGCCGTCTCCGTCGAGGTCGTCTTCTCCCAGAGGCGCCCATTCTGGTAAGCAGCCTGAGAGCAAGACCAGCGCTGACAACATGGGAAACGCACTCATGGCCCACCGCCGATGAGCACTACGTTCCAGGCCGCGTTTGCCCGGAGTGTTTCGGCCAGAACCCACGATTCTTCGGGCCCAAGGGGGCCATAAAAGACAAGGGACGAGGTCTTGCTGTTGTCTGGGCTGCCGTTTTCGTCGAGGTCCGCTGTGCTGGTGTGACTGGCCACCAGCACATCGGGGTGGCCATCGAGATTGATGTCTCCCGTGGTGATCGCGTTGGCTCCATGGGTTTGGAAATCGGTCCTGGTCTCAAACGTCACGTCCCCTGATTCGTTGATTTTCCCCCAGTAGGTGAAGGAGTCGGTGACCACAACATCTTCACAGTCTGAGCTTGAATTGCAGGCCGCTTCGTTTTCTTTGTAGTTGGCGAAGACAAGGTCCGGAACTCCGTCCTGGTTCAGGTCTTCGATAGCTACATCCATGGCGACTTCGGTTTCGAGCGGCATCAGCTCAGTGGTCGTGCTGCCCAACACGGGGCCCCAGTACACGTGGGAATAGAGTTCACGCGTATAGTTGGCGACCACAAGGTCGATGTGTCCGTCATTGTTCAGATCGCCGGCGTCCAGGCCTCGGGGGTTGGGCGTTGCTTCCAGCTCTACGCTGGCCCAGCTTCGGCCTGCTTCTTGGTTGATGTGGATGGCCACACTGTCTGGGTCGCTCGCGTCGCCGTAACTGCTGATTGCAATGTCGAGATCCTCGTCGCCATCGAAGTCTGCGATAGCGAAAGAATGGGCGATCCCTGTTTGCAAGAGGGTCGAGTCGGCTGGGTTGGACTCCAGGTTGGGATTCAACGGTCCCCAATAGATGCGAGAAGCGGTTTCTTCGGTGCCGTCTGCTGCACACAGGACCAGCAGGTCCGGGTGGGAGTCGCCATCGAGGTCTTCGATGGCAACTGACTCGGGGCCGTGGGCCTCAAGAGAGGAGGTGTCCGCGGCAACAGGCCCATGTTCTGAGCCCCAGAAAATGGTGACCTGGGTGCCGGGAGTCTGGTCTTGATTTTCGTCGTACTCGTCCTTGCTGGGCACTACCAGGTCGACAAAACCATCTCCATTGAGGTCGCCAGCGGCACTGTGTGCGGCTCCAGTGGTGGGAAGTGCCAGCCGGGAGATTGGGTCGAACCTATCTGAGCCCCAGTACACCCAGGAATCTTGTTCGTAGCCGCTGCTCGGGCCTCTATAGGAGGAGATGAAGAGGTCGGGCCATCCATCGCAGTCGAGGTCGTTGTGGGCGGTGGGGTTCAAGTCGTCGCAGTCGGTGCCCCCGTGCTCGGACGCTATGAAACCG
>JAYZDK010000009.1:0-23436 GCA_036337845.1 Myxococcota bacterium | reverse complement strand
CATTGGAGCAACTGGCCCTCCTGCCACGTCTGCGTGACTTCAATCGGGGCATCATTGATACGGGAGACCTGGCCTGGTTCGTGGGCTTTGTGTTTGTGTTTCTCTTTCTCACCTACCGGACGCTGGAGTCTCGCCGATGGCGCTGAGCTCTCAGACCCGGAGAAGGCTTGCCCATGGTGGGAACGCCACGGCCGTGAGTGCCATGGTCGTGATTCTTGTGGGAATGCTGGTGGGGCTGGCGCAGCGTCACCCTGTGCGTTGGGACTTTTCTGAAGATGCGGCCAATCAACTACAGCAGGGCACCATCCACAAGCTGGAGCTCCTGGATGAGTCTGCGACAGAGGTGCGGGTTACCGCCTTTACGGCGCAGCAGGGCAAGACCGATAGTTACTTCAAGAACCGAGCTCTGAAGGACTTGTTGGAAGAGCTTGGACACGCATCCGTTGTAGTAGAGGCTCGGTTGGTGGATTTCGACCGCGACCGACTCACGGCGGAACAACTCGGAGTGACCGAATACGGACACCTGGTAATCCAACGTGGGGATGACCGGGTAGACCTCCGGGACCGAGACTTGTTTCGGCGGTTGGGTGCCGGAGCGGAGCGTCGGCTCGAGTTTCTTGGAGAGGCCGCGTTCAATCGCGCGGCGGCTCAGTTGCTGTCAAAGCGAAAGAAGGTCATCTATGCCCTTCGTGGTCATGGGGAGCGTGATGTTGAAGAGCGTGGTCCTGGGGGGCTGTCGGATCTCGCGGAGATACTCGAACGGGAGAACTACGAGCTCAAGGCGTTAGATCTGTTCCGAGATCGCCAGACGGAGGGGGCACCGAGCATTCCCATGGATGCAGCAGCCGTGCTCCTGGCCCGACCGAGGATGCCACTGACTGTGCCCGAGGAAGATGCGCTGCTTGAGTACCTCGCGCGAGGAGGGGGGCTGGCTGTCTGGGTGGACCCGGGCAGCGTGGTGCCGGAGATTCTCGACCGGCTTCAAGTGACCGTGGGGGATGGGCTGGCGATGGATCGGACCCTGGTGTTTCCCTACAACGACAGGCCGGTCCCTCGGTATCGCTCCCATCCTGTGACCTCGGACCTTGCCCAAGAGCGCTTGGTGACGGTGCTGGCGCACATCGCGCCGATCTCCGGCACGGACCCCATGCCGGCTCACGTGAGGCACCAGGTACTCCTGGAAACCTCGCGCATGGGTTGGGTGGAGCTTGGTGGGGAGCTCGACGCTGGAACGGCTTTGTACGAACCGGAGATCGATCGGCCGGGGCCGGCTACCATGGCGCTTGCGGTCGAGGTGCAGTCTCACCCGGACGGGCCGGTTTCCAAAGCGGGGGTGCTCGGCCGTGCTGTGGTGGTGGGAGATTCCGAGTTTGCCACCAATCAACTGCTTGTGGAGGGTCCGGGGAACGCCTCTTTCCTGGTGAATTCCTTCCGGTGGTTGTTGGGAGACGATGGCCGCCTGGCGGTGGTGGGACGGCCTACCAAGGTGAGGCGCCTGGCGTTGACCTTGGAAGACCGGAATATGATTCGATGGCTGGTTCTTGGGTTGCTGCCTCTCATCACTGTGGTGATTGGTGGGGCGGTTTGGGCGTCTAGGAGGGGCCGGTGAAGGCGTTTCGTTCCACTTGGGTTGTGGCGGTATTGCTGTTGGTGACCTGGCTTGGAGTTCGTTTTTTCGAGCCCGCAGTGGAGCAGCCATTTGAGGACTCGATGGAGCCCGAACTGTTTCGTTTTGAGAAGCAGGAAGTGGTTCGGATTGAGATTCAAAGGCCAGAAGAGACCCTCGTACTGGTGGAGACCGATGAGGGCTGGATTCTTGAAGAGAGTGGGTTTGAAGCCTCTCGCTCGATGGTGAACCGCGTGAAGCACCAACTCCATGACCTCAATGCCAGAGCCACCGTATTGGAGCAGCCTGATGAGCCTGCGCTGTATGGGCTGGGGCCGCAGGCCATTCGGGTCAAGGTGTTTATGCGAGAAGGTGGGGCCATTGAGTTTCTGGCCGGCGACCCCAATCCCAGCTCGGTCAGCTATTACATTCAGCCGCTTCCAGGAGACCGGATCTACACGGTGAAGAAGTCCGCCGTTGATTTCTACTCCTTCACATTGGATGAGTTTCGAGAGCGGCGGTTTGCTTCTTTCGATGCCCAGGATGTGGATTCGATTGAAGCCGACCTGCCTGGAAAGAAGCGACTCAAGCTGATTCGAGTCAGTGAGCATCTCTGGGAGCTGGTGGAGCCAGTCAATATGCGAGCCTCTCGAGACAAGGCTCGCTCGTTGATGGGGCGGATATCGGGGCTCAAGGCCCGTGAGTTCACCCAGGACCTTGCCGAGGGTTCAGAGAATGACCTGGCCATTTACGACCTGGAGCCGCCTCGCGCGAAGATTACGCTGTCCTTTGGCAGCCGCGATCCGCTGGTCCTTCGAGTGGGGCGGCCGGTATCCGATGACCCGGACGAAGAGTTGGCCTACATGCTGCTGGAGGGGGAGCGGACGATTTACACGGCTCGGCAGGGGCTTTTGGAAGAATACGGGCAGAAGGCCGAGTCTTATCGTTTGAAGCGCTTCATGCGGATGGAGGGCAGTGATGTGGTGGCGCTTCAGGTATCGCTGGAGGCGGAAGCGGAAGACCAACCTTCAGGCGAGGTGGCGCTGAGAAAGGGAGTGTCGAGTTGGGAGTGGGCAGATGGTCAGCCTGTGCCTGGCTCTACTCCGGAGCGGGTTGCTACTCGGGTGGCTGGAGTTCGGGCGGAGAAGGTTGTGAGCGAGGACTCCGGCGACCTTTCTCGGTATGGACTCGACACGCCGATTGGCAGGGCGACGCTGGCGACTTCTGATGGAACCCAGCGTACGCTATTGGTTGGCGGACAGGGTGAGCCTTGGTTGGACGCCGAGGAGCATACCCATGAGCGTTTTTATGCGAAAGTGGCGGACGAGGCGGCGGTATACTTGGTGGATCGAGGAGCCTTGTCTGTAATGCAAGATGCAGTACGTGAATATTCGCGCAAGGCGGAGCGTGACGAGGGCAAAGCTGTGCGTAGAGAGGCGATTGATCGTGCGCTTGAGGAGGCCGGTCAGTGATTGCTTCCTGGCTTCTCTTGGGCTGCCTGGGATCGGAGCTCTCGGCCGGGGCTGAGTTGGGGGCAGTCAGTGTGGTGTACACCCACAATGTAGATGGTGAAATCGAGCCTTGTGGTTGACCGAAGAATCCCCTGGGCGGTCTGTCCAGAAGAGCTTCGGTGCTGGATGACTTGAAGGCCGATGGCGCCGTATTGGTGGTCGATGGGGGGGACTTGTTCTGGCGATCTCGTTCGTTACCCGCTGCGAGGAAAGACCAGCAACTGGAGAAGGCTCGGCTTCAAGTTGCGGCGTACTCAAGTTCGGGAATCGATGTCTTCGTGCCGGGTGAGGGAGACTTTTCTTTGGGTGCGGAGACGGTGTTTGAGCTGGTCAAAGAAGGGGACATGCCGGTGTTGGCTGCGGGGATGGTCTGTGGCGAAACCCGCTGGCCGGGGCATCGGGTTTTCGAGCGAGGCGGCATGAAGGTCGGGGTGGTTGGGGTGACGGGCAAGGGCCCCAAGGGCTGTCGTGTGTCGGACCCGGTGAAGTCTGTGGAAGCGGCTGTGCTCGAACAGGGTGCGGTGGATGTGCGGCTGGTGGTGGCTCATGTCAACGCAAAGCAGTTGGCTGAGCTTGGGGGTCTGGAAACGGTTGATTTTGTTCTCGATGGGCATGCTCGAAAGACCTGGATGAACCCAAAGAGAATCGGAGAGACCGGAGCGTTTGAGCTGGGTTCGGGGTCGCGAGGAAAGCGGCTCGGGGTGCTGTCCTTGAAGCTTGAGCACAATGGAGTGGGTTGGGCGCCGACTGGAACGCCGGGAGACCACCATCGCTTTACCCACCGGCTTGTGGACCTTGATGTGAGTGTCGGAGAGCACCTGGAAACTCATAAGCTCGTGGAGGCAGCCAAGACTCGTATTGGTGAGGCTGTGGTAGCACCCCCTGCTTGGGTGGTGAGAACGACGGTGGAGGAGGGGCCCTTTGTGGGCTCATCTGCCTGCCTGCCCTGTCATCCTACGCAATATGCACAGTGGCGTACTACCCGCCATTCCACAGCCCTGGACACGCTGAGGGGCGTGAACCGGGCGGCTGACCTGGACTGCTATGCCTGTCATGTCACGGGTGCGGATCACCCTCAGGGGCCTGCACACCCAGCTGAGGTGGGAGTCCTGGAGCATGTGGGCTGTGAGGCTTGTCATGGGCCAGGAAAGGCCCACGTGGCTGAGCCTTCAGCAGCCAACATTCACAAGAGCGTGGAAGTCAGTACTTGCCAGCTTTGCCACGATGGGGAGATGGACGGGGGGCGTTTTGACTGGGCGACCTATGGGCCTAAGGTGAGTCATTGAGGTTGGCGAATCGGTTGGAATGGCCTCACCGAGTGAGGAATGAATGTCGCCATGCGACAGTTTTGCTTAGAAAAGAGGACTGAAAATAGGGCGCCGTATCCCCCAAACCGGCTTTCAATGTGGGGTTTCTGAGTTTTGAGTAGATTCGGGACTTGGCATAGGAGTTGCTGAACTCTATGCTGACCTGATTGTTTTTCCGGAGTGCACAGTGGCTTCAATGCGATCTTGTTTTTCGCCTAGGGGGATGTTGGGCCACGTCTCGCGGATGTGTGGGCTTCTTGTGTGGAGTGTTTGGCTCGCCAATCCCGTCCAAGCGGGCTGGTGGGACGATATCTATGACTACTGGGCGAGCGGAGAGATGGGCGAATCGATGCTCAACTCTGTTGGGGTCTCCGCTGAGGACATCGTCTACTCGGTTGACCATCCCGAAGAGTTTGCTGCCGCCGTGAAAGAAGAGGTGGTTAGCGGCAGAGCTGGAACGAGACTGCTTGGCTATGTGGGCACCACTCCGGAAAAGGTTGCGAATACCATTGATGTCGTGACAGACGACCCCTGTGCCAAAGGGCCCACCATTTTCGATGACCTGAAGTCTGTGGTTGATGAGGTGACTAGTGGTCGTGCCGGTGAGGCGATTCTGAACGCGGTCGGTTTGACGGGTTCGGAGGTCGCTTTCTTGATCGACAACCCTCACATATTGGGGGATGCCATTTACGATGAGTGGGCCAGTGGCCGTGCTGGTGAGCGGCTTCTTGGTTTCGGTGAAGGGCTCGGCGAAGGTGCCTTGGAGACCGTTGCTGAAACCGCGGACCTGGTTGGTGACGGTCTGAGCTACGCGTACATCGTGGCGACCACCGAGACGCTCGAACAGGCGAATCAGGAATTCAAACCCTCCAGTCAGGTTGTAGAGCTTTACAAGAACAGTGATGACCCCGGCGCTACGACAGCAATGCTGTTGAGCAATCTTGCTGACTTGCCGGGGCAGCTGGCTCATGACATTGCTCACAATCCTCATGCCGCAGGCAAAACGATTGGGTCGTTTGCGGTACCCGTTGTGGCGCCGCGGGGGATCGGAGCCTTGAGCAAGGGGGCCCGAGGACTGGGGCGGAGGGGGGGAGCGAATACAACCCGGGCGGCTGTCAAGCCGCAGCGCACCCGTGGGTCGGGGCAAACAACAGGGGTTGGAGGCGAGGGAGCGGTGGCCAGGCAGCCCGTGCCCGTTCGCCCAAAGTCCAGTTCCATCACCGGCGGAGATGGCAGCGTGTCGGTTCGGGTTGCCACCCATCCCAAGGGGCTGAAGCTCCAGGGGTCACTGATTGATGAGTACCATGCCCTGAAACCGGGGCCTTTGAGCAAGACAGGGCCTGGGGTTCATCCGGCGAATTCCCTCCAAGGAACCTTCTCAGGTGGTCGATATGCAAGCGTGCGTTTGAGTGAGCCGCGTGTGGTTTATCGGCTGCACAACAATGGGACTCCCACAAAGGTATGGAACCCTAGGGATGGTTCGTTTTCGACCACCCGTGGTGCGAGCGAAACCGGCGCTTTCTGGAGCCTGGAGAGGCCCGCTGGCGCTGGTGGAGCGCGCATTGATTCGGCGGTGCTGCCGGAGTGGGGGAACTCCATGACCCACATGACAGCGGTGAAGTTACCAGCGGGTACGGTGGTTCATGTCGGTGAAGTGGGCGCTCAAGGAGGGTACTTTGTGGGTGGGGGAAGTCAGCTGGTGGTAGAAGGTGGAATCAAGACTGCGCTTCAAGCTGGTGCGAAGGTGGTTGAGCGAACGGTGTTGAAGAAGTGAGCTTTATTCCATGAGTTGTGCAGCCTGTGAGATTCACGAAGAAGGGCCGTTTGGTTCTCCGCGGGAGGACCTGGAGTTAGAGGCTGCGCTGGATGGGCATGCTGTACTGCGGCCTGTAGAGCCACCGGAGGGCTGGGTGTCCTATGGGTTGGAGGAACAGTTTTATCGGTGTGCCGAATGTCAGCAGGCGTGGCACCATGCTCAAGCAGAAGCTCCGTACAAGGGGATTTGGGAGAGGTGTTGAGTATGGGGGTTGTGTACGCTCTTCTGGTTTCTCAAGCTTTGGCTGCTCCTCCCTCTGACCTGGTGTCTCAGGTGCAGGCTGCATGGCAGGCCACCAACTCGTATTGTGCCGATTTTGTATTTGCGGTCCACGGAAACAAGAACATGGCGGTATCCAAGGGGCGCACATGTATGGAGCCAGCCAAGCGCGTGCTTACGGAGACGGAGAGTCCGTTGGGCCCGGTGGTGGACATTCGCATGAAGGGGGAGGCTTGGTATTACGACCCGGCTCGTCCCGTAGTGGTGCATTTTATTTCAGAGCAAGGAGCGGTCGCACCGGGTGAAGGGCTGGGGGAGTGGGTCGAAATGCTTGCGAATACAGGCTCGTATACGCCCCTGGAGGACATTCTTATCGACGGTCGGCTGCACTGGCGTGTGAGCTATGTGTTGGAGGAAAGCGGGGACGAGGTGGTGCTGATGATCGATCGAGAACATCGCCTGCCAACGGCCATGGAGCTCCGCAAAGATGGAGCGCCACTGCTGTCCAATGGGTACGTAAAGCTGGCCGTCAATCCTGTGATTCCAGATTCCTATTTCCAGATTCGAGCTCTAGTCAACGCTCCAACAGTCGAAGTGCAGTGGGATCCAAACCGGGCTCCCTCAGAGGTTGCAGCGGAAGTCGAGGCTCCTTCCGCGCCGTCTGGAAAGCGCCGGGGTCGTTAGCCGCCGTACTCACTCGGTAACCACACCAAAGGCGAGCATTTCTTCGGGGCTCATCCAGTGGATATCGTCCGCTGTGGCCACAGAGAGGGTCCACCAGTAGAAGTCTGCGGGAATGCCCATTTCCGCGTAGAAATCCAGATACAGATTGTGTTCCGGGTCGTCCTGGTCAAGCTCCCAGCCCTCGTAGCCTCCGGGCCCGGATACCGCCCAGGAGTGCACTCCCACCCCGGCGGTCCCGTGTGCAGTGCGCTTCACGCCAGCGATGAAGAAGTCCACGCCGCCGGAGGCGATCTCTCCATCTTCGGGAACGTGGGTGTTCAGGCCGGCTGAGCGTACCAGCCGGGCGGCTTCCAAGGCGGCGTAGTCGTCGGTAGAGCCGGGGCAGTCCCACATCTCGATCGTGGTGAGGTCGGGATTGCGGCGGAGCAGCCTTTCCACCTTTCTGGGTGCTGTTGAAGTCAGGTTCCCAGTGAGGGTGGCCACGTCTCCATCGACATCGAATCGGAGGCAGCCTGCTGCGAGTGCGAAGAACACCGCGGTCATGGATTAGAACGCGAGACTGGCTTCGGCAGCACCAGACCACCAGGTGTTTCGAACGTCGCTACCGCTGGCAGTTTCACCGTTGTAGGCTGCGTTGATGCCAATCTCGACCTTGGGAAGCATGGTGAACACCAGGGCTGTCCCTACCGATTGGCGAATCGATGGGTCGGTGTCGTTGAACAGCATTCCTGCGCGGGCGAATACACGGGGTTGCACGACGGGGCCAAAGCCTACGGTGACTCCCCCCATGGCCAAGGGGGAGGCCTGGTTGTTGTCGGATAGCGTTGTGCCTCCGAGAATGTCTGCTTGAACCAGAGCCGTTGCGAGCTTCCATCGCCAGCCGTATCGCAAGGCCAGGTCTTGTTGGCTCTGGCCGAGGGCGTAGCCCATTTCCACCCCGACTACGCGTTTCTTGGCGTGTGCCTCGGTAGGTGCGAGGAAGGTCGCCGTGAGAAGCAGGGCGGCGGTCGTCAGGAGGCGTCTGGGCATGGTCTTATCCCTGGTTGTTGCCCGTCCAGTATCGCTTGACATCGGCCTGTTCGACCAGTGCGTTTCTCCAACCGGTCAGAAGACGTTGGCGTTCTTCATTGAGCATGCGCATTTCAAGCGCTCCAGATTGCTCCTCGTAGGTGCTCATATCGGCCTCGGTGCGGGAAATCAGCCGGGCAATGACGCGCTCTCCGCGCACTTCATAAATCTTCGGGAGCACGGACTCTGGGGCTGCGGTGGAGGCATCGGCCATGATTTCTGTCGCAGGGCCCAGGTCACGGAGCACGGGGGTTCCCAGTGTAGCGGTAGGTTCGGCCCGAACAATGAGGTCTGCTTTGTCCATGAGCTCTTGTGACGGTGTTCCGTCGGTCTCCCAGCTGGCCTTGAGTTCAGCAACAAACGACTCGGCGGTCGTGCCGAGGTTGTCTTGAGCCACCATCTCTCGAGCCAGCTCTCCTCGAGCATCCTCAAAGGAGGTGGTCTGTGCCTCGAAGACTTCGTCTACCAGGAGTACCTGCAGGTCGGTCGCAGTCTCTACGATTGCAGTGAGCCCACTCTTCGGGTCGGCGGCAAAGACGGCCTCGGTGATGACCGGCCCCATTTGATCTGCAGTACGCTCCCCACGGTCTCCACCGTCTTTGGACGAGAGATCTTGGGAACTCTCAGCGGCGATTTCCTTGAAGCGAGCGAGCCGGGCTGCGTTGTCTTCGATGCCTGCGAGCTCCGTGTGGATGGCTTCCAGGGATGCCCGAACCTCGGCATCATCGATGTCTTCGGCGCCAATCTTCATGAGGATGGTGTGGGTGGTGGCGCGTCTCGAGGTGGAGAAGCGCGAGTCCAGAAGAGCGTCGTAGGCGGAACGGAGCGTGTCTTCGGAGCTGGCGAGGTAGGCTGCGACAGCGTCCTCGCTGACTTCTACCAGCGGCAGAATGGAGGCGTCCGGGACCCGAACCCACTCGAGCGAGATGCGGGTGTTGTCTTCGATGTACCGGTTCTTCACGGTAGTTGGGCTGATGCGAGCTCCGCGTACCGCCATGTCTTCTAAGCGATTGATGCGCATGGTCTCGGCCAGTTTGGTCTCGTAGCGGGACTGGCTGCCGTAGTAGCGCTTCACCTGGGTATGGTAGAGCTCCACAGCGAACTCGCCATTGTCATCAGCAAACGTGGGGTCGTCCTGGATGGCCTGTGCAATCTCGGCGTTGGAGACTTCGATTCTGAGCCGGTTGGCTTCTTGAAGGAGGATTTCCCAGGTGATCATGCGGGTGAGCACTTGGGCGGCGACACCATCGTAGGCTTCATCGCTCAGAGTGCCTGGACGGGCGTAGCGTTCTCGGCGCATTTCGTTGTTGAATTCGGTATCGGTCAGGCGTTGGCCGTTCACTTCTGCAAGCACAGAGCTAGTCTGGCCTTGGCCTCCGATGCCCCAGAAGACAAAGGTGATGATGATGATCCCGAGGATCCCCAGCATTGTGGGGCTATCGGCAGATGAACGGACGCGAGTCAGCATGGACATGTGGGCGTACTCCGGGCTTTGAATGCCAAGGATTGGCCCTTACCGGCGCCGCCGTTGCTCTGCAACCCAGACCGGGGTCGATTTCGCTCAATTCCGGCCTTTGTGGGCTTGGTTTGTGCCCTTCCCTATTTGGGCGGGCCCCCTACGCCGGCGTTGCCTTTGTTTTGGCTCCCCTGGTTCGTATTGGTGTTGCCACTGCCTTGGCTCCCATTGGACGAGCTGCCAGTGGACTTGAAATCGGAGGCTTTCCATTTCTGGGCCAGGGTGTTTCCGGGGAGTGCGTTTCGGGTGTAGCGCTTCTGGGCCATCGGTAGCCACTCTCTGAGATTTTCACGGCGCTGCTGGTGACTTGGGTGCGTGGAGAGGAATGCCGGCATGTTTCCGCCACCGCTGGCGGACTGCATGCGGTTCCACACCTTTACGGATTCCTCGGGTGGGTATCCGGCCTGCGCCATGTACATCATGCCAATGATGTCGGCTTCCTTTTCATGGGCGCGAGAGAAGGGAAGGAGCACGCCTACCTCGACGCCCACCCCTAACGCTGCAATCAAAAGATTTCGTTGTTCGTTGTTCAGGGCGGTTTTCTCGTCGAGATACAGCCAAAGGGCTCCAATTCCGCCTAAGACAGCGAGTTGTTGGGAGAGCCGCTCGGCGCCGTGGTGTGCTGTGGCGTGTCCGACCTCGTGTCCCATGACAAAGGCCAGGCCCGCCTCGTTCTTCACAACGGGTAGCAGCCCGGTGTAGACCGCGATCTTGCCGCCGGGCAGGCACCAGGCATTGATGGTTTCGTTTTCACGGATCAGGGAGAACTCCCAGTCGTAGCTGTCCTCATCCGCAGCCTTGGCGATTCGGTTTCCCACGCCCTTCATGGCTTGGTTGTTCGCTCCTTTGCGGGCGATTGCGAGCTCGGAGAGCATGGACGTGTAGCTGACGGCTCCGATCCCGCGCATCAGGCCGTCGGGAAGGAGGTTGAACTGTTTTCGCTGAGTATAGGGAACCTTGACACAAGCGAAGAAAAGCGCCGAGAGCAGCACGAGTGCGCCTCCTCGGAACAAACGACGATTCACAGTCATGACAGTCCTCCTTCAGCCCTACGACGGGATTCTACCGCTTCGATTCGATGTCGTGTCGTGGAAGCTTGTGTCGGGAGGGTTCACTTGCTATACGAGAAGAGGAAGTTCTGGCTTGCAATCCCCTGTGATCGCGAGAACTTCTTGCCCACCACGCTTCCTTCCCGCCTCAGCCCCCCCTACCGATGTTTTCCAGTGTTTTTTCTGGAGTCTTGGACGCCTTTTCCCAGGACCTCGCTATCGATCTCGGTACAGGGAATACCTATATTCACGTCAAAGGTCGTGGGGTGGTGTGTCGAGAGCCGACGGTTGTGGCTGTGTTTCAGAACCGCCGTGGTGAACGGCAGGTCATTGCTGTTGGGCGTGAAGCCAAGTCCATGCTGGGGCGAACCCCCGCAGACATTCAGGTCATTCGCCCTGTGCGCGATGGGGTGATTGCGGATTTTGAGATTGCCGAGGCGCTCTTGTCTCACCTGCTTCACCAGGTTGTGGGGCGCAGCCCTGTTGTGGGCCCCAACGCCATGGTGTGTATTCCCCATGGCACCACCGAGGTAGAGAAGCGGGCGATGCGCGAGTCGGCTGAAGCAGCCGGTGCCCGTGTGGTGCACCTTGCGGAGTCCCCGATTGCGGCAGCGATTGGTGTCGGTATGGACATCAGTGAGGCTGAAGGAAACATGGTGATCGACATTGGGGCGGGCACGACCGAAATCTCGGTGTTGTCCATGTCGGACATTGTGTATGCCCGCTCGCTCCTCGTCGCAGGGGAATCGTTGGATGACGCTCTGGTTCAATACCTGCGTCGGCAACATGGGCTGCTCATTGGTCCGCGGACAGCGGAGGAGCTCAAGATTTGTCTGGGATGTGCGCGGCCCCCGAAGACTGTCCAGACCATGGAAGTCAAAGGGCGCGACTTGTCTTCTGGGTTTCCTCGGTCCCTGAACTTGGGCTCGGACGAGGTCTATGCAGCTTTGGCGGATTCTGTGCGCTTGGTGCTTGAGGGAGTCCTCCATGCGTTGGAGAAAACACCTCCGGAGCTGGCCAGTGACATTGTGGACCGAGGGATTGTATTGACCGGCGGTGGGGCCTTGCTTCAGGGCATGGATCGAGCCTTGAGGGAGACTACCGGGGTTCCGGTGATCGTGGCGGAAGACCCACTGGCTGTTGTGGTTAGCGGTAGTGCGCGCATGCTCGAGGGCCGCCTCGAAATCGAGACGACCGGTCTGCGAATGAACGTCGGCTGAGCTCTACAGAGCCTGGTCGACAAACTCCATCAGTCGCTGCTTGGGAACGTTGCCCACCAGCTGACCGATCACCTGGCCATCCTTGAAGAGGAGCAGGGTGGGAATGGAACGCACTCCGAACTGCGCCGCGGTGGACTGGTTGCTGTCTACATCGACCTTCGCAACCTTGACGCGACCGACGTATTCGGTGGACAGGTCTTCAAGAATAGGAGCGAGAGCGCGGCAGGGTCCACACCAGGTCGCCCAGAAGTCCACAAGGACGGGGTGCTCACTGGAAATCACCTGGTTTTGGAAGTCGGCGTCGCCCACGTTGATGATGTTCTCGCTTGCCATGATGTGTGCCTCTTTCTGGGGGGGATACTCTTGGGTGCTTACGCGCCCAACACCCGCTGGAATATGATCCTAACCGGCAAGGAGCAAGCCAAGGGTTCAACCTCGTGGATGTTCCAGTTGGAGTGTGAGTGTCTGTGACTGACAAACCAGTGAGCAATTGGCTTCCCGGCAGCGGCATATTGGTGGCCATCTACGATGCACACATTCGTGCGCTCACAGGCAGTTTGAGGGTGCGAACCGGCTTGAAAGAAGCTCGTGTAGCGTTTCGTGAGGGCAAGATTGTGTATGCCACCGGGGTGGAAGGCCTGATGGCCAACCTGCAGGACCGGGTGTCCGATGGCTCGGCCTGGAGTGGAGACCTGGGTTCGGATTTGGAGCAAGCGATCCGTGCAGGGGTGGGGGTACAAGAGGGAGTATCGGCCGCGGAAAATGGTCTTGCGCGCTACTTGGTGCGCTGCTCCGACTCCTCTGGAGCACGGTGGAGGTTTGACGAGGGAGAGCCGGACGTGAACATGACGTTCCAGTTCAACGAACCTGTACTGGCGGTGTTGGCGGAGGCCATGGAGTCCGAGCGTCGGATTGAGCATGTCATCGATGCTTATCGAGGGCGGATGTCATTCTTGCCCAAGGTCACCGACTTGGGGCGGGTACGGGCTGTGGGGCTCTCAGAGGTGGCTGCGCGGGCTGTTAAATATGCCCAGCGAGGCCATTCTTTGGGACGCATGATTGAGCATCTCAAGGTAAGCCAGCAGGGCAATATCAACGAGGCCTGGCGGGGGGTGGACCTGTTGGTTCAGGCTGGACTCTTGGAGCTGGTGTCTCCGACGCAGAGAGCGGAGCTCGATGACACCAAGGTGACCGAAGCCCCCGAGGTAACCGACAGCTCGGAAGATGCTGCGGGAATGGAAAAGAAGCTTAGAAAGTTCGCTGCCGAGCTCACGACTTTGCACCCTCTGGCGGCGTTGGGGTTGGACCCGGACGATTTGGATGGAGAGATTACAACCGATTCTGTACGGAAGGCCTTCCGAGACCTGGCGGCGCAGTATCACCCGGACCGCATTGGCTCGGCGAGTGGTGATGTTCGCGATGCGGCAGCAGAGGTGTTCTCGGTACTCAACGAGATTCGGGGGCAACTTGAAGACCCCGAAGAGTTGGCTCGAGCGCTGCGGGAGATCCGTCAGAAGCGCACGGAAGGCACAACCATCAGTGAGCTGGATCGGCAGCGGGCTCGCGTGTTGGCGCGACTGGCCGAGGCCAGGATGCGCAAGAGCAACTGGAAGGCAGCTCGGGACCTCTGGGTGCAGGCGCGGGAGATGATTGACGACGAGCCTTTCTACGGGCTGCAGGAGACCTTCTGCCGTTCTGTTCTCAAGGAGATTCCCTACGACATTGCAGCAGGCAGCATGGCGGATGTGAAGCTCAAGAGCGACGAAAACAAGGAACACACCACGGCGAGCGAGCGGCTGCGCCGAGAGGCAGATCGTCGTTTTCGAGTTGGATGGCTCTACAAGCTGGCCGGCCAGAATACGAGCGCCATGAGTTGGTTTGAGAAGACGCTGGAGATTTCGCCGGAACACACGGAGGCTCGACGGGAAGTCCGGTTGAAACAGATGCGATCGAAGGCCACGGAGGAGTCGGGATCGGCGAAGCGGGGGCTGGGATCTTTGTTCCGCTGGGGGAAACGCAAAGAGGACTGAGCGGCCAAGGGGGGGCTACATCGGTTAGACCGGGGTTTCTGGAGTTCCGGTGCACAAGATTCTGTTCATACTGGCACAGCTATTTTACCTAATAGCATTTGTGGACAGCCTTCTGGGAAACGAACACAAGCCATCGTGGCTTGAGCGGGTTCGCTTGCCCTCGATCTGGCTCGGAGCGGGAGTACATCTTCTGGGGCTGGTGGTGCTTGGGCTGCAATCCCAGGCGTTTCCGGTGCACACACCCGGGGCTTCTATTGCTTCATTGGGGCTCTTGGTGGTGCTGGGCCATCTTATGGTTCGGCGCGGGCCGCGCATGGAGAGCTTGGGTACGTTTTTTCTGCCCCTGGCTGTGGTGTTGTTGGTTGTGGCCCAGGTGCTACCGACTTCTGTAGCAGGCACGGTAAACACCGGTCTGGGCATGATCTGGTTTCCGATACACGCTTCCATGGTGTTTCTGGGCCTTATGGCGTTTACGCTTTCGTTTGGGGTGAGTTTCTACTACCTGGTGGTTCGTTCTCGATTGAAACGAAAACAACTGGAAGGATTGGAGCGACTGCCCTCGCTGGTGGGGCTGGACCGACTCAATGTGCGCCTGATGTTGTTCGGGTTTGTGTCGTTGGCGCTTGGGATTGGTTCGGGTGGAGTCTGGGCCTCTTCGGTGAAGGGAGCCACGCTCGACATTACGGGGTGGGTCACCATCGCGGCATGGATTTGGTATGGGATTGCGCTGCAGTTTCGTTTGGTGGCCGGTTGGCGGGGGCGCCTGGCTGCGCTGGCGAGTGTTGTTGGTTTTGTTGGGCTTGTCGGCGCCTTGGTGGGGGTGAATGTTCTCTTTGATGGGTGGCACGCGTGATTCGGCAAGGCGAAATCGTGGCGGTCGGGCTGAACCACCACACGGCACCGGTGGAGTTTCGGGAGCGACTGGCGATGGACAGCCTGCAGTTGCCCGTCCATCTCTCGGCATTGCTGGACCAGGGCCTGGCGGAGGAATCGGTCATTCTCTCAACCTGCAACCGGGTGGAGGTCTATGCGCTGGTAAGGGACTCGGACCCGGGCCGGGGGATTGTCTCCTACATGGCGGGACTCCAGGGAGTGAACGATAAGAAGAGCCGGTCCCATTTTTTCTGTCATGAGGGAGAGGCTGCAGTCGCGCACTTGTTTCGTGTGGCGAGCTCCTTGGATTCCCTGGTGCTCGGAGAGCCTCAGATCCTAGGCCAGCTCAAGGGAGCATACTTTGCGGCACAGGAGGCTCAGGCGGTGGGGTTGGTGCTTCGCCGACTGATGCGGCAAGCCATTTCTGTGGGCAAGCGGGTTCGGACGGTGACTCGTATTGGACAAGAGCCGGTGAGCGTCGGAACGGCTGGTGTGGCCTTGGCTCGCCAGGTGTTTGGAAACCTCGATGGTCGAACGGCACTGGTGGTGGGAGCGGGGGAAATCTCCGAGCTGGTGTCCAAAGCCTTGATTGGCGCTGGCGTCGAGGAGCTTGTTGTGGCCAACCGGACATTCGAGAATGCCCAGGCTCTGGCCGCACGGGTTGGAGGGATCGCGGTTCCCTACGAACAACTGTCTCGCTATCTGGCCCAGGTGGATGTGGCGATTGCCTCTACAGCCTCCCAGAGGCCGATTCTGACCCGCAAAGAGCTTCAACCGGTTATTCGCGCCAGACGGTACAAGCCCTTGTTTCTATTGGACCTTTCGGTACCCAGAAATATTGCGGCGGATGTCAATGACCTCGAGGGGGCATTTGTGTTCAATATTGATGATTTGGGGGAGGTGGCCAGCCGGGGGCGTCAGCGCCGAGAGGCGGAGGCCGTCGAAGCGGAGAACCTTGTAGTGTGTGAGGCGGAGCGCACCTACCGCGGACTGGGGCAGCTTTCAGCGGCCCCGGTGATTTCTTCGATGACCCAGCGAGCGGAAGCGGTGCGGCAGATGGAGATGGATCGCTCTCGAATGGTGTTGGAAACCCTGGACTCCGAGCAGCGAGCCGCGGTGGAGGCCATGACGCGCTCCATGTTCAAACGATTCCTACACGACCCCATCTTGCACGCGAGAAATCTCGCAGAGTCTGGCGACGGTCAATCCCTGGACCTTCTGGGAGATGCGTTTCCAGAGGCCCCTGAAGAATAGGGTTCTATTCGGGAGTTGGGCAGGCGTTCAGGCAGGACTGTGGGTAGTGGTCCATGTCCTCGCATCCAGCGTTCTGCAGGTCTTCCAGACATTCGGCAGCGGCGCTGCGGTCGTAGTCTGGGCAGCTCTCACCGAGCTCTCCGGTTTCCTCTGCGAGGGCGGTAAGCTCCCCGACGCAATCGGCGGGAGAGTCATACCCGATGATCTCCAGAATGCTGCAGCGCTGGTACCAGTCGCAGGTCTCGGAAAAGCTCGCCTCGACGAATGCTTCTGGGGTCATGCAGCCGGTGGCTGCGGTAATCCACATCAGGGGGAGCCAGTGTCGCATCATAGGATCCGGGAAGTGAGGTCTTTGGCGAGGTTCTTCTGGTGGGATTCCAGAGTCCCTCCTCCAATCTCGATGAGCTTCGCATCGCGGTACAGCCGCTCAATGGGGTATTCGGTGCAATAGCCGGCTCCGCCAAAGACCTGCATGGCCCGGTCGGCGACCCGCTTGCCCACAGGGGCGGCAAACAGCTTTGCGGCATCGGAGCCGATGCGGTTGCGTGTTTGGGGGCCCACATGCTGGGCCACCTGGTAGATCAGGCAGCGTGCGGCTTCGGTTTCTGCATAGGAGTCGGCGATATAGGCTTGAATCTGGCCGTATCGATTGATGGGCTGGCCAAATGCAACGCGCTCCTGGCCATAGCCAATCATCATGTCGAGGCAGCGGTCGGCAATACCCAGGCTCATGGCGGCCAAGGTCAATCGCTCGATTTCCAGGTTCCGCATCATGTGGGTGGCACCTTGGCCGGGCACTCCCAGCAAGTTGCTTGCGGGCACTTCACAGTTCTCGAAGATCAGCTCGCTCATGGTGCTGGCCCGCATGCCCATCTTGGGAATCTTCTGGGACGCTGAAAACCCAGGACAGTCGCGGTCCACAAGAAAGGCGCTCATGGCACCGTCCACCTTGGCGTACACCAGGAACACGTGTCCTTCTGGCCCGTTCGTGATGTAGGTCTTGGTGCCGTTGAGAATCCAGGTGTCGCCCTTCTGGCTGGCTGTCGTGGTCATCCCCATGACGTCGGTGCCGTGTCCGGGCTCGGTCATTGCCATGCCGGCAATCCATTCTCCGCTCAAGACCGGCTCGAGGTATCGCTTCTTTTGCTCGTCATTGGAGCAATAGAAGAAGTTGTTCACGAACAACATCGCGTGGGCAAGGTAGGCCAGGCAGAACCCAGGGTCTGATTTGGACAACTCGTGATGGGCAATCACGGCTGCCACCGTGTCCATGCCAGCACCACCCCATTCTTCTGGGACGGTGATGCCCAGCAGGCCCAATGCTCCGAGCGCCCTGAGGAGCGGCTCGTTGAGTTCGCCGTTCTCATCGTATTCGGCGGCTTGGGGCTCAACATGGGAGAGGGTGAAGTCCCGCACCATTTCGCGAAGCATCTTGTGTTCTTCGGAAGGATGGAACAGGTCGGTCATGGAGATCCTCAAGAGCTTTCGAGGGACTTTTAAGCCGGTATTGGGCAGCCGTCTGCATCTGAGTGCAGAGAAACACTCAAAGTTGTCTCCACAGTGATAGGAAAACTTCCGGAGATTTGCGATGTCAGAGAAGGTGTTTTTGGTGGATGGTTCCAATCACGCGTTTCGCGTGTTTTTCGCCATGCCTAAGATGACGGCGGGTGGTCTCAACACCGGAGCGCTGCTGGGATTTGCGAACATGCTTCGCAAGTTCGAGAAGGAGTACGCTCCCGACTACGTGGTGGTCGTGTTCGACAAGGGCAAGTCGTTTCGCGTGGACTTGTACCCGGAGTACAAGGGGCATCGGCCCCAGATGCCCGACGAGCTCAGCGAGCAGTGGCCGAAGTTTCCGGAGATGGTGGAGGCTTGGGGGTATCCCTGTCTGGCCATTCCGGGGTTTGAGGCTGACGATGTGCTGGGAACGCTGGCGCGGCGTTGGGCCAGCCCGGACCGACACGTCTGGTTGGTCACGGGGGACAAGGATTTCTACCAGCTTGTGGACGAGAACATCTCCATTCTGGATGTGATGAAGGACCGCGAGATTCGGGAGCCCGAGGTCGTTGAGCGATTTGGTGTGGGCCCGCAGCAGGTGATTGATGTGCTCGGGTTGGCGGGGGACTCCTCGGACAACGTGCCGGGAGTCAGCGGCGTCGGAGAAAAGACAGCATCGAAGTATGTCCAGAAATATGGCGACCTGGAAAACGTCATCGCTCATGCCGCGGAGATTGGCGGCAAGCGGGGGGCTGCGTTGGCAGAAGAGGCTGAGATGGCGCGTCTCTCCAAGACGCTGGTGACCATCTGCACGGATGTGGAGCTTGACCTTGAACTCGACCACATGCGGGAGCGGGGCCCGGATGTCGAAGCGCTGCGGGAGATCTTTCTGCGGTATCAGTTTCGCAGCCACCTCAATGCGCTTGATGGCGAGGGGGATGCGAGCGGGTCTGTGGTGAAGACCGGAAAGTACCGGGCCGTAACGACCCGTGCGGAGCTTGAAGAAGTGGTGGCCCAGATTGTGTCCCACGGAAGGGTGGCCGTTGATCTGGAGACCACCTCTTTGGACCCTCAGCAAGCAGGGCTTGTGGGCGTATCGCTGTGCTGGCAAGAAGACAGCGCGGTGTATGTGCCGGTGGGCCACTGTGTGGATGGCGTTCTTGTAGAGGGCCAGCTCACAGAAGCGGAGGCGATGGAGCTGTTGTGTCCGCTCCTGGCGAATGACGCTGTGGAGAAGGTGGGCCACAACCTGAAGTACGACCTCTCGGTGCTCCGCTGTTTGGGCTACCCGCTGACCGGTATCGCAGGCGACACCATGATTGCCGACTACCTTCTGGAGCCAGAGCGCAGGAGCCACAAGCTCGACGATCTGGCCATGCGCTACCTGGGCCACAAGATGGTGTCCTATGCCGAGGCCACCGAAGGTCTTGGAGCTGACACGACCTTTGCGGACGTGGACCTGGAAAAGGCCACGAACTACGCGGCTGAGGATGCTCATGCGACCTGGCTGCTCGACGGCCTGTTGCTACCCAAGCTCGAAGAAGCAGGGTTGGACAGCGTCTATTCGGAGCTGGAGGTGCCACTGATTGAGGTCATCTCCGGCATGGAGTTGGCTGGGATTGGGCTCAATGTCGAGCAGTTGGGTGTTCTGTCGGCGGAGCTGGCCGAACGCATGGAATCGCTGGAGTCGGAGATCTACGAGCTTGCTGGGCATGAGTTCACCATCAACTCGCCCAAACAGCTCCAGGAAGTCCTGTTTGTAGAGTTGGGCCTCAAGGGCATCAAGAAGACCAAGACCGGCTTCTCTACGGATGCGGAAACCCTGGAGAGGCTCTCGGGGGTTCACCCGCTGCCCAAGGCCGTGCTGGAGTATCGGGGGCTCCACAAGCTCAAGAGCACTTATGTGGACGCCCTGCCCAAGTCGGTGTCGGGCATTGATGCTCGTGTTCATACCTCCTACCACCAGGTGGCCACCGCCACGGGTAGATTGGCCTCGAACAACCCGAACCTCCAGAACATCCCGTCTCGGACCGAGGATGGGCGGCGGGTTCGCGCGTGCTTTGTGGCCGACCCGGGCCATGTCTTTCTGTCTTGTGACTACTCGCAGATTGAGCTCAGAATCCTGGCCCATTACTGTGGTGAGGGGGGGCTGCTGGAGGCCTTCCGGCTCGGCCAAGACGTGCACAGCCGAACGGCCTCTGAGATTTTCGGAGTGCCCATCGAGGAGGTCACGCAGACACAGCGCTCTTCCGCGAAGGCGATCAACTTCGGTATTGTCTACGGTATGAGCGCGTTTCGGCTAGGCAACGAGTTGGGCATTCCCACCCACGAGGCACAGTCCTATCTGGACGACTATTTTGCCCGCTATCCCCAGGTGCCTCATGTGCACGAAACGCTGATTGAGCATGCCCGTGAGCATGGGCATGCGATTACTTTGTGGGGACGCAAACGCCCGATTGTGGGCATCAACTCCAGCAACGGACGGGACCGCATGTCGGCGGAACGCATTGCCATCAACACGCCACTTCAGGGCTCAGCCGCCGACCTGATCAAGGTGGCGATGCGCCGGGTATCGAACCGTCTGGACCGCGACTCCATCCCTGCGAAGGTCCTGCTGCAGGTGCATGATGAACTGCTCCTGGAGGTGCCTGAGGATCGCGTGGAAGAGGTGGCTGGGATTGTGAAAGAAGAGATGGCTGCGTCTGCTTCACTGGCGGTCCCGCTGGTTGTTGATGCAGGATGGGGAGCAACCTGGGAGCAGGCGCACTGATGACACCCGAAGAAACCCGCGCAGAGGACACCCGCCTTGTCGAGGCGATTCGTTCTGGAGATACAGGAGCCTACCGTGAGCTGGTGGAGCGCTACCAGAGTCGCGTATTCGCGATGATTTGCGGCATGGTGCGAGACCGCGAAGAAGCCCGGGACATCACCCAGGACACGTTCGTGAAGGCTTATCGGAACCTCGATCGGTTTCGCCTGGACTCCAGCTTCTACACCTGGCTCTACCGCATCGCGATGAATGCCTCGATTGACTACCTGCGTCGCCAGAAGGTTCGCAAGCACAGCGAATACGACGATGAGTTTGGCAAGCGTGATGACGGGGGCGCTATCGATCCGGTTCATCAGAAGATGGACCCCCGCAAGGACCTGGAGCGCAAACACCTCAGGAACCGCATCTTCGAGGCGCTGGATGAGTTGTCCCCCGAACACCGCCAGATTGTTGTGCTCCGGGAGATTGAAGGGCTGTCCTATGCCGAGATTTCGGACACCATGGGAATCCCCGAAGGCACGGTCATGAGCCGGCTTTTCTATGAACGCAGAAAGCTCCAGGGCATTCTCGGCGGCGAGCTGGAGGCAGTTTGATGAGAAAGAATTTGAATGAGACTCCCACTCGTGCGTCGTGTGCATGTAGCCCCGGAGATTGTGCATGAGCGAGCCCACGGAAACCGTCGGTCGATTGGATGCGCTGTTGATGCGCGTTCTCGATGGAGAAGCGACCTCGGCCGAGCGTGAAGAGTTGCTCGAGCTTGCAGATGCCGATGAGCGTCTGGCAGCTCATGAGCGCCTGCGCGTCGCCCTGCGGACTGCCATCATGGAGGTGGCCGATACACCGGTAGATGTGGTTGGAGAAGTGCTTGAGGCGCTTTCGATTGAAGATGGCTGGGGCACCATCTCAGACGCGCTTCGCAGTGAAGTGATGAACTTTGATATTTCCGATTCGGTGATGGCGGCTATCGAGACGCCTGCACTGGAGGTGCTCGCGGACGAGCCACCTCCAGAAGAAGAGGTCGTGCTCTCAGCGCTCTTTGATGGAGAGGTGTCTGTACAAGAGCGCATGGCGCTGGCGAATCGGATTGCCTCGGATACCGAATCCAGGGATACCCTCAACGCCTACGCACAGATTGGCCGGCTGATGCGTCAGTCTGTTGAGGCGGAGGCCAAGCATGTCGACCTGTCGGGTACGTGGGCTGCGGTGGCCCAGGCGATTGGCGTTGAAGACCCGGAGCATGTCGAGGGCTGGGAGCCTGTCGGCCAGGCGCTGAAGGATGCTGTGTTGGCCGAGGCGCATATGAGCCAGGCCGAGAGTGCTGAGCTGACCGAAGACATCCTGGTGGCTGTCCGGCCACGTGAACTGGTGGTCTTGGAGCCCGAGGCGCCCGAGGACACCGTGGAACTTC
Organism: Myxococcota bacterium; assembly: GCA_036337845.1. Taxonomy (GTDB): domain Bacteria; phylum Myxococcota_A; class UBA796; order UBA796; family CAJQPC01; genus JAYZDK01. The sequence continues at coordinate 1,608 of JAYZDK010000009.1, read as the reverse complement.
AGCCGGCTCAAGCCCGGCATCTGCTTCCAGCGATGGCCATGGCTGCGATGGCGCTGGTATTCGCTGTGCCGTTCTTGAGTCCTTCCGATGAAGGTCCCACCTCGGATGAGCCTGTGGCCACCGAGGAGCTTCAGTTGGACTTTGCCGAGATCAACCAGGCCGAGGTGGAGAACCTCGAATATGCCCAGGATGTGTTTGTGCACGTGATTCAGGATGAGGGCGAGGGTGCGCCCATGATCATCTTCATTGAAGAAGAGGCCCCTATGGACGATGATCTTGAAGATACCGGAGGCGCACTGTGAGACATCTTGTGCTAGCGGCTTTGATGTTCTTTGCGTTTGGGGCTTCCACGCCGGCGATGGCGGGTCCTGGAAAAGAGCTGGTTCAAGGACCAAAGCTCGGCCCGGGAGCGACCAAGCCTTTACCGGGCAAGCGAGTGAACCTCCAGCTTCTCGTGGTGCATGCCACGGGTGGGGATGCCTACATGGACCCGGCGCTGCGCCGCTGGTCGCGCCACTTGGGCCATTTGAAATTTCGCTACGAACACTTCGAGCTCCTGGACCGCAATGAATTCCAGCTCGTGCCCGAGCGTGCGAAGACCTTCAGCGTCACCGGTGGCCGAGAGGTCACAGTGACCTTGCTTCAGCGTGGCCCGGAGCGTGCGAGGCTGCGCATTCAGGTATTCAAGAAGAGCAAGAAGCTCGTAGACACCACCGTGGCGGTGCACCGCAACGGCACATTCATTGTGGCTGGGCCGCGCCATGGCGAAGGCATTCTGGTGCTCCCGATTACCGCTTCTTACTGACAGGGGCTCAAGCGCCCAATAAGCGGAGTCTCGATGGAGGCTCCATGACCCTGTTTGAGAAGATTATTGCCGGGGAAATCCCCGCGGACATCGTCTACGAAGACGACCACGTGGTGGCGTTTCGCGACATCAACCCCCAGGCGCCCACCCATGTGCTGGTGGTGCCCAGAAAGGCTGTGGTGAATGTGGCGGAAGCCCAAGAAGAAGACGTGGAGCTGTTAGGCCGTGTGCTCTGGGGGGCCGCTGAAGTGGCTCGGAAGTTCAACCTGGTCGAGGGCGGCTATCGCCTGGTGATGAACAACGGGGCAGGGGCAGGCCAGTCGGTGTTCCACATGCACTGCCACCTGCTCGCAGGCCGCAAGCTCACCTGGCCGCCGGGCTAGGCCGACACCAGGGCAGCCAAATCGGAGTCGCCGAGCTTGGAGAGTGCCGAGTCGATGAACTCGGTGAGGTCCAGGCCTTGCTCGGCGCTGTAGCGCTGGGCTTGGAGCGCCATGTCCAGCTTGTCGCAGGCCTTTACAAAGCGGGCCTCAACGCTCTCGCCGGCCTCGTATTCCCGCCAAAGCGCCACCACGTCGCTGCCCTGGGGCAGCCCACTTGTGAGGCCCTCCATGGCGGCTTCTTCTTTGGCCTGCTTTTCTTCAGCACTCACCCCGTCATGCGGCGTGATGTCTCCGCAGCGCACCTCGGCAATGTCATGGGCCACCGCAATCGCAAGCGCCCGGCCCCGGTCTACCCCGTCTGGACACAGCACCAGCACCAGCCAGCTCACCCCCCACGCATGGGCGGCCACGGACTCGGGC
>JAYZDK010000008.1:0-8357 GCA_036337845.1 Myxococcota bacterium | reverse complement strand
GATGGTGCGTTGGCCGTAGCCGGCCCCGGTATTGTCTCTGCTGAGCGATTCCTGCGACGGGTGGACACCACGGTTTTGTTGGTCCCGGCGCATTCGATTTCTCTAGGCGGAGTGACGCTTGGCTATGACGGCTCGGACGGGTCGCTCTGTGCCCTCAGGTCGGTGCGACGGTTCTCCATGATTACGGGTTGTGCTGTGCAGGTCGTCCTGGCTGAAACGAACACCCGGTCCTCTCGTGGAGACGTCCTGGAAGAAGCGGCCCGCGAACTTTCTGGTATTGAAAACGTGGAAACGCGCCGACTTGTGGGGGAGCCAGCCGAGGTGTTGCTCTCGGCTGCGCGAGAAAGAGGGCATGAGTTGGTGGCGGTGGGATATCGTGCCTCTTCTACTCTCAAGAGCCGTGTCCTGGGCAGAGTGACGGAGAGGCTGCTCGAGGAAGCTGAGATGGGTTTGTTGATATCTCGCTGAATTGCCTCGTTTTTCTTGTTCAATTTGGTCATTCTCGATATCATGAAGACCCCACCTCCTGGCTTTCTCGTCGGGACCCCTCTCAGCAGTCACCGCATTGCTCGCCTTTCATCCACAACAACCGGTAGTCCGAACCCCCGTATTTGAGGGGCCGCTGGATCTTTTGCTGTACCTGATACGCAGGGACGGCATTGACGTTCGGAACTTGCCCATTGCGCACATTACGCGCGAGTACCTGGCCTATCTGGATCTCATGGAGTCCATGGACCTAGGAATTGCCGGTGAGTTTCTGGTGATGGCTGCGACGTTGTGCCAGCTCAAGAGCCGGGAGTTGTTGCCTCGAGATCCCGATGTGGAGAGCGAGGAGGAGGAGGAAGACCCCAGGGAACGTCTGGTCCGACGCCTCATCGAATACCAGCGCTACAAAGAAGCCAGCGAGGAGCTGTCGCTTCGGCCTTGGCTTGGGCGAGATGTGTATGTGCGGCCAGCAGCAGAGGTCGACCCGGCCGACAGGCCCTTGGCGAGGGACTTCGACGCGTTTGCATTGTTGGAGAGTTTCTATGCGACTCTCGAAGCGCACGCGGAGGGGGAGCCGGTTCACGAGGTGGAACTCGAAGAGTACTCGTTCACTGAACGTGTGCAGTGGCTGCTGCGCGAACTCGACGGGGGCGAGCCGGTGCCCTTGATGAGGATTCTGGAGAAGATTGGTGGCCGGGCTCAGAGGGTGCTGACCTTTCTTGCGCTGTTGGAAATCACCCGTATGGGTATGACTGTGTTGGAACAGGAAGGGCACCTGGCTCCGATAGCCGTGGCTTCTGTGGTGGCCTCTGAGGATGCTGACCTCAGCAGTCTTCCCAGGGAGGAGGCCGGATGAGCGACGAAGTCGACAACTTGATTGTGCTGCCGGGTGTTTCTGTCACTTTGGCCGAGGAGCCGACCGATGAGGTCGAGGAAATCGATGGTCTCGCGCCGCCGGACCCGGAGTTTCTGTTGGCGGCCGTGGAGGCGGTGTTGTTCGGGAGTGACCAGCCTCTGAGCACAGATGCCGTTCGCGTGGCGTTGAATGTGGAGTTGGAAGGCGCGGTGGAGTCTGCGCTCGAGATGCTGCGTGCCGATTACCAGGAACGTGGTGCAGGGATTGAGCTGGTTGAAGTTGGGGGAGGCTGGCAGATGCGGACAGTCCAGCGGGCTGCGCCCTATGTGGCCCGGGCGTTGGGTGCCAAGCCTGTGCGGTTGTCTCGTCCAGCGGTGGAAACGCTTGCGATTGTGGCCTATCGGCAACCGGTGACCCGGAGTGAGGTGGAAGACCTCCGCGGTGTCGAGTGTGGCGGTGTTCTTCGCTCTTTGGTCAGCCGAGGCCTTGTGGGCACTGTGGGGCGCACAGATGACCCAGGCCGGCCGCTTCTGTATGGCACCACGGCCGGATTTTTGTCGTTCTTTGGTCTTGGGGATTTGTCGGATTTGCCCACACTGCGAGACCTCCGAGAGATGCAGTCCGATGACCCGGCTGAAGGCCCTGTCCCGCTGCCAGAAGACTGATTGTCTGGTGGTCGGCGCCTTGACGAGGGCGTGTTGCCGGCCTAGACGGCGCTTGTGGGCATGATGCCCCGTAAATTGCGTGCGCACCAGCAGGTGCCCACGAAGGAGTGAAGATGTCTGAGATCAGGCTGGCAAAGCTGCTTGCTGCGCGTGGGATCGCGTCCAGAAGGGAAGCCGAAAACATGATTCGGGAGGGCCGGTTGTCCGTCAACGGCCAGCGCGTGGAGCACCCAGGAACGGCGGCGGACCCAGAACGAGATGCGATTCGCCTCGACGGTAAGCCGCTACCGGATGAGCCGCCTCGAGTGTATTTCATGCTGAACAAGCCGCGTGGTGTTCTGACCACTCGAAAAGACCCGGAGGGGCGCGAGTCTATTGAGGAATATCTTGAGCAGATTCCACACCGGGTTGAGCCGGTGGGTCGGCTGGACTTTGATACGGCGGGCGTGCTCCTGCTAACGAACGACGGCGAGCTGGCACATCAACTTACCCACCCCTCAGGTGAGATTCCCAAGCGGTATATGGTCAAGGTATGGAAGGCTCCCTCCGCCAAAGCACTTGAACGGCTTGAAAAGGGCGTGCATCTGGATGATGGAAAGACTGCGCCGGCGAAGGTGCGCATTCGGGAGCTCACCGACCAGGGCAACGCCTGGATGGAGGTTACGGTCACAGAAGGGCGCAATCGTCTGATTCGCCGGATGTTTGAGGCGGTGGGCCATCCTGTTTCCAAGTTGCGTAGGGAAAGTTTCGCCACTATCGGGCTTTCGGGCTTGGACCGAGGAGAGGTGCGGCCACTGACGGGAGCGGAAGTTCAGCGGCTTCGTGATCTGGCTGAAGGTCGAAACCCAAATCGCCAAAACAAGCGCCGAGTGAAGAAAGGCAAGGGCTTTGCTGTGGCCAAAAACAAGAAGAGAAAGGTGCCAAAGCGAAAGAAGCACAAGAAGAAGGTTGATCCGGGTCGGTCAACTCGATAGACGCCTGCTGCGGGGTGGAGCAGTCCGGTAGCTCGTCGGGCTCATAACCCGAAGGTCGTAGGTTCAAATCCTGCCCCCGCATCCATTTCAAGAGGCCAGCCCGCTCCGGCTGGCTTCTGCTTTTTTGTGGGGCGGAATAGTTTCAGTTCGCCTGGTCTTAGGCGGCCTTGGGCACGGTTTTCTAGTCTGCGCATTGAAGGAATGCGTGCTCGGCCGAGCACAGCTCACGATTCCAGGCACTGCGTCGGCTACAGGAGTCGCGCCCGCAGGCGCCGGTTCTTGATTCGGCCGTTTTCGAGGTGGTTGCGGGCCATCTCGGCATAGGCTCGGTCAATGGCTACGGCGCAGACTTTGGGCATCAAATCAATGCGCCCTATCTTATCGGCGGGAATCCCTGCATCCTTGACCAGCCCGCCCAGTACATCGCCTTTGCGGATCTTTTCGGTGCGGCCCGCAAGAATGAGTAGGGTACGGCAGTCCGGCTTCAAGAATCCCAGGTCTGTTGCGTGTGGGGGGATGGGGCCGGTCTCAATCGGTGCCCCTAAGAGCGCCTCGATTCTCTCCAGGCGTCCCAGTTCCCTGGGGCTCTCCACAATGCTCAAGGCCTGGCCTTCCTCGCCAGCGCGCCCGGTGCGACCGATACGATGGAGGTGGCTTTCTGGCTCTTGAGAGAGCTCGGAGATGATGACCATGGGTAGGGCGGGGATGTCGATGCCGCGTGCAGCGACATTGGTAGCCACCAGTACACTGGCGCTTCCGTTGCTGAACTGGATGAGCACGTCGTCGCGGTCACGTTGCTCCATCATTCCGTGCAGGCTCAGGGCCATGGCGTTGTGTTGCCGAAGCAATAGGGCCAGCCCATCACAGTCGGCGCGAGTCTCCGCGAACACCAAGGCGGTTTCTGGGCGGTACTTGGCGAGGAGGTCGACCACCAGCTGCCGTCTCTGATCTCTTTTGCACACAAAAACGGATTGTTTGAGCAGCGCTGGGGCTACCTGTGACGCGACGGAGATCATCTCCGGTGCCCGCTGGAGGCTTTGGCTCAGGGCCTGTATCTCTGACGGGAATGTTGCGGAAAACAGGAGGGTCTGGCGGTTTCGGGGTGCGTGTTCCAGAATTTCCGTGACTTGCTCTACGAACCCCATGTCCATCATCCGGTCGGCTTCATCGAGCACCACCACAGAGAGCCCGCGTAGCAAGAGGGTTCCCTTTCGGAGGTGCTTGCCGATTCGCCCAGGTGTTCCCACCACGACGTGATTTCCGTGCTTGAGTGCCGCGAGTTGGTCTCGGTAGGGCCTCCCGCCGCACAACGTGAGTATGCGGGTGTTGGGCATGCGTGTGGCGAGGCGTCGGAGCTCCGAGGCCACTTGCTCGGCGAGCTCCCTTGTTGGGCACAACACGAGACCCTGGGTCTCAAGCAAGGAGGGGTCCACCGCGTTGAGTAGCGCCAGGCCGAATGCTGCAGTCTTTCCGCTGCCGGTCTTGGCCTGGCCCATGACATCCACGCCGTTGAGCATCGCCGGTAGGCTTTCCTCCTGAATGGGGGTCATCTCCGTGTATCCGGCTTGTTCGATGCCTTGTTGGAGCTCGGTGCGCAGGGGGAGGGTGTGGAATGGTTTGGGCATGAATGGTTCTAACGTGGGGCTGCGCCTGCAGGTATGGGGGACTGCACGGTGCGGCGGCGGTGTGTTTGGCCTACATTGTCTGCATGTGTGGTCGATACACGCTCACCCGCCCCGAGGCAGTAATTGACGCGCTGTTCGGGGATTCCGTGCGAGACGATTCAGGACTGGAGCCTCGCTACAACATTGCACCGACTCAAGAGGTTCCTGTTGTGCGTCAAAATCACGGTCTTGAGCTGTTTTCTTGCCGCTGGGGCCTGGTACCGGCCTGGGCGAAGCCCGAAAAGCCACTTCCCACGCTGATCAATGCTCGGTGTGAAACCGTGCACGAAAAGCCCAGTTTTCGAGATGCCTTTCGGGCGCGCAGGTGTGTGGTGTTGGCGGATGGCTTCTACGAGTGGGAGCGGAAGGGGGACCAGAAGCTGCCCTGGTACTTTCGGCGGCAAGGTGGGCTTGGGTTTGGAATGGCGGCTATCTGGGAGTCTTGGGAAAAGGGCGACAGCCTTCTTGAGAGCGTCTCGGTCCTCACGACCACAGCCAATGCTCTTGTGGGTCGCATTCATGACCGGATGCCCGTGATGCTCACGGGCGAGGCCTTGGAGGTCTGGCTTGGCTTGTGGCCTCGGAGCCTGGCGGACCTTGCGGCTGTTATGGCCCCTTTTCCGGAAGTTCAGATGTGTGCTCAGAGGGTTGGGGCCGCCGTAAACAGGGCCACTGCAGAAGGTGAGGGGCTTGTGGTGGGTTTGGGTTGACCGTGCACGTATACCGATGGGACTTGGACAAGACCTACCTGGAGACGGATTTTGATAGCGTGCGGTCCCTGGTGCGCACGGCGCTGGAGCCCGCAGTGGCAAAGCGGGCGGTGCCCGGAGCGCGGGCCTTGCTTGGAGCGCTGTGTAGCCGACCAGAAAACCGCATTGCGATCTTGTCGGGGTCTCCAACGCAGATGCGGCGGGTCTTGTCGGAAAAGCTCTCCCTGGACGGTATCCGTTTTGACGAGCTGAAACTCAAGGACAATCTGGGCAATCTGAAGCGGGGGCGGGTCAGGGCGTTGAGGGAGCAGGTGGGGTACAAACTTCCGGCGCTTCTCAACGGGCGGTACGGTGTGGAAGACGGTGCCCTTGAGGTGCTCTTTGGGGACGATGCCGAGGTGGATGCCTTGGTATATGCGGTTTACGCAGATGTTCTGGCGGGACGGTTGGGCACCATTGAATTGCGCCGGTTTATGGTGGCGGCCGGGGCCTATGAGGACCAGGTTGAGCGGGCGGTCGCTGCCCAGGAGCGGCTCACCAAGGTGGATGCGGTGGAGCGGATTTTCATTCACCTGGACCGGGGGCTGCCGGTTTCGCGCTTTCATGCCCTGGGCCAAAGAGTAGTGCCGATCCAGAGTTGGTTTCAGGCAGCCCTCGTCCTGGCGGCCGTGGGGCAACTAGAGCCGGTTCAGGTGGGTGCTGTCGCAGGAGATGTCATGGCGGGTGCGGATATGGGGGCGGCCCATCTGGCAAACCTGGCTCAGGATGTGGTCCGGCGGGGGCATGTCGCGTCAGACCAGGTTCTATCGCTGGTTTCCACGTGTCCAGCATTTGAGGGGGCGCTGGAGGAGGAGATAACTAAGCGCCTAATAATACTGGATAAAACAGTGTCGCGACTAGTTCCGTTCGCGGGAGGGCTTCCGGATTATGTGGGCTTGGTAAAGTCCTGGGCGCATCGTCGTTAGGGTGCGCAAATAGTGCATTTATTGCATAACTTCTACAGAATATAGAAAACGGTAGCCGTATGGTGTAGGAATCCCGGCACGGACTTTGCGATGTATCGGGGCGACACGGAGCCCAACGTGCCAAATCCATTTCTTGATGCCGCCGCTGCTGCCCGACATGACCTCGGGAAATACATCGCCTTTGAGCTGCGATGGGTGGGGGAAGCGGCCAGTGATGCGGACTTGTTGGCGGCATTGCAGGCGGATGTGCTTCGAACCCGCTCGTCGAGGGGGGAGACCTTGGATGCCCTGGCCGTGTGGGAGGGGGTCAAACCCGGTCTTCAGGGGCTCCGGGGTAGGGATGTAGATGTCGATGCGGTGGACGAGGCCATGAATCGGATTGGCCTGCGTTTGCCGGGTTTGTGTGGAGGGACGCTGACTCGGGAGGAAATGAACTCCTGTAGGGCGGATGCCTTCCTTGTCTCAGAGCATTTGGATGCGCTGTACCGGCGCTTGAAGGAGGAATAGATGGCTTCGATTCTGATTGTGGATGACCAGGACCGGTATACCCAGTTGTGTCAAAAGGCTATCCCAGAGCATGACTATGTAGGGCCGGCACGAAGCTGGTCGGAGGCACAGGAAGCGCTCTCGAGTTCGCGGCCGGACCTGGTATTGCTGGATGTGCATTTTGACATTCCCGTGGAGTCGCTTCTGGAGGTGTCTGGAAAGGGGGACGAAAAGGCGGTCGAAAAGGCCCGTCGGGAGCAGGGCATTCACATTCTGAGCCGGCTCAGAGAGCGGCATCCAGACCTACCGGTGATTCTCATGACGGCGCGTTCTGATCTGCCACTCGAACGTGCGGCGGAGACCTTGAACGCCCAGGAGTACACCTACTTTCTGGACGATGATGCGGTGGACGCCCGTGGGTTGCGGGTGCAGATCGAAGGCATTCTCAAAGCGCGGCGAGGAGTGGAACAAGAAGGGCCGTTGTATTGGGGCCGTGCTCCCGCCATGCAGCGGATTCGCTCCCGTCTTCACACGTTGGCTCGGGGCCGTCTGCCGGTCATCCTTGGGGGGCCCACGGGCTCGGGCAAGAGCCTGGTCGCCAAGCAGGTGCTCCACCGGCGTTCTGGGCGCCGAGGGCGGTTCGTTTCCCTGGACCTTTCCACGATTCCCAAGGAGCTCGTGGCCTCACAGCTCTTTGGTTCCGTTCGGGGTGCCTATACGGGCTCTATTGGAGACAGGCCGGGTGCCTTTGAAGAAGCCAATGGGGGTACGCTGTTTCTGGACGAAATCGGGAACCTTCCCGTGCCGACTCAAAAGATGCTCTTGGCTGTACTTCAGGAAGGGGTGGTGACGCGGATTGGAGACAACCGGGAGCGTGAGGTGGATGTGAAGCTTGTCGTGGCATCCCACGAGGATTTGGGGGCACTGGTTCGTGCAGGGGAGTTTCGTCAGGATCTGTATATGAGACTGAACCCCGCCTGCACTGTGGACCTGCCAGCGCTTTCTGAGCGCGGTTTGAAAATGGAGAGGTTGGTTGAGTTTTGTATGCACCGGGCATTGGCCGGGCCTGCTCTCAAAGAGCTGATTGGTGCGCACCGTGAGCGGCACGGCCTGGAAGGTGACGAGGTGACTCTGGTGTCCGGGGAAGACATCCCTTCGGTGACCGAGGGGCGCCTGCTTGTGGTCCTGCCACAGCGTTCCCTGCGACTGTTGCGAGACCACCCCTGGCCTGGCAACCTTCGAGAGCTCGCAATGGCGGTCGAGAATGCGCTGGTGTTCGCGGTAGCGGAGCTGGATGGCGTGGCATCGAGTGAGCGAGCCGATGTCATTCAGTTGCGCCCAAAGATTCTGAGAGACTTGTTGAGGCAGACTCAGGGGCTTGCCCAGGACGGCCCGGATCAGGGCTGGATGCTTTCGGTTGCGGTCCGGCCCGCCGAAACCTTGAACCGTGTCGCAGCAGATGTGGAGCGCCAGTATTTCAAACACTTGTACCTTCAGGAAGAAGGAGACTTCGGTGCGATGGCACAGGTGCTGATGGGCGATACAGAATGC
>JAYZDK010000007.1:0-20479 GCA_036337845.1 Myxococcota bacterium | reverse complement strand
GGCATTCGGAGTGCCCGGCATCTTGATGGCCCTGGCCACCCTGTTCTTTTGGATGGGCCGAAACGTGTTCATTCACATCCCGGCCGGCGGCGTAGAGTTTCTCAAGGAGACCTTCTCCAAAGAAGGGCTCGGTTCCATGGGCAAGCTGTTTCTGATCTACGCCTTCGTAGCCATGTTCTGGGCGCTATTCGACCAGACCGGTTCTGCCTGGGTACTCCAGGCCGAACAGATGGATCGAAACTTCTTGGGGTTCGAGTGGCTGCCTTCTCAGATTCAGTCCATCAACCCCATCATGATCATGGTGCTGATCCCCGTATTCAACGGCGTAAAAGCCATCAATTGGCCTGGCATCTATCCTCTACTCAACAACGTCTGGCCCTTGACTCCACTGCGTAAGATTGGCATCGGATTTTTTCTCACCGTACCCGCCTTTCTCATTCCTGCCTGGATTGAAACCCGACTGGCCGCCGGCGTCAGCGTAAACATCGCCTGGCAGCTATTTGCCTACGGCATCATGACCGCCGCCGAGGTGTTCGTCTCAATTACCTGTTTGGAGTTCTCCTACACCCAGGCCCCGAAAAAGATGAAGTCCCTGGTCATGGCCTGCTTCTTGATGAGCGTGTCTCTGGGCAACGTCTTTGTGGCCGCCGTGAACTTCTTCATCCAGAACGAAGACGGTTCCTCCAAGCTTGCAGGTGCTGACTACTATGTGTTCTTCAGTGTTTGTATGCTGGTGACCGCCCTTCTCTTCATCCCCGTGGCCAAGCGCTATCAGGAGAAGACGTACATCCAAGATGAGGTCGAGGTTGGCTGACTCATGCACGGCTTGTGGGGCGCCAGCCACCAGCGCATCACCCATCTGCAATTACTGCGGGGCGGCTCTACGAACCGTGGAGCTGGGCGAGGAGCTAGAGGCCGTAGAAGCCGTCTGCGCCCTGGCGCGGAGCATCGCCAACGAGTCAGAGACCATATTCAGCTTTATTGGCCAAATCTACGGCTTCTCCCCCAAGCGAAACCAGATTGCGAACCTCTGGGGCACTGCCTTCATCCCCACGACACCGGCTGCTCAACTCAAGATGTTGCAGCAGGTTCTGCTCCTCGTGGACACATCCTTCAATTTCCTGTTCCCCATGAAAACGCTGGCCAAGCAGCGGCTCAATGCCGTCTTGATGGGGCGTGCCGAGATGCTGCTCACACTCATCCTGAGCCACTCATCGGCCACCGACGGTGCAGACCACGCCGCCCGCACGGGACAGGCTCTCTACGAGCTTACCCAGAAGCGTTACCGGACCCTGAAATGGATCTTGATAGCGTTCTTCGTAATACCCCTGGTTCTGGCCTTCGGATTCAGCCTGATCGGCGGTCTGCTGATCCTATTCATGGGTTAGCAGCAGAACACCCCAGAAGCCTGCGACTCAAGCGATATCGATACGCTCGTCGAGGTAGACATCCTGAATGGCATTCAACAGCGCCACTCCCTCGGCTCGGGGCCGCTGGAATGCCTTGCGACCGCTGATCAGTCCGGTGCCACCAGCACGCTTGTTGATCACTGCAGTCATCACCGCCTGAGCAAGATCGCTCTCCCCACCGGAGGCACCGCCTGAATTGATCAGTCCAGCCCGGCCCATGTAGCAGTTGGCCACCTGGTAGCGCACAAGATCAATCGGGTGGTCACTGCAGAGGTCATCGTAAATACGCTTATCGAACTTGCCGTAGCTCGAATCACCCATATTCAAGGCACTGTAGCCACCATTGTTCGTGGCGAGCTTCTGCTTGATGATGTCTGCCTGGATGGTCACGCCCAGGTGATTCGCCTGGCCGGTCAAGTCCGCAGACGCGTGGTAGTCCTGGCCATCGACCTTGAAGTCCGAGTTGCGCAGGTAGCACCACAGAATGGTTGCCATGCCCAGCTCATGGGCCAGAGAGAACGCCTGAGCCGTCTCGACAATCTGGCGCCGGGAGTCATCTGAGCCAAAGTAGATTGTGGCCCCCACTGCGGCACAGCCCATGTTCCAGGCGTCCTGAACCTGCGCAAACATCACCTGCTCAAAGGTGTTGGGGTAGGTCAACAACTCGTTGTGATTGAGCTTCAGAATGAAGGGAATCTTGTGAGCGTACTTTCTCGAAACCGAGCCAAGTACGCCAAAGGTCGACGCCACTGCGTTGCAACCCCCTTCAATGGCGAGCTCCACAATATTACCGGGATCAAAATACTCCGGATTGGGCGCGAAACTCGCACCCCCCGAGTGTTCGATTCCCTGGTCCACGGGAAGAATGGAGACATACCCCGTACCTGCCAGCCGTCCCGAATTGAAGATGCTCTGAAGCGAGCGTAGCGTTGGGACGTTCCGATCAGACTCTGCATACACCCGGTCGACGAAGTCGCCTCCGGGCAGATGCAAAGTCTGCTTTGGAATCGCGGTGCAAGTGTGGGATAGCAACGCCTCGGCTTCAGAACCGAGAAGGTCGACAGTGCGCTCGTAGCTCATGCCAACTCCTGATTTCAGTTGTTGATGAACTTCTCGATCATCTCATCGTTGAGCGTACCGGGATGGCCACGCCACAGAACCTTTCCGTGATTGACGAAAATCGCTGCTGGAATGCCGCTGACCGCGTAGTACTGAGACTCGCCGCCACCTTCCTTGGCTACCGGGTAGGTCACGTTGTTCGAGTCCAAGAGTTCCTTGGTGTTCTCCAGGGTAGAAGAACGGCTCATCTTGGTCAGACCAAGAACGCCCATACGACCCTTGTACTTCTCGTAGGTGGCCTGAAGCTTCGGCACCTCGCGCTTGCAGTGGGGACACCACTGCTCAAAGAAGACGACAAGACCGGCCTCACTATCGAGGTCGAAACCCGCCTCGGAGCCATGAATCCACTCAGGGTCGGCCAAGGGCTTGCTGGCTTTGCCCACCACTTCCAACTCATCCTTCAACCGTGCGGCTCGCGCAGCAGTCCGGGTGGAGCCATATTTCGCGGTCAACTCGGCCAGCGCCTTCTTCGCGCCGTCCGTGTCGCCCGAACCAGCCTTGGTCTGAGCTACTTTCAGCAGCTCTCGAGCCGCATTTTCCGACGCAGCATCCGGAGCAGCAGGTGCGCTCGGCTTGCTCGCCAACTCCTTTACTGTGGCCTGAAGTGCTGCCACTTCGGCCTTGAGTTGATCCACTTCGGATTTGGAGGCGCAACCGGCCACAAGGCCAAGCGCCGAGATAACCACAAGCAAACGAGCCATGGGAGTCTCCTTATCAAGTCTATGAATTACGCAGTTTTAAGGCTGCAGTGAGGCCGCAGGCTTATCCGTGTTGCTCCAGCACCGCACACCTTTTTTGTGGGGCTTGTCTGCCTGGAGTACGATGCCGAGCATGAACACAACTTTTCCTCTCCTTGGGGATCTGACCGCTCAAGAACAACAGGGCTTTCTACGCACCCTGGTTCAAACCCGGCATGAGCCTGAAGAAATACTCTTTCGGGAGGGCGATCCAGGCGACTACATGCTGCTCATCCTTGAGGGCAATCTTCGACTCTCCCGCCTGGCTCCCAGCGCCGAAGAAGTCCGGCTGGCCGACCTTGGCCCCGGTGATGTGGTCGGAGAGATGGCCGTACTATCGCCCGCTCCAAGGTCTGCGACCGCGACCTGCCTGAGCGAAACCACCGTGGCCTGGCTCTCCCGAGACAACCTCCTGGAGAGATTGGTACTTGAAGACCGGGCGGCAGGCATTCTTCTGCGCCTCAGCACAGAGCAAGTCAGCAATCGCCTGGCGGCGGTCCGCACCCGGATCGAGCTCCTCCGCAAAGCGCTCTCGGGGGAAAGCTCCACCGAAAGTGATGCGGAGCTTGAAGAGTTGATCCGAGCGGAGGCCGGACCCATCGCCGAAAACCTGAGAAAGTGGCTGGAGAGCCGATGAGTACCCCCCGTGGAATCGGACGCGTAGACACACTGGTGGGCTGTCCCCTGCTCACCGCTTTGCCACTGAGAGTTCTGCAGGCCTTAGCCCCGCGATTCGAAGCAACGGAACTCGACACGGGCGACCTTCTGTTTGAGATTGGCGGCCGCTCCGCCAGCCTCTTCATTGTAGAGAAGGGAGACTTGGAGCTGGAAGGCCCCGGAAAGTCCGTGGGAAGAGTCAGCCGGGGCGGGGTTCTTTGCGAGGAGGATGTGCTTCGGCCGGGTATCCATAAGACACGAGCACGCGCTACCAGCCCAAGCCTCGTGTTGTCGATGGACGAACAAACCCTGAACAACCTCTGGGCCATCGAGCCCGCATCAGCCGCCTTTCTGCAACTGGCCATCGGAAGCCGCCTCATCACAGAGCTTCGCCGCGCCAATACTCAGTTCGTGTCCCTGTGTGAAATGCCCATCGACGAAGTGGAAAACACAGGAATGCGAAGGATCCTGAAGGTTTCCTCAGATTCAGATCTCGAGTCCGGCTAATCTCCGAGAAGTGCCTTCACACCAGCTTGGTTTCCAAGCTTGGGAACGCTGTCAACCACAGCCCGAGCCTCGTCCATACGGCCCAGCTTCACAAGCGCCTCCACATACAGCGCATCCGTAGACGTACCGCGGTGGGGAATCGCATGCGCCAGCCCCGCATGCACCGCTACCGCTTCCCACTGACCCATCCGCTTCTGGATCTTCGCCATCAATCGCTGCGCAGGAAATGAACCTGGAAACACCTCGAGTAGCGGCTCAAGAATCGCGGCCGCCTGGCTCGGCTGACCTTCCAACAGCAGCGTTTCCGACAAATGAAAGCGTGCGCTCATATCTCCCGGAACCGCATCCAACGCCTCCCGGTAGTGCTCGATCGCGAGCGACTTATCTCCATCGGCCCGCGCGAAATTCCCCGAGACACGAGCGCACCATCCTGGCTCGAACGCAGTCACATCATCGATCGGCAGCCAGGGCAGAATCACCAACACCGAAAGCCCCCAGGCAGGGCCAGGCGGGCGCCACCCCTCTTTCCATGCCTTCACCCGGTCCCAAAGCCAATAGACCCCAACAGAAGCGCAGAGACACACCATGGGCCACGCTGCAAGACGATAGCGGTCAGAGACCAGAAAGAACACCATTGAGCCGTGTAAACCCAACCAGACCAAAGGAACAATGCGCTCCGCTCGCCGCTGACGCCACAAGAGCACCCCCCCGGCCAACGCAAGGGGAAACACCCATCCATAGCGAACCGGAAGCCACCCCATCCACTGCATCGGGCCGTCTTGAGTGCGGCACCGGTAGTCCTCGTTTCTGGGAATCTCCCGATTGTTTACAGACCAAATCGCCTTGGTCCCAAGCGTAAACAGCCAGGTTCCCGGAGCCTCGGCGATTTCTTGCCAGGCGCGACTCTTCCAGTAGCTATTGCGCTGGTGAGTCAGTGGACGTTCTTCCGGGCTGGCCTCCAGAATCAACATCCGAAAGGGCAATCCCGCTTGGAGAAACGCCGTGTCTTTCCAGTCCGCGTTGTTGCCCAGGTAGAAATTCAAGCCCGCATTGTCCGATACCAGCGTTGGCTGTCCCCATCGACTGAGATTTATCGAAGTCGTCGGAGCCAGGGCAATCGCAGCCCCCAGCACCAGATAGACCAGCCGCCGGCGCAGCTCACTCTTCCAAACCCAAAGCCCAAGAGCCAGCGCCAACAACGCGGTCAACATCGTGGTGTGAATCACCGCCGCAACCCCGAGGAATAGCCCTGCGAAAAACAGCCGGCCCGAACCCGGCCCACCGTCGCGCCACAACAGCAATATCGCCAGCACCAAGGAAACCTGCGTGATCGCAGGGGTCAAGAGGTCCTGTTCAAAGAGCAAAGTGGACGGATACAACACGTACAGCCCACCAGCGACAGCTCCAATCCAGCGCGCATTCAACCGCGCCCCTATCCGCCGCCCGAGGCGAACAATTGCCCAGGTGGTCACCATCCCCATCATCAGCTGAGCAAGACGCACCGGTAGATAGCCAGACTCCACCCCAGCGAATTTCGACACCGCCACCAGGAACACCGGGTAGCCCGGAGGCTGATAGAAACCCTCCCGGAATGGATCAGCGCCCCGCATCAATCCGAGGGCCTGACTCCAATAAGTCTGAGCGTCGACCAGCAGATGGTCAGCATAGCCAGTCTGCTCCAGCGACAAGAGCCCAAAGAATCGGAGCAACAAGGCTCCGCCGAGCACAGCCCATTCCACCCCACGCCAGCGCTGAGAAGGTCTCTGTTCGGCATCAGAACCGGCTTTACCTGCCTTACGTCGTCCCAAAACTTACTGTGCCTCCAACAACTCGGTCACATGCTTACGTACATCCCTGGCCCACACATCATCAAAGCCTGCATGACGCTCCAAGACCTCTCCCTTGGCTCCCACCAACACATTCATCGGCAGCGACGAGGCATTAAATCGAGCCAGCATATCTGCATCAGCATCCATCAACACGGGAAACGGCAGCTGCAATCGCGCCAATATCGGACGGGCCTGGTCTGAGTCCCGATCGACATTGATAGACAACACCTGCAAGCCCTGTCCAATTTCTCTCTGAAGCCTAGCCAAGAAGAGCAACTCCCGCTCACAAGGGACACACCAACTGGCCCAGAAGTTGACCAATACAACCTTTCCGCTGAAATCCACAACTTCCACCGGTTCCCCAGCGAGGTCCAGGCCAGACAACTCCGGCAGCTTCATCCCCACCTCCACAAACGGGTCCTCCACCGCCACCACCGAGGTCGAGCCTCCAGCAATCTGCGTATCGGCGCAGCAGCGAAACCCCGTGCCACTCGACTGGTAGCCCGCCCCAAACCTCACGCTGGATGCACCACAGCTAGCTCGGTCCTGAGCAGACCATCCCCCCCCCACAAGGGCTGCCGATTCAGGAGTGCGCCCCACCCACTCCTCAATGTTTCCGACCAGGTCATACACGCCTTCTGGGGACTTGCACGCGCCGCGTTTCCCGGTTGCCAAGACTCCGTTCTTGTCCGGGTCTCCCGAATCCCAGCAGACTCCCCTCATGTAGTGCTCCCCGTAGGGATACATCCGCCCATCGAGGTAATCGTCCACAAAGGCGCCATCTCCATCCGAATCCACGGGCTGGTGGCCGGTACAAGCCGCAAGCCACTCTTCCTGTGAGCACGTTCTCTTTCCCGCCGCCCTGCACGCCTTGTCTGCAGTAGACCAACTCGCCGATGCCGGACTCTCACCGGCCACAGTGACCGCCCCCCCGCCTGTGCTGAGGCCAGCCTCAACCGCATCCATCCAGAACTCCAGCTTCCCCACTTGAATCTGCGACATTTCCACCACACCGCTGCTCAGAGGGGTGCCCACCGCAATCTCTCGACGCGTTTCGACGCGCCCCTCCGCATCCAGGGCGACCTCTCCAAGCTCCACCCGTATCGCCGCATCCAGAATCGCACTGCTGACCGCCCCACGGAATTGCCTTCGATTCACGTAGGTTCTCGGAATGCCGCTTAGGGCCAACTCTCCACCTACTGTCAGGTCTGAACCCACCTCCTCTCTCACACGATCACTGGCCAGACACGCATCAAACTCACCCAGGTCCAAGCCCAGACTCTCTGCGTAATGCCGAAGGTCTTCATCCTCCAAAGACTTCTGATTCTTGAAAAGCAGGTCGTGGTAGGGCCAGAACGCTCCCTGATGCTCCGCGCATTGAGAAGCGTAGGCCGCAGCACACGCTCGAGCATGATGGGTTCGATTCAAATGGGGATTACAAGCCTTGTCCATTGGGAAGTGCTTGAACACAAACCGTACCTGCTCCGCATATCGTTCCTTGATGGGCGCCATTGTGGACCTGAGTTTTCGGCAGTGACCACACTCAAAGTCAGCGAACTCCACAACCACCACTTCAGCATCCAAAGGCCCTGTGCTGGGATTGTGGTCCGCCGGCGGCGCGTCCCCAACTACGGTCGATAGCTTCACTTTGCCCCCAGGCCGTTCTTCGAACTGCAATCGAACCGAATCAGACTCCGTAGCCGCAAGCTCCAGATCCACCATGGCCATCTGGTCTAGTTGGACTGCAAAAAACGTACTACCCAACCCCACCGACAGCATCAGGGTCGTGAAAATCGTGGCACTCCAAACCAGCTCACGTCCCGCTGGCAACCCTGGTAGCCGCGCTCCCGGCGGGATGAGAACCAGCAGCAACACCAGCGAGTGGGCAGCGTAGAGTCCCACACAAAACAAACACCATGCCTCTATCTCCACGGCGCTCTTCCACGCTAGAAACCCAGAGAACCCCACCACCCATAGCGCCAGGAGCGATAGCGCTCGGCGTGCTTTACGCCCCCTCTGAGTCTCAAAGGTTGCCGGCTGAACCAGAAACAGCATCACCGCATACAGCGGCAACGCAAAGAAGCTGATCGGAACTCCGAAAAGTTCCGAATACCGGCTGGTATTGACTGCATCGCAATCAAACATTTCACCGAGCAGGCAAATACTCTCAAAGCTGCCCAACCCATGGGTGAGCCGAATATGTGCATAGCCCAGGTATGCCGCAATCAAGGCCGAAACAGGCAGAACCAGCCACAGCAACTGCAGCGCCCAGAAACGTGCGACTCGCCGCTCCATCAAGACATCCTCCTTGAGTTACGGAGCTATCGCGGCGATTGGACTTCGGGCAAGCCGAGCCCACCGTGTTAGCTGCGCGGGATGGAACACGGCAAGACACTACAGCTCACCTCAAGCCCTGAAACCCTGTCCGATCACAACGTGCTCGTTGTCATCGGCCGCGACGCCCAGCTCCGAAGTTCGGCTACGCTCAAGCACCTGCCCGTGGATACAGCCACATGGCTGGCCATGCTCGATTCCGCGAGCCCGGGAGACTGGGGCTGCACAGAGACCACTTGGATCGGCGGTCAGAAAATCGTGGCAGGCGTTCTGCCCGAAAACTGCAGCAGGCACAACAGCCCCTCTCGCGCCTGGGCTATCCCCAAGCTCGCCAAACCCGCAAACTCAGATGCCAACAGCGCGATCCTCTTCGCATTGGAAGACTCTGAACACGCCTTTGCTTCTGCGCTCGCCTGCGCTCGGGCATTCCCGCTATACGATGCCCGCTCTAAAAAGAAGACCTCCTCGTCTGTGACTCTTTGTCTCCTGAGTCCCACAGGAGTGGTGGAAGACAACCGCATCCTGCCCGCCATGGACGGCGTGCGGCTTGCCGCCCGTCTGTTCGACACCCCCACCTCGGAAATGCACAGCGACTCCATGGTGGAGGAGTGCGAAGCCATCGCGAAACGCGTCGGTTCATCACTTACCGTCACCCGAGGACAAGACCTCGTAGACGGCGGTTTTGGAGGCCTATGGAGTGTCGGGAAGGCTGCCGAGCACGGACCCGCACTGGCCGTGCTCGAACACAACCCGGAAGGCGCCACAAAAACCGTGGTGTGGGTCGGTAAAGGCATCGTCTACGATACCGGTGGGCTCTCCATCAAGACCAAAGGCGGCATGCCGGGAATGAAGGGAGACATGGGAGGAAGCGCCGCTGTACTCGGGGCCTTCCAAGCCGCCGTCGAGAGCGGGTTTCCACAGCGCCTCGTAGCCATTGCCTGCATCGCTGAGAATGCCGTAGGCCCTGGCGCAACGCGACCGGATGACGTGATTACCATGTGGTCCAAGAAGACGGTGGAGGTGAACAATACCGATGCCGAGGGACGGCTGGTACTCGCGGATGGAGTGGCCTGGGCCGCCCACCACTACCAGCCCGACTTGTTGGTGGACGCTGCAACCCTCACCGGGGCCGCCCTCGTGGCCAGCGGAAAAATCCACGCAGCCGTCTACTCCAACAGCGAAGAGGTTGAACGCCTCGCCGTGGAGTCCGGACGTAGTGCTGGTGAGCCCTGTCACCCACTGGTGTTCGTCCCGGAGCTTCTCCGGAAAGAATTCGAATCACCCGTAGCTGACATGAAGAACTCGGTGAAGAGCCGCTCCAACGCACAGTCGGCCTGTGCGGCGCAGTTCATTGCCAACCACCTGCCCGATCCTGCACCCAACTGGCTGCATATCGATCTGGCTGGTCCAGCGTGGAACGCCGATGAGCGAGGCACAGGCTACGGCGTGGGCCTCCTCATGGAGCTTAGCCGCGGAATCTGAACCTCACTTATCAGGAGACCTCATCATGGCTAACGGAACCTTCTTCTCAGAATTCGAAGTCGATCACACCTACACCTCAGGTGGGCGCACCATCACCGAGTCCGATGTGGTGTCTTTTGCTGGTCTCTCCGGGGACTACAACCCGCTTCACACAGACGCGACCTTTGCCGAGAAAACACCCTTCGGTCAACGCATCGCTCACGGCATGCTGGTGACCTCGATTTCTACAGGCTTAGGCCAGACCCTGGGCATCTTCGAGGGCACTACCCTGGCACTCATGGAACAGACCTTCTCCTACAAAGGACCTGTGTTCTTTGGCGACACCATCCGCATGTCCCTCACGGTGCAGGAGCTCCATCCCTCTTCCAAGGGAGGCAAGGGGGTGGTGAAGTTCCGCTGCGATGTCACCAAGCAGGACGACTCCTTGGTGAACACGGGAACCTGGACTGTGATGTTCCGAGACAAATAGCGCTCAATCTTCATTGTTCAGCGACGCGACTTGGGCTTCCGTTTGGCCTTTCTGCGCTCTTCTTGAAACACCCGCTTGGGGGCTGCCCATGAGCAGATCGGGCAGCCTTCCAGATCATGGCCACGAGCTGGGCAATATTCCCGACCGAAATAGATGATGCGCAGGTGGAGCCCCCCCCAGCTTATGGGCGCATAGAGCTTCTTGAGGTCCCGTTCTGTTTCGGTGACGTTACGGCCAGAAGACAACCCCCAGCGCCAGGCCAATCGATGGATATGGGTGTCCACCGGAAATGCCGCCTCTCCAAAAGCCTGCGTCATCACCACGCCAGCGGTCTTGTGCCCCACGCCAGGCAGCGCCTCCAGCGATTCCCAGTCCCGAGGAACCTCGCCTCCATGTTCTGCCAACAGAATCCGAGAAAGCGACTCGATGTTCGCGCTTTTCGCCGGCGAGAGCCCGCAAGGCCGAATGATGCCCCGAATCGCTTCCCGCCCGAGCTTCACCATTTTTTCCGGCGTATCCGCCTCTGCGAACAACAGAGGGGTGATCTGATTCACTCTCTTGTCCGTACATTGCGCAGACAGCAACACCGCTATGAGCAGCGTGTACGGATCTCGGTGGTCTAACGGGACCTCCAACGTGGGGTAGAGATCCTCCAAAATTTCAGCGATTCGAGTCGCCTTGTCGATCTTTCGCATCTTCTTCTACTTGGCTACCTCCAGAACGTGCATAATTTGATCTGTACACAGGAGAACAACAATCGAACTTGTCTGGAGCCAACGTGAACCCTTCCCCACCCGCGCTGGGGGTAAGGACGACGAAGAGCGAACCACTCGCCGAGACGGTTCCGTGGCTGTACAAGAACGCCCCAAAACCAAGCAGCCCAAAATGTGGAAGGTCTTACTCCACAACGACGACTACACCTCCATGGAGTTTGTGGTCTACCTGCTCCAAGAAGTCTTTCATCGCGACCTCAACGAAGCCACTTCCATCATGATGCATGTCCACCAAACGGGCATCGGGGTCGCAGGCGTCTACACCCGTGAAATCGCGGAGACCAAGGCCCGAAAAGTGGTCGATGTCGCTCGACGCTCCGAGTTTCCACTCCAATGCACGACCGAGGAGGTCTGAGCCTTGCTGGCAAGAGAACTACAAATCACCCTGCACCTGGCGGCACAGCTCGCTAGAAACCACAACCATGAGTACCTGACGCTGGAGCACCTGCTCTACGCCATGCTCCACACCACGGATGAATCTCTGGAAATCCTGGAGAATGCCGGCCTCACCGTGGAGAGCGCTCCTGAGAAGAGCGAGCACCCCTCTGGAATCGACATCCTCTTGGCGTGCGGTGCCAATCTGGAGAGTTTGAAGGCTCAGCTGCTTTCAGTGCTCGAAGAAGAGATCGAAAAACTGCCCGAGGGCAGAGAGTCCGTTCCCGAATACACGCTGACCTTCAAACGCGTCACGCAGAGAGCGGCCTATCACGTGCAGGCCTCCGGCAAGAAAGAGATCAGCGCAGGAAACCTGTTGGTTTCCATGTTCCGGGAGAGCGATAGTCGAGCGATCTACCTGCTACAGAATCAAGGAGTCAGCCGGCTGGACGTCATGAACTTTGTGGCTCATGGCATCTCCAAGATCGGAAAGCCCTCTGTCTACCAGGGCATGGAGACAGAAGACGACCCGGAAGCCTCCCAAGGAGACGCACTGGAGAGCTTCTGTACCGAACTTGTGGCACGAGCAGCCGAGGGGCATATCGACCCCCTCATTGGACGCCAGGAAGAGTTGGATCGGATTGTTCATATTCTTGCCCGAAGAAGAAAGAACAACCCATTGCTGGTGGGAGAACCCGGCGTCGGAAAGACCGCGATCGTAGAAGGATTAGCCCTGCGGATCCACGAAGGGGAAGTCCCCGAACTGCTGAAAGACGCGCGGATCTACTCTCTGGATCTTGGGGGCCTGTTGGCTGGAACCCGCTTTCGAGGAGACTTTGAGGAGCGACTCAAAGGGGTGGTGAGCGCCTTGTCAGAAGACGAGGATTCCATCTTGTTCATCGACGAGATCCATACCGTCGTTGGCGCTGGCTCCACCTCGGGTGGTCACATGGACGCCAGCAACATGCTTAAACCCGCGCTGGCAAATGGCGAACTCCGATGCATTGGCTCCACAACTCACAAAGACTATCGGGCATCGATTGAACACGACCGGGCGCTGTCTCGTCGATTCCAGACCCTTACGGTTGTGGAACCCAGCATCGAAGAAGCCGTAGAAATTCTGGCGGGGCTCAAGGCCAACTATGAATCCCATCATGGGATTCAATACACAGATGGAGCTCTTCTGGCCGCCGCAAGACTGGCCCACCGCCACCTCAGAGACCGACAGCTACCTGACTCTGCAGTAGACGTCATGGATGAGTCTGGTGCCGAAGCCCGACTCTTGCCCGAGGAAAACACCGTCGATGCGGACCGCATCGAAACCAAAAGCGCCCGAATGGCCCGGGTACCAGCCCGAAGCGTATCGTCCTCTGACCGAAAGCAACTCGGGGACCTGGAAGCCCGACTGAAGGCTCTGATCTACGGTCAAGACGAGGCCGTGGAGAAGGTATCCAAGGCCGTGAAGCTGTCCCGTGCTGGCTTGGGACACCCCGAGAAGCCTGTCGGTTCATTCCTGTTTGCAGGCCCCACCGGCGTAGGAAAGACCGAGTTGGCCAAACAGCTTGCCTTCTGTATGGGGGTGGAGTTCATCCGGTTCGATATGTCCGAGTACATGGAAAAGCACACGGTGTCTCGACTCATTGGTGCTCCTCCAGGCTACGTGGGGTTCGATCAGGGCGGACAGCTTACCGATGCTGTGGTCAAAAACCCGCAGTGTGTTCTGCTTCTCGATGAAATCGAAAAAGCCCACGTGGACCTCTACAACGTTCTGCTTCAGGTCATGGACCACGCCACCCTCACGGACAACCAAGGCCGCAAAGCCGACTTCCGAAACGTAGTCCTGATCATGACCACCAATGCTGGCGCCCGTGAGCTTGGGCGTGGAAGCGTGGGCTTCGTAGACAGCAGCAACTCGGACAAGGCATCTTCCGCACTCAACAACGTCTTCTCGCCGGAATTCCGAAATCGCCTCGACGCCGTGGTGTGGTTCGACAAGCTCGCACAGGCCGCAATTCTTCGAGTCGTAGACAAGTTCGTAATGGAACTCGAAGAGCAACTCGATGAGCGTGATGTGACGTTCGACCTTACCGAGGCCGCCCGAGCCTGGCTCGGGGAGCGTGGGTACGATGCCCGATATGGCGCCCGAGCGATGGGCCGAGTGCTACACGAGCACCTCAAAGAGCCCCTGGCTGACGAAATCCTCTTTGGACGACTGGAGCAAGGAGGTCGCGTACAGGTAGACGTGACCGAAAATGGAGACGAACTCACCTTCCGGTTTCCAGGAAGAGAGATCACTGGCCCTATCGCTCCAGATTCTGATGAGTCCGAGGCTCCCGAAAAAGAGCCCGTAGAAGTCTCTTAGGAGAGCCCGGCCTTACCCAGCGCACCGAGTTCATCGAACAGGTAGACATTGGCCGCAATGGCCTTCTCAAACACCCCCAAGTGCAGGGATTCGTTGGGCCCATGCGCTGTGGTCTGCGGGTCCATCACTCCATTGAGAATCAGTGGGAGGTCCCCATATCGGCGTCCGAAAAGAGCCACAAACGGAATGGAACCCCCAACCCCCACTTCCACAAGCTTGTGCCCCCAGGCCTTCTCATAGGCACGATCAGCTGCCTCGAAAGCCGCTCCCTTGGGAGTGTAGAGCCATCCCTCTCCCGACCAGCCTTCTTCCTTCAAGCTCACCTTGACCCCTCCGGGGGGCTCTACCAGCAGTACCGCCTTGAGAATCGTGAGCATCTCCTCGGCCGTCTGTCCCGGCGCCAATCGAACCGAGAGAATCGCCGACGCAGATCTGCGAAGCGCGTTCTTCTTGACTTCCGGACTGGGCAAGGTCGTAGCCACTACGGTCAGGGCCGGTTGTCGCCACATCCATTCTGCTGGAGGTGTACCTCGGTCTGGAATCGGATCCACGCCCTGAACCAGGTGAGCCCCCGTTCGGATGACATCTGCAGTCAGCGGTACATTCCAAGCAGCCTCACTCCACTCCGACGGTACCTCGACACGCCCCACACGCATCCGACCATCGGAGTCTACAAGCCGAGAAACCAACTGCATCAAGGCCGTAGAAACATCCGGCACCATGTTGCCCCAAAGCCCCGAATGGCCATCAGCCTCCAGCGCTTCACACACAAGCTCCACCTCGAGCAAGCCGCGCAAGCTCACAGTCAACCCAGGAACCTCGGTCGAAGGATTCTCACAGTCCGTCAGAACCATGGCATCCGAATCAAACTCCTCCGGGTATTCATCCATGTACCGCTCAAGGTTGGGTGACCCAATCTCCTCTTCGCCTTCAATGACCAAGCGAATATTGCAGGGAATCTCGCCTGTTTCTTCCAGCCAGGCCCGAAGGGCTGCAAGATGAGAAACCCAGCCCCCCATGTCGTCAGCGGCTCCCCGAGCGTAGAGCCTATCGCCCACCCGTGTGGCCACATGTGGGTCGGTCCGCCACTCAGGCTCGTTCACAGGCTGAAGGTCCAAGTGCCCATAGATAAGCACGGTGGGCTTATCTGCCCCAGCAAGCAGCCAGTCCGCCACCACAATCGGAAGCGCACCCTCCACTGTGAGCACCCGAGCGTTTTTCAAACCAAGCGACTCAAGGTCCTCTCGAATCCGCTCCGCTAAGGCAATGACATCGTCAGCATTTTCAGGCTGACAAGAAATCGCTGGATAGCGCAGGTACTCCACCAAACGCTGCAGGGTGGATTCCATCTGGGACCGGGCACGAATCGCTACGGCTTCAACCTTGGGGTGTGGCATGGTCTTCTCCGCTCCTTGAGATGGAGGCGGATAACCCTGCTACACCCGAATTGCCCGGTGCTCTATGCCCGCAGCACGGAGCCGAGTGGAAGCAATCTCAATCGCTTGAGCCGAGGCATCGCAACCGATCCACCTGCGCCCCATCCTCGCCGCCACTGCGAGCGTCGTCCCCGAGCCACAGAAAAAATCCGCCACCAGGTCGCCTGGCATGGAGTGTGCCCCAACAATCCGCTCCAGAAGCGCTTCGGGTTTCTGGGTCGGATAGCCCGTGCGTTCCTTGGCCATGTTGTTCAGCGTGGGTATCTCCCACCAGTCAGGACACTTCTTCATCTGGCCCTTCATTCGATTTGAACGCGCTGGAATCTGGGGTGGAGTAAACACCCAGTCTCGACCCTTGGAGTACCAGAGAATCGTGTCGTGCTTGCGAGGGTAGTAGCGAGGACTGGACCCCCCCAACCCATAAAGCCACACAATCTCGTTCCGAAACCCGGGGGCTCCCGAGTCAGCCCCTCGAGCCCCTTCCCCAAACAATTCATCACAGAGCACCGCCAGGTGATGCACCCGCCGCGCATCGCAGTGCAGCAGCAAACTTCCATTCTCAGCCAGGAGTTCATGCACCAGCACCAGGCGCTCACGCATCATGCGGAGGTACTCATCTCCCTCAAATCGATCGGTGTAGGCAACCTCCCCCGTCTGGGCCATTCTCCAGTGAGCACCGGTATCAAAGGGCGGGTCCATATAGACAAGCCCCACCTCTGCGGCGTGGCTCGCGAGCAGCTTACGCATTCCGTCAGCATTCTCCCCCTGGAGGAGGCAAGCCTCATCTCCTACTGTGAGAACCGACGTTTGTTCAGGAAAGTTGACCATAAGCTCATGGTTAGAAGTGTTCTAGGCGACTAAAGGGCGGTCCTCGCATCAAGAGGTCCAACAATGATCGATGAGTTCGACGAATATCCCGTCAAAAAGGGTCCGCCCTCCTGGCTTTGGCCAAGCATCCTTGTAGTCCTATCTCTCGCTGTCGGCTTCCTGCTTAGTAATCTTCTTCACGCCCCAAGCCCGGAGCCTGCCCCCGAGCCTGCCCCCGTGGCCGAGATCGATACAGCCACCGAAGATGAGCCTCCTCCCAAATCTGAGCGCGAGCAACTTCAAGAAATCCAAACCGAGGTAGAAAACCTCAAAGCACTTCTGGGAGCACGAGAAGAAGAACTGGGCCGCTACCAAGAAAAAGAAATCAAAGACGAGAAGCGCCGAAACGCTGCTGCCGTTCGATGGAAGGCTATGGAAGCCGAGATCGAGGACCTGAAAACCCGTCTGGAAGAAGCGGAAACCGAGCGTGACCAGCTCCTCAACGAACTCAAGCTCACAGTCCTGGCACTCGATGAGCAGATCGTCAAAACCGAAAGGGCCAAAGAAGTGGCCCGCGTGTACAAACGGAAATCCGTAGAAAACCTCTGGGCCGCCTTTTCCGCGGAGGCCAAGCTCAAGATTTGTGATCGGGGCTCCAAGCGACGACACCTGAAGTGCCATGATGCCGTCGATACGTCTCTCAACGTGCTTGTACAGGACCGCTTCCAAGAGTGCGTAAACACCTTCCAGGCCACCCCCTTGCTCCTCCAAGCCGAAAAGGACGAGGATCTACCCATGTTCGCTGAGACCCTGGATGATGAAAACCGATTCCTGAAGAAGGGTTGGTACATCCAGTATTGCGACCCAACGCTACCGGAAGCTGGCGACCCCATCGAAGACCTCTAAGCTCAACGCTTGGAGTTCGTTCTTTTCCTGACCCCCACCGGATGTAATTCTCCGGCATGTGGGCCTCTGGATGGCGACGGCCAACGAACTTGCCATGTCAATCCATAGACTATTGAATACCCTATGGATTAGTCTAAATCTAGTTGAAGTCACTTGACTTTCTCTATATACAAGTATGAGAATACAGATGCAGCTTCAGCGACGGATGCCCCCATGCCACAACCTCCTCTCGAAGATCTGGAGCCCCAGTCCACCGAGGTGGATGCCAGCGCAGACGACACCCGAACCGAACAACAGACCGACGCCGAAGACGCCTTGTTTGCTTGGCGAGCAACCTACGAGCAGCGCCGAGGGGTCAAGCGTTTCAAACGCTGGAGCCGATACGGAATGCGTGTGGTGGCAACGGGAAGCGTGGCCCTCTTGGCGCTCTTCCTGATCCGCGCTCCCTCCACAGAACCCGAAGCCAGCCCGGTCGAATCAAACCCTGAAGGCGCACAAATCCTCGCAGATGAGCAGGGCAGTCTTGAAGAAGAGGCCCAACCACAAGAGGCCACTACCTGGGACATTGGAGTGATCGACGGCTCACTGATGGTCTGGTCAAAAGACAGTACCGAATGGGTTCAGTTCGACTACGCAATCCAAGAGAAGGTGTACCTCCAGTGGCTGGATGCGAACGGAGTAGCCGCACTCAACGCCATGGAATGCACCAACAAACTCAGGGGCGGGCTGCACCGATGCTACATCGGTCGGAGTCACGGCCGAATCGGTATCGCACTGAACCAGGGCATGAGCGCCGGGACCTGGTCCGTACAAGCCTGCAGCGAACCCGAAGGCGGGGTGTGTATGCCCATCGGAACTTTCGCGGTCAACGCAGGCCACCTAAACGCCTCCGACTAAGCAACCTCGGCGCCAACCCGGCGCCAACGCCTTCGTAAGTTTGCCTATCCGAAAAGGTGGTGCTTGCGCTGGGGCCACTCGGGTTAAACGGTCTCCTTGGCGCAAGGAGACCTCATGGACCCTACGATTGCCGATCACCCGCTTGCATCCCGGTATGCCAGCAGAGAGATGTCGGCCCTGTTCTCTCCCCAGAAAAAGTTCAGCACCTGGAGGCAGCTCTGGCTCGCACTCGCCGAGTCTGAGCAAGCACTGGGCCTGCCCATCACCGATGCACAGCTCGCCGACATGCGCAGCAGCCTGGAAGACATCGACCTGGACGCTGCAGCCGTCTACGAAAAGAAACTCCGGCATGACGTGATGGCTCACATCCACGCCTGGGGAGACATCGCACCCGAGGCTCGACCCATCATCCACTTGGGTGCCACGTCCTGTTTCGTCGGGGACAATACCGACCTGATCATTCTCCGAGATGCGCTCGACTTGCTGCTGCCCAAGCTCGCCAATGTCATCGAAGCACTCTCTGAGTTCGCCGAGAACAACGCCTCGCTCCCCACCCTCGGCTTCACCCACTACCAACCGGCCCAGCTGACCACCGTAGGCAAACGAACCTGCCTGTGGATTCAGGATCTCGTCTCCGATCTCCAGCAACTCGAAAGCGTCCGGGAGCAGCTTCGGTTCCGAGGCGTCAAAGGCACGACAGGCACCCAAGCCTCTTTCTTGGCCTTGTTCGACGGAGACCACGAAAAAGTCCAACAACTCGACGAGAAAGTCACCCAAGCGATGGGCTTTGACTCCGTATACGGCGTGACCGGACAAACCTACCCCAGGAAGGTGGACTACACCGTGCTTGCCGCACTCGCCGGCCTTGGCGTGAGCTCCCACAAGCTCGCCACAGACATTCGACTCCTGGCAAACCTCAAAGAAATCGAAGAGCCTTTTGGCTCCAACCAGATTGGCTCCTCCGCCATGGCATACAAGCGCAACCCCATGCGCTCCGAGCGAATCTGCGCACTGGCCCGCCACCTGGTCACCCTAGCGCAAGACGCAGCCTGGACCGCGTCCGTTCAGTGGATGGAGCGCACCCTGGATGATTCGGCCAATCGCCGAATCACATTGGCCGGCGCCTTCCTGACCGCCGATGGGGTCCTGGAAACGCTGCTCAACGTTTCGCGAGGCCTCGTGGTCTATCCTCAGACCATTGCCCGCCGAGTCGCCTCGGAGCTTCCGTTCATGGCCACAGAAAACCTGATTATGGCGATGGTCACCGCCGGAGGAGACCGCCAGGAAGTACACGAATCCATCCGAGTACACTCCCAAGCCGCAGCCGCTCGGGTCAAGCAAGAAGGCAAGGACAACGACTTGTTGGACCGAATCCGAGCCGACGAACTCTACGCTCCTATTCACGGAGATCTCGAGACCCTTCTCGACCCATCGACCTTTATCGGCCGGGCCCCCGAGCAGGTGCATGCCTTTATCAAAGCCGAGGTCACACCCGCCTTGGAAGGCTACCGCCACGCCTTGGGCAGAGCCACCGAACTCAAGGTCTGAGTTGCCCGAGCCATCCCCTCAAGCTCGAGCGCCCAGTGTCCGCCCGCTGGGTGCATGGGTCGTAGGAGTAGGACTCCACCCACTCGCCTTGGCGGCCTACGAGCTGATGCACATGGGCCGCAGCCGTTCTCTCGGAGTTCTGGCTCGAGTCGGTGTCGCAGCGCTCGCTGTCTTGGAGCTTCTTGAGATGAGCCTGGACAGGCTTCCCTGGATGGCCCCCATACTGGCCTATGCGCTGATCACAGCAGGCTGGGTAAAGGCCACTTACACCCCTTCGGAAACGCCCCCCCTGCCCGGAATCCATCGTCGGGGCCTGATGCTTGCCATCCTATCGTACATCCCGATCCTGTTTGTCCAATTCGCCCACTGAAAAAACACCGGTCAAAGCGGCTGTACGCAACACCAAACCTAATGGATTCCAGACACTTATAGGTTTTTTTGAGGAACCCAAAAAAAGCTCTGGAATTGTCCCGAGAAATGCTACAGTCATTTTGTTAGCAAGGCACAAATATTTCTAAAGGAGTGTGGATGGAGCAACCGAGTTCTCCCGATCACCAAGACTCAGCATCAACTCGTCTGACAGAGTCGCTTTAATCCATCGGACTCAGCCCTCTGGTGCCTTTATGGCTTCCGGTTACGGCTATCCCCCTCCGCTCGTGCGGAACAAGGCTCTCGCAACAACGGTCAACGCTGGTCTGGTTACCAGGGGTCGCTTTTATAAGGAATCAGGCAGGGCGAGCCTCACCCATCCGGGTGTCGCACAAAGCCAGCCCCCTCCGCTTTGCGGAACAAGACCCTATGCAGACCAGGCCAGGACCGCGCCTATGCCGCG
>JAYZDK010000006.1:0-13844 GCA_036337845.1 Myxococcota bacterium | reverse complement strand
CATTAGGCCCACCGGTTTCCGGTCCACGCCTCCGGTCGTTTCGGTTCCGGTTCGGAGTGGGGCGGCGGCTGTTGCTGCGGTTGGACTGGGAATTCTGGGTGAGGTTGGTCAGCACCTGGGCCACATCCTGTGCGGTCGCATGCTCACAGTAGTAGACATGGACCTGGCCACGAGAAGAGGGGTCCACATCCACATCCAACTCGGCAATCAGGCTCAGAATGTCGGCCACAGCCGTTTCGTTGGCCTGAATAATGAGTGAATTGGTTCGCTCATCCGGCAGAATCTTTGAGATGTAGCGTCCCTCACCCACCGACGTCGCTGTGGCGGA
Source organism: Myxococcota bacterium (assembly GCA_036337845.1). Lineage (GTDB taxonomy): Bacteria > Myxococcota_A > UBA796 > UBA796 > CAJQPC01 > JAYZDK01. Next base: position 13,516 of record JAYZDK010000006.1, on the reverse strand, counting down.
ACCAGCGGCATCGTTGTCCCGAGCGCGATTTCGCCGCTTGCGATCATTGGCTCGCTTGCGAGAGCTGCTGTTGTTGGAGCTGGAAGAACTCGAAGACGAGTTCTCACCCTGCACACCGTAGATCTCCGAGATGATCCGCGCGACATCCGCAGCCACCGCGTACTGAATAGGAACCACCTTGAGCGTGGAGCGAGGCGCAGCCACATCCAACTCGCTCACAATCTTCCACATCCGTCGGATGTTCACTGCAGAGTCCGTCACAATGAGCGTGTTTGTGGGTTGGTAGGCAATGATGTTGGCGGCGGTGCCAGAAAGCTGCTTCACCACGCTGGAAATGTCACCCACTGACGTGTTTTCAAACTGGAAGATCTGAGTGACAAAATTATCGACGTAGGGAATCGTGTCCCCATCGTAGACCCGCAAGGGGCTCTGAGCGGCCTCACGATCCTTGATCACCTTGGTGATCTTGCCCACGGTAACCGTCGTGTAGCCCTTGACCGCAAGCGCGGACAGAAAGGCCTCGTATGCCTGGGCAGGCGAAACCATCTGGTGAGAGATGATCGTAATCTCACCTTTGAGGTCATCGGTCAGAATGAAGTTGCGGCCGGTAATCTCAGCCATGAACTTCACGAGGTCCTGAAGAGGGGTATTCACGAAGTCGAGCGTGACTTTCGCGTCTTTTCCAAGCTTCGGAGGCTTGCTTTGGTTGGTGGGCTTCGGAGTTGTAGAGCCCGTGCTCCCCGAACGACTGGAAGAACTCGAGCTGCTGGATGAACTGCTCGAACCACTATTGGAACTGCTGGAACCCTTGCTTCCACCCGCCGATGGCCCGGCCGGACCGTCACCCCCCTCATCTCCGCCAGCCCCTCCTGACCTGGCCGGCATCGGCCTGGGAGGAATAGCTCCGGGAGTCAGTCCCGGCTGCAGCGGTAACCGGCCAACCGGCCCACCAATAATGGGTTTGTCATCGTCGTCCGCCATGGCGGGTGGGCCAGCCAAAGCCATTGCAGCCAGCACTAGACTGGCCTGCATCAGCCACTTTATGTTGGTCCTGGTTTTCACGTCTGCTCCCTGTCAGCGAATCTGGTAGCTGAGCGTCTTCTTCTTGTTCCGACGCGTAATTTCAAAGGTGAATGAAGAGTCGTTCTGAAGCCCCTGGTAGGCCGACATGGCCTCCGAAGTACTGGTCAGCGCCTGGCCATTGACCGTGTGAACAATGTCTCCGTTCTTGATTCCAAGTTTGTCGAAGAGCGTGCCCCGACGAATCGCCGAGAGGCGATAGCCATCGATTTCCCCGCCACTGCCCTTGTGGGGTACCACTCTCACCTGTGTGGCGAGCTTGTCCATGTTTTCCATGGCGTCATCCAACAGTGAGCGCTCTACGGTGAAGTTGTCGCCGTCTCGCTGAACCTCTCCGTCCGCAGCCCCCTTGTCCGCGGGACGGTCGCGCTTTCCTTTCTCATCGCTCATGTCGAGGTACTCGATGTCCCCATTGGTGCGGCGAATAATGACCCGCTTCTTCTCAATGGCATGCACCACACCCTGGCCCAACAGCGAGTAGCCCACGCCATAGCCGCGAGCTCTGGCCCCCCGCTTGTCTTCGACGATCAACGCGGAAGAGTAGTCCACAGGCACCGCCACCACTGTCGCCAGTAGGCGTACCTCCAGGTCTGTGGGCCTCCCATCTTCCGTGTCCACCGTTTCCACAACGGCCACCGCATCCGGGTCGAAGAGGTTTCGCGCCAGAATCGGACGTGAATAGAACTCCTTGGTGCGATTGACTCGCCCCTTAGGCGCCGCAGGACGGGGGCGTTCAGGCTGTTCCTCAGCCACCACCTCCACTTCCTCCAGAACAGCACCGTCCGGAAGAGCGAGCTTCGCCTCCAACAGTTGAGACAACGCCACGCCCGACAACACGGAGGCCAACGTCACGACCCCCAGACCCGCCAATACACGTCGGGAGCGAAATACGTTGAGAACATTGTTCAGGATAGTTTTCATGGTCAGGCAGGTTCTATAATGCAAATTCCATGCCGCGTAACCAGGGTGGTTTTCAGGCCATTCAAGCCCTCGGTCGAGACAACTTGTCAATTGGTCTGTGGATGCCGTAGTTTCGCGCGACAATTTGTCAATGTCCCGCTACTGGGACAGGCTGCATACGGAGAACACCAATGTCCCAATCCCTATTGGAAGCCCTGAGTCCGATTCTTCAACACATCGCCAGTGTCGACATTTCAGCTCCCTCCACAGCCGAGGAACTCAACGCGACACTGCCCATCGAAAGCGAACTCCTACGGACTATCAAATCCCTGGTGGTTCATGGCATCAACAACGGTGAACTGACCCCCCGCGGCGAAGAAGGCATGCGATATGGGCGCCTGTCCAAAGCCGTCGAGGCCAGTCTTGGGTTCTCCATCGATGCCGTACACATGACCGGCCCCGGGCCTGGGCACACCCACCCAACGGGAGAGATCGACCTCTGCTTCGCTCTCTCCGGTGACCCCCGCTTTGACGGAGAACCCCCAGGCTGGGTCGTAAAAGCACCTGGAAGCTGGCATGTACCCACCGTGACCGGGGGCGAAATGGCCATTCTGTATTTCCTGCCTGAGGGAGCCATCCAGTTCGGCCCCCGCCCTGAATAGTTCCTCAGAGTACGCTGGGCAGCCGTTCTGCGAGCACTCGATAGTCCTCTTGCTCGTTGTATATCTGAGCCGAGATCCGAACCCAAAGCCGGTCCCCAATGGGATGGACCGGTACCTCGACCCGGTGTTGCTCATACAATTTTCTGCGGATCTCCAATCCCCGCTCCACGCTCGCCTCCCCCAACACGGGCAATGGAAGCGTCACAAGAGACCCGATCATGCTCTCCGGAGCCGGAAGCTCAACTGACCAGGTTCGGGCCAGATGCTGAGCCCCCCACATCACCAGGTCATGGTTGTGCTTCCGAATCCTGTCCGCACCGATTCGCTCGTGAAAACCAAGCGCGGCTTCCAAGGCCAACCAAGCGCTGAAATCTCGGGTGCCCGTCCAGTCAAACTCGGCCGTATACCCCTGCCCATAGCCCAGAGAAATGACCCGTGGATGAGTCTGAGCCTGCCGCTCGGGGCGAGTCCATAGAAACGCACAGCCTTTTGGAGCCCAGAGCCATTTGTGGCAGTTACCGGTGTACCAGTCCGCGCCAACGCCCTCCAGATCCAATGGCAGCATGCCGGGAGCATGAGCGCCATCTACACACACCAGCACCCCTTGCTCCCTGCAGCGTTGAATCAGTCCCGCCAACGAAAGAACCAAACCACTGGCCGAAGTCACATGGTCGATGATGACCAAGCGAGTCGCGGGTGAAAGCGCCTTCTCCAGCACCTCAAACGCAGCCTCTGGGCCCGGGCAGGGGAACGGAAGTGACGCATGAACCAAGCGGGCGCCAACCGTAGAACACGCATGCTGTGCCGCATGGACCACCGCTGGGTAGGCATGGTCCAGCAGGACCACCTCGTCTCCTGGTTGAATACCAGCAGCCTGAATGGCTGTATTCACACCGGTGGTCGCGTTCTCCACGAACACCAGGTCCTCCCCACGCGCTCCGATGTGCTGCCCCAGAAGCTCGGCCCGCTGCCTAAGCAGCCCCCCAAGCTCTTCCAATACAAAATGAATCGGCGAGGTCTCAAAGCGCACTCGCCAGTGATCCTGGGCAGCAAGTACTTCACGAGGGCACGCCCCAAAGGAGCCATGATTGAGAAAGACGAGATCGTCGGCGAGCCAGAATTGCTCCAAGGCTGAACGGCCCATCTCAATCATCTTCGGTGTTTCCGGTACCGCTTCTGGGCCGTCAGGATGACCCCAAGAGACACAAACGCATCCCTCCATCCAATCTTCTTGCCTTCGGAATAGTCCCGTCCCGAGTAGGAGATCGGCACCTCGTAGATCCGACAACCGATGTCGGCGACCTGGGCGGTAAACTCAGGGTCGAAACCAAACCCGTTGGAGCGCAGCCTAAGCTCGTCCACCACTTCTTTCCGAAACACTTTGTAGCAGGTTTCCATGTCCGTGAGGTTGAGGTTGGTCAGGAGGTTGGACATGGTCGTCAACAGACGATTGGCCACGTAGTGGTGAAAATTGTGCACCCGATGAGGACCACCCAGAAAACGGCTGCCAAACACCACATCCGCCCGACCATCCAGAATAGGCCCCAACAACACCTCGTATTCCCTCGGGTCGTATTCCAAGTCAGCATCCTGGATGATCACCACATCGCCCTGCACATGAGCCAGGGCAGTGCAGACGGCTGCCCCCTTTCCACGATTCTTTTCATGGCGATAAACCACAAGGGAGTCCAGTTCTTTCGACAAAGCCTCCAGCCTGGATGGGGTATCGTCATCACTCCCATCATCGACCGCGAGGATCTCCATACGCCATGGCTGCTCGGCAACCCGGCGAATCAACGCCTCAACGAACCGCTCCTCGTTGTAAACGGGGATGACGATTGAAAGCAGGGGATCGTCAATGACGCGTGACATGGCGAAGCGTTTGAAACCTAACCCGGGTCCTGGATGGCGCACGGCCGCAATGTCGATCCTTGTGCTCGCAATCGCAGTTCGACTGTCCAAACCAAGCGCTCACTTCTCCTTTCCCAAGCCTTCTGGAGCCGATCTTCCAGACCTGGATGAAGGCCTATTAATCGCCGCAGATGCTGACGCTGCGATGCATACCCGCCGAGCCATGGCGTGGATCGAACAGTTCCCATGGCCTCCTCTCCACGACCCTTTCCTCGGGTTTCCAGAAGGCGCAATTTTTCCTTGGGCTCCTGGTTGGAATGCGTGCCTGGCACTCTTTGCCTGGCTCTGTGGAGGCTTCAACTCCGATTCATTCGGGTTTCAGGTGGGGCTGGCATTGTTTCCGCTGGTGATCGGGGTTCTCACGGTCTTTGTAGTGATGAGAGGCACCTGGCAACTATTCGGCGCCCGAGCCGCCGCAACAGCCGGCCTATGCGCCGCGCTCGTTCCTCAACATGTCGCCGCCACGCAATTTGCAAGACCCGATCATAGCGGTCCAGAAGGATTGTTCCTCAGCGGGCTTGTGCTCACCCTGGCCAGTCCTGCTCCACGCCGTCGAGCCATCGCGTTCTGGTCTGCTGGCGCCACGCTCGTCTGGGTTGGCGGGTTCATCTACGTCATCCTGGGCGCTGCAGCCTGGGTTCTGGCGCACTTGTTCCATTCAGAAGCCCCCCCCCGCTCCGGGCTCTCCGGTATTGCATTGGGAGCATTGGCCGCCCTACCTGTCGCGCTGGTTTGCGGGAGCCAGGCGGGAAACCTGTTGGACTACGCACGCCTGTCGCTGTTCCACCCCCTAGCAATCCTGCTCGCCGCGAGTGGGGGTCACTGGTTACTCCGGCTGAAACACACAAAAAACCCCTCTTTGCGCACCCTTGTGGAGGGCCTTGTACTTCTCGCTGGGGCACTACTGCTGGCCAGCGCAGCCCGACACGGGTTCAGCGAGTGGCTGACCACCGGTGACCCCTGGCTGGCAACCGTCACCGAGATGCAGCCCCTGTTTGCTCCCGACTTCTTTGCGTTTTCCAGCTGGGAAAGAGCCTGGCGGCTACTGGGTATCGGGCTGTTCATTCTACCGGCCTGCATTGTTCATCTGGCGAGAACCACAACAGCGCCCAGAGAAAGACTGGTTTGGCTGGCGGCCATCGGCTGTCTGGTGCTCGTACTGCTGCAAAACCGTTTCGGCTGGACACTGGCTCCAATCATGGCGGTCGTCGTGGGTGCTTCACTCGCACGCTGGACTCCCTGGGCCCCCCTGATCGCCTTGTGTCTCACGGCTCGCACTCCCCAGGAGTTGGAAGCCGCCTATGTCGCCCCCAAAACCCGCCAGAACCGAGCCCCCTGGGTTTTCGAAGCGTATCAGTGGATCGCACAAGGCACCCAAGCCGTAGACCCAACCGAGCCAGCATGGGGCATCGCAGGCACCTGGCGGCACGGCCACTGGGTAAACGTGCTCGGAAAACGCCCCTCCAACATCGGAAACTTCGGAACCTACGCCGGAGGCGTAGACCGCTACCTGTTTACGCAGCGGATGCTCAAAGGCTCTACAAGCGACCTGCTGAACTACATGGATGAGCACCAACTGCGCTACCTGATCGTGGCCGCAGATGATTTTACAGACCCGGGCGCCCCCCTCGATCGGCTCCGGTTTGCTGGCAGTGCTGGACTGGGCATGAATGCAGTGGCAGGGCTTTCTCCAGTCTACGCGGCCAGTCGCCCCGATCCCCGGGTTTCACCGAAACTGCCCGGAGCGTGGGTATTCGAGCGGGTCAAAGGGGCCCGCCTTCAGGGGCAGGCCACTCCAGGAGCCACAGTGGAGCTCTCCCTACCCATTCAATGGCTCGGCCAATGGCATGCATGGCAAACCGTGACCGAGACGGACCCAACGGGGATGTGGCACCTCAACGTCCCCGTATGGACATCTGCCGAGAGCCCGGCCAGCCAATCTGAGGCCTGGCTCAACGTCACAGGTGAAGCCCCTCTTGCCCTGGAAATCTCGGAAACCGCCGTCCGCAACGGCCTTGAAGTCCAAGTCACCCCCTAAAAAAAGCAGCGCCACCCCCTAGCGCAACAGCCACCACAACGGCCGGGTGTACCCCTAATGCCAGCGCACCAAACGCAACCACCGCAAGAGCAGCGCTCCCTCGGCCAGTCACTCCCGTCGGAATCAAGGAAACCACCACCCAGGCCAACATCCCCACAACGACCGGCCTGACAGCCTGCAACGCGCCGACAACAGCCGGGTGTTCTCGATGTCGGAAATACAGTGCCGAGAGTGCGCTCATCAAGAGCACTGCCGGAGCAGAAACCCCCACCAGCGCTGCGAAAGCCCCGGCGACCCCGCCCGCTTTGTAGCCAACCAGAGCCGCCAGCTTGATCGCAATGGGGCCAGGTAGCGCATTGCACATGGCCAAAGCATCCAGAAACTCAGCCTCGGAAATCCAGCCCATACGCGTGACACACTCCCCCTGAATCAGGGGCAGCATGGCCGGCCCACCCCCAAACCCAAACAGGCCGACACGACCAAACCCCAAGAGCAGATCGAGGGTAACCACGCGGCTAGTTGTCCGTGAAGGTCAAGGTGGTCATGAGCGTGCCTCCATCCTGGCCGTCATGCTCAACGGGGTCCTCCCGATAGAGCGTAAAGCTGCCGCTTCCTCCAGTGGCCGTACCGGATTCTCCCCAGGAACTGCCATCGGAAGCCCAAATCGACCACTCGGTTTCCGAGGTGAACACCACACCGTAGCTCAGTTCACCGGGAAGGTCGCCGGAGTCACCCGGACAGGAATTCTCCGTGTAGTTCGCTGCCCCCCCAAAGGTCCGGTCACAGTTCGGACACTCGCCTGGCCCACGAACCCGCTCCAATGCAGCATTGAACGCAACCGTACAAGAGGGGTATCCCGCCAGTTCGGCCAGGAAGCTCGCATCGAAATCGAACACCCCGGTGTGGGAGAGGCTTGTAGGCCAAGCACAGAAATCTCGGTCCGCGCAGTCCTCATCATCACAATCGCTCAACCCATCTCCATCATTGTCTTGTCCGTCATCACAAGCGCCTTCCGGCTGATTGCTGGCCACTGTGATGGATACCGTATCCAAGACAGGCCGCCCCCCCACGCTCGCGCTGGCTTCCAAGGTGATCTGTCCAACCGGAAGGTCCGTCACAGAAAAGGCGTTGCCCTCTTCAAGCCAGTCCCCATCCACCACAGACCAGGTAAATCCATCCACCTCAGCAACTCCGCCATCAAGTTCGGTGGCACTGGCCTCTAAAAACACGGCTTCACCCTGGGTGTAGACCTCACCGGGCGCTGGAGAGACCACCTCGACACTCACACGTCCCGATGAACCACCTGGACCCGCCGTACAAGCACTTACGAAACAAAATACAGCCCATGTCAGCCGGTTCACCATGCCGTCTCCTTACCTTGGCCTAATCCCTAACCGGTGCCAAGGCGTGCCGTCACGGTGACCACGAGCGAGCGGATCAATAACTCCGGAGGGTATTCCGAAGCCGGACCCGGCAGCACTCCCAAGTCGATGGATTCAATGGCATTGCGCCCACTTGAGGGCACTGGTGGCTGAGGCCAACGGGTATCTGTAAGAGGCCGATCCGCATCTCCGATTGGCAGCACGTCCGGCGTTACAAACGCCACATGAAACCAGGAAGTCAGACGAGAGATCTCCGTGTCCATTGACTGGTGACCGAACTCCTCACCGAGCCAGATCGCGGCTTCGCCTCCAAGCGCAGCACCCACCCCCACGACCGCCAATACACGGTCTCGCAGCCCTGGGCTGGCGTGCATCATACGCACCGCCAGCTCCGCTCCTACACCGAACGCCAGTAAAACCAATCGGTCAGACCGGTGCTGCAAAAAGCCTTCCAGTTCGGATTCAGCAGATTCCGGATCTGTTTCGGACAGGTGAATCACCCGGTCCTCTCCCAACAAACCAGCCAACGCTTCCACCTGCAACGGCTCCCCGCCCATCACCACCCAACGCAAATGCTCATGCCGCCGTCTTAGCGCCGTTACCAGGCCTGAGGAACACTGCGCAACAGCTTCCCAATCCGCCTCCGTACCAATGGAGCTTCTCGGGTCATAGTCTCCCCCCAGCAGGGCGGGGTCTTCGTAGAGCACAGCATCCGCACTACCCACAGAAAACGTGTGCTCCAAGCGCTCTCGAACACTCTTCAGCGCCAGCAACGCCTCAACCAATCCCCGCTCCCCCTCGATCGCAGGCGTGCTCACCTCATAGGACTCCGGCGCAGTGATCTTAAGCTCCAGGTCTCGGGCTCCGGGGTGAAACCAAGCCAACGCACGACCGCGGGCAAACCACTCATCCGCGGTGCCCTCCTTCGACTCGATCTCTCCGCGAATCAGCGAGGTGATGACCACCTTGAAATAAAGCTCCCAGTTGAGTTCAGGTGGGCGCGGCAGGGTGTTCCACCCGGCCACAAGAAGCAACACGCCTGCAGTCAACCACAGCCCCAAGTCCACCATACTCAACGTTCTGTCTCCAACTCGATTCCCGGTTCGGTCTTACCTGGGAGGTCAGCCATGCATAGCGCGGTAAACAAGGCGAGGTACTCCCAGAAGGGCTTGTCATCAAAATTGAACTCGACAAATGACCAGGCGACGTAGCCCACCAGGGTGGCCGGCATCACCCAGGCAAAAACCTCTGCGGGTGTACCTCGCACCCGCACCAGGAAGGCACGAGCCATCCTGGACACCGCGAACAGACCCCAGCTAGCCAGTCCAATGCCTACCAACCCATAATGAGCCATGAGTCCCCAAAAAATGCCGTGGGGATAGCGATGAACCGAACTGTAGAGTTTCCAGTCGTATTGCTCCAGAAGCGCTGCAAAACTTCCGGGCCCGATTCCAAGCCCCCAGGTGTCCTGAAGCATTTGGATGCAAACCCACCAACTCCGGGCTCGTACATCCGACCTCCAGAGGTTCCCGATATTCAACCAGATACGCATGAAGCCCTTACGGGTGGACTCCTCGCCAAACAAGATCCCCGCCGCGAACAGCGCCACCCCTACCACCCCAATGCGCAACACCCACTTTCGAAACAAGGGCTTGGCACAACCGACAAGCAGCGCACCGATAACTATCGAATAGGCTCCACCTCGCGAACCCGACCGAAGCTGTGCAAAGAAAATCAGGACTCCAGCAGCCACCAAACCCAACCGCCACACCCATCTCCTCTCCGTCAGCGCCAGCCCAAACGCCAACAAGATCGAAAACATCAGGTTCATGGCAAACCAGTTGGGCTGCTGTCCCAGACCCGTCTCTCTTCCGCCTCGAGCCGCGATCTCCCACACCTTGCCTGTGTCTGCCACCTGATTGAAATCGGTAGTCACCGACAACAAAGCCAGTAGCAATGAGGCTCCCACCCACGTCAGTGCCGTGACCCGAAAGTCATCCCAACTCCGAACAAAGGCCAGAAGAACGGTAGAAGTCACTAGGATGACCCCGACCGCCACAAGATCTTGAATGCCCGAGCCCAACCGATGTGACCAGCTCAGAGACAACACCTGCCACGCCAAAAATACCAGAAGTGGCGCCCGCCAAGGAAACGAAGACAGCACGGCCCGGCGCTGTACCACCGCATGCGCCACCAGCACCGTGAGACCCAAAAACAACATGGGCTCAAACAGTCCTATGTTCAGCCCTCCGACTCGCAACCAGGACATCGAGCCCGTAGAGAGAATCCGGCCTCCAATCACCAGACCTACAGCCACCAATGGCCAACGAATACCGGCAACTACCCCAAGTCCTCCCAACACCAGCGCAAACGGTAGCCGCCAATCCAACACCAACAACAGCACCAGAACACACTGAACCCCAACGATTAGCGTCAACGCAGACCATCTCGGGAGGCCCTCAAAACGCAATATTTGGCCCATGGAAGCTCTCATTGGAGGCTCTATCGTAGCCCAAGAGAACGATAGGAACCGAACTCCATGCATTGACAAGTCCAGCGATACTGCTAAACTCCACTGAAATCTATCCAGATTTTAATGCGGCTCTGTGGAGGAGACGCACTATAAGCAGATTTCTCGGCTTTCGGTCGGGAATACCCGGGCACAACAGGATCCAGTTGTGTCTATAAACAGCAAGAAGAAAAGTGAGGATACGCTCATGAGCAACAAGAAGTCCCTTATGGTTATCGCAGCAGCAGCTTCCACCCTGGCCCTCGCAGCCTGCCCGGCTTCGGACGACAGTGGTGCAGATAGCGGCGACGACGCGTGTAACGCGTGTAACGCTTGCGACGCGTGTAACGCGTGTAACGCTTGCGACGCATGCAACGCATGTGACGCTTGCAACGCTTGCGAAGGCTAAACCAGCCAATAGCTAAACTTTGAAGCCCCCGGTTGTTCGCAACCGGGGGCTTCATTGCGTATATGGGTGGTACTCCAATTCTCCAGGACTCTGAAATGAACCGTCTTCTTCCTATCGTTGCTGTCCTGCTAGCCATCGTGGCCGGATTCGTGGCAGTGGAACGCTGGGGACCAAAGCCCAACAAGAAGAAGCAACGCGTCATTCTGCCCGCAGAAGCTGCGGACCTTCATGCCGTCCCGCTATCGGACCTGGAGGAGCAGACTCCCTTCTTGGATAGCGAATGGCTCGACAACCATTTCACCGCACCGGCCGATCCCCAAGGAGACCCGCCTGAGGGATGGCCTGAAATCACTGCCTCTCTTCAGCCCGAATCCTGCGGCCTGTGCCACCCCACTCAATACGCTGACTGGAAGGAGAGCTGGCATGCCCTGGGAATGGGAGATGGAGTCCTCGGTCAACTGGTGGACTGGGACGGAAAAAACGACAAGAAGGTCCGGCAGTGCAATCGCTGTCACGCCCCCCTCTCCGAGCAATACCCCTTCGTGGAAGATGGCGTGGAAAACCCTGCCTACGACCCAGAACTCCGAGACAAGGGCCTCACCTGCGGAGGATGCCATGTCCGGGCCCATGAGCGTTTCGGGCCCGAGGGCAAAAACCCCCCCATCGAGAACGCACCACACGGCGGATACACCGCTCGCGACGAATTCAAAGACTCGCGCTTCTGTTATGGCTGCCATGACTTCCGCAAAGGTGATGGACTGGAAGGCAAGCGTTTTCAGGAAACGTATGAGGAGTGGCGTCGAACGCCATACGCTGCCGAAGGAGTCACCTGCCAAAGCTGTCACATGCCGGAAGGCAGGCACCTCTTCAAGGGCGTGCATGATCACGAGATGGTGAAGTCCGGCTTCACCGCAACAACAGATCTGATCGAAAAGGATGGCCGTATCCAGGGCTCACTAAGTGTGGAGAACACGGGGACGGGCCATCGCATGCCCACCTACACCACACCCCAGTTCACGCTTATAGTGGAGCAACTCGACGCCCAAGGCCAAGCCCTGAAGAAGACGAAACGAACCGATGCGATTGCCCGATATGTCAGCCCCAACCTCAAGGTAGAGCGGTTCGATACCCGCCTGATGCCTGGAGAATCCCACAGTCTGAACTACGAATTGGATCGCCACGATCGAGCTCATTCCGTGCACGCCCGCGTCGAAGTGTGGCCGGATGAGGCCTACCGACGCCTGTACGAAATCAAGCTCAGAAAGCCTGAAAATCACCCCATCGGCCTTGAGGCCATCCAGCGGGCTCACCAGGCCAGTATCGATAGTCGGTTCGTGGCCTGGGAAGAGACCATCCAGCTGGACGCTTCGGATTGAAGCGAACGGAAGGGTTCTCGCGTATAAGCCTGTCGCTACTCCTGGCAGGCGTTGTGTACATCGCGTTGGCCATAAACACCGTGACCGGCGTAGGAGTCGTGGGCGAGGTCACAGCCACCTGGGCCAGCCCCAGCCCCCCTCCAGTAGTCCTGGACTGGAACGACAACGCCCCTGTAATGGGGGATGGGCAAACCATGGGTCCATTTGTGGCCTCTCAAACCCGGCCTCTTGAACGCATTCAGGTGGGCCCCCTTGCCATCCCTCTCGCTGTAAACAGCTACACCGGCGCGGTGGCCGACTGGCCTGCACAACTTCTATACGCGGTCACCGGTTCAAGAACATCAGTGGTCGTCCTCCATGTGCTTCTGGGTGGATTGCTACTGATGCTCTACCACCGGTTCCTCTCATTACACGGCTCCGAAATCGCAGGAGGTGTAGCTGCCCTGGCACTCGCTGCCGACTGGAGCTTTATCTACTATCGAAAGGTGCTTGGCGGCACCGAAGTACTCTTGCAAGCCGCCGCATTGCTGGCCCTCTGGGCGCTGTGGAGCCGGAGGTGGGCCGGCGGAAGACACGGAACAAGCGCCATCGCCATCGCCGTTGGGCTTGGATTGCTAGCCAAGGTCACCTTTGCGCCCAGCCTCATCGCCTTGGCGATCGCAGCCGGTTTGACCCGCTGGGACCACCGGGACATGAAGCCTCCGGCCCCCATCCAGTGGGGTCGGATGGTGGGGATTGTGACGTTGTTCACCCTTCCCATCTGGTTGACGCTCGCCCATCACGCGCTGGCCTCACCAAGCCCACACATCGTATCCCATGATTTTCTTGGGCTTCAGTGGGAACGGCTCATCAGTGGCGTCGGCTCGACTTGGGATTCGACCCCAGCTCGCGAGAGCGGCAACACACTGTCCTGGTTCCTTCTCGAGCCCCTACGTTGGTTCGAAGCAGCACATGGTGCCGAAGTACCTCCCGGATACGCTCCGTGGCGGCTGGTTGGAGTCGGCGTTCTACTGGGAGGAACTGCTCGGGCCTGGTGGCGCCGAGAGCGGACACCAAGCGCTGCACTCCTTCGACTCGTCTCCTTGTTCGTCCCTCTACAGCTGTGCCTGTTGTGGGTAGCCAATCACGACTTGCATCACCTCGCTCAGGCCACACCCGCTATCTGTGCCTGGCTGGGACTTTCTGCAGAAAGCCTGGCAGGAGCATTCTCTCCCCCACGTTCGACCCGGCGAGGACTGTTGGCGCTGTT
>JAYZDK010000005.1:0-6433 GCA_036337845.1 Myxococcota bacterium | reverse complement strand
CTCCGGATTGGGCTCTTCGATGGCCACCCATTCAACCGCCACGACATCGCCCATACCGAGCTCTGCGCTGGTATCCAGATTGTTCTCTCCTGCGATTATCAAGGTTTCCAATGTGCCAGAAAACGGGTCGGCCGCTTGCTGGGGAGTCATCCGATAAAAGCTTCCTTGTGGTCGGTCTTCGGACAGATACACCCGGTTTTCATTGTCTACGGCTGCGCCTCCATGTCGGAAGCGGCCGCAACTGGCCAAAGGTCTTGCTGACTCTACGAGACTCGACTCGGGATCACAGAGAAACACAAACCCGTGGTTACTCGTGACGGTTCGCTCGGCGGAAAGCCATCCCCAAGGGCTGGTGGCGCCTCCACCATTTTCGATGGTGCCCAAGAGCAACATGTTGCGAGAGACAATGGAGAGGGTGGAGGGGTCAATCACCATCCGGGATACTCCACCGAGGGCGTCGGGGTCATAGGCGGCATCTGACGGGGATTGTCCGGAGTCGTATGGCCCGATCAGGCTGTCGGTGTCATCGAGTTCGTGGTTTCGAATCAGGACCCAGTTTCCATCCGCGTCTTCTACGCAGGCTATGCCTGTCGGCTTGCCCGGGACTTTGTATCCATCGTCCATGGCCTCGCCACGACTGTCGAGAACGCTGTAGGAGAAACCGTAGGGAAGGTCCAGAACACCTTCTGGGTCTCGGAGCAGGTCTCCGTAGTCGGCTTGAGCGCGTCGAGGTAGCACAAACACAGCGGTTGTGAGAGCGCTGGTCTTGAGAAAGGCTCTTCGGTTCAGGGGCATGGTTAGACTCGTTCGATGTGAGTCCTTCAACTCTATCCCTGGCCGGTACTGGATTGAAAATAGCAGTGGGGGCGTTCGCTATCGTTGGCCTTCCTCGACCCCCCCCTCGTCGTTGCGGGTGAGTTCGATGATTCTGCCTTCGGCGGCGTCCAGCTTCTCGTGGCACTCACGCGTCAACTCGATGCCCTGTTCGAAGATCTCAAGGGCTTCCTCCAGTGGGATTTCACCCGCCTCGAGCTTTCGAACACGCTCCTCCAGTGCAACCAGGCTTTCTTCGAAACTGCGCTCGTTATCCGACATGTGATCCTCTTCTGGTCTACTCGATAATTCGCAAACGTTCGATCTGGGAGAGCTTGTAGGTCCGAAGCTCCTTCTTCTTGATATCTCGCGCCACCATCACCTCATCTCCGGCGGGTGTGACGGCCAATCGTTCCGGCGACACGGCGCAGGTCACACGCTTTCCATCTCTTGCAAGGTAGAGAACGTCCAAGCTCCCAGCGGCCTGGATGGTCTTGTTGACGATCAGTCTGGCCTCTCTTGGAGAAACCCGGGGAGGTAGGTTCTTCTTTCTCTTCTTCTGAGCCGAGCGCCCGGTACGTGCACCGGGAACGCTGTGTAGGTCTTCCGGTACGGTATCAGCGGCTTGTGCTCGCGCGAGGGGGTCCTCGGAGGCTTCCCTGGCTTCGGCCACAAGCTGGAGCAGTCTTTCCCTGGCTTCCATTTGCTCACCACTTCCAGGATAGGCAGACAGCTCCGTGGAGGGGTGGAATCCGGCCTCTTCCAGGGTCTCCTTGATTTCATCCAGTTTCCTGGGGTCTACGGCGTACATTCCCGGGGCAAAGCGGTGTACCAGGTAGGGACGTAAGTGTCTGGCTGACTCCAGCTTGCGTATCCGGCTCTTGTGGACAGTCAGAAGTACGACCTGATGAAACTCCACGTCTCCATGGTGACCCATCCAGCCTCGCAGGGTCTGGTCGACGTTTTCTGGTAGTCCTGTTTGAGAGTTCTCACGAAGGAAGTCCAGGAGATCGTCTCGTCGCCATCCCTTTTGCAGGGCTTGCTCTGTGGAGATTTCAGTGACCTTGTAGGTGTTGGCACGGTCGCAGCCCGTGAGTTCGGCGATTTCTCCGATTCTGAAGAGAAGAATGGGCGCGAGTCCAGCGGGTGCCATGATTTCAAAGGATGGGGTGAGATAGAACGCGGAGAAGCCTTCATCTTCCGCAGGTTCAAGCATCACCTTGGCCCGAGGTGTGAGTCGATAGAACTTTTCCTGACCCCACTCACCCAACTCCAGCATTCCGCAGTTCACTAGAGGAGCAAACGACCAACTGGCTCGCTCGTTGGAGCGGGTGGCTGTATAGGCGCCTTTGTGGAGGCGGCCTCTCCAGTCCTCGCCCCGGTTCCAGCGACGATAGAGGGCGGAAAGCGGTCGTTCCGGTACCCATTCTCCCTTGGCGCTGTGTACGGCCCACAGAACCCACTCGGCGTAAGGGAACTGGCGGTCCAGCGAACGAAAGATGAGATCTCGCTGGTCTTGTCGGTCGAGGTTCATCCACTCTTCGACGACATCTCGGTTTACGGAGACGGTGTCGCCATGGAGTTCCACAAGTCCATGGAGCATCAGAAAGTCCACGTGGAAGTGGAACAGGTCGGAACCTCCTTTCCAAATCTGGGAGAAGAATGCGTCCATCTCCTCTTTGTGGACCTTGTAGATCTCTTGCTGTTGGGTCAGCCTCGGCGGGCGTTGATCCATATAGGTGATGAGCGTTGTGATGGAGAAGTCGAGGGCCGGGCAGAAAGGGCTTTCTTCCCGAACCTTGATTTCCTCATGTGCGAATACGGGTACGGAGAGTTCGGCCTCCAGGCCGGCAAGAAGGAACTCCACCATTGGATCGGGCACTAGGTAGAAGAACTGTCCATCTCGCTCTTCAGAGGCAAACACGAGTCCTTTGCCTGCTAGGATCAGCATGACCTTCTTCCAGTCATGGTCTTGCCCACCCAAGGAGAGTGCCAACTCGTTGAGGAACTCTTCGCTGTGGGCGAGGCCTCCGCACTGAATCAGAATCGCCAACGCAGTGCGCTCGCGCTCGTGCATGGCTCGCAGCATGGCGGCGACACGCTTGGTTTGAGTCAGGGCTCTCACCGTCAACTGTACGAGTCGATCCTCTTCGGTGACCCGGTCGGGCTGGCCGCCAAGGCCACGGTACAGCGAATCGACGAGCTCGAACTGAAGCTTGGCGAAATAGGTTTCCAGTTCCTCGAGCTGGGCACGTGTGACCTGTCGACGTCTGGCTACACCGGCAACGGGAGCGTTTCTTCTGCGTCGGTTTCTTCGCCTGCGTGGCTTTCGGCCCACATTCGGAAGAGCGACACCGTCTTCGCCGTCTTGTCCGGACCGGCCACGGCTGCGTCGTCCACGCCGCCGCGAGCGTCCTCCTCCGGAGTCATTCGCCTCTGCACTGGCTTCCCCACTTTCGGGGTTGCGGCGCTTGCGTCGACGGCGCCTACGGCGCTTTTCGCCACCCTGGTCGGCTGGAGTAGAAGAATCGTTGTGTTCAATCTGTTCGGACATGATCGAAACCCTCGATGGTTATCGGACGTCAGGCGGGCGTTTTTGCCCGGTTGCCTTTGTTGTCCGAGAAATCCTCAATGTGGTAGCGGTAGCCCTGTTCGGTGAGAAAGAGCTGCCGTTTCATGGCGAAATCCTGTTCTTTGGTTTCGCCGGTAATGACAGTGTAGAAATGAGCTTCTTCGCCAGACTTCTTGGGCCGCAGGATTCTCCCGAGACGCTGAGCCTCTTCCTGTCGCGATCCGAAAGTTCCGGACACCTGGATGGCTACGTTTGCGTCGGGGAGATCGATGGAGAAGTTGGCGACCTTGGATACGACCAGTACCTTGATTTCACCCTTGCGGAATCGGGCAAATAGCCTGTTTCTTTTTTCGTGGGGGGTCTTGCCGGTAATCAATGGGGCACGGAACTTGTTGGAGATCTCATGAAGCTGCTCCAGATACGTTCCAATGATCAGAATGTTGTCTCCGCGGTGGCGTGTGACCAGGTCTCGAACTGCGGCGAGCTTGGCCGGGTTCAGTGAGGCGATGCGGAACTTCTTCCCTTCTTCGGCCAACTCGTAACGCTCTGCGTCTCCGTTGTTGAACCCAACCCGGAGCTCGTGACAGTTGGCCTCTGCGATAAAGCCTTCTTGTTGGAGCATCTGCCAGGGCAGGTCGTAGCGCTTGGGTCCGACCAGGGAGAATACATCTCCTTCACGACCATCCTCCCGCACCAACGTGGCAGTCAAGCCCAGTCGTCTGCAGCCCTGTAGTGCTGCTGTGGCTCCGAATACCGGTGCGGGTAGCAGGTGGACTTCGTCGTAGATGAGGAGTCCCCACTCTTCGTCTTCGAACAGGTGAAGGTGTTCGAAATCTGCAGTCTTGCTGCGTCTCCAGGTAAGAATCTGGTAGGTCGCGACGGTGACATCGCGGATTTCCTTCCGGTTGCCCATGTAGGCACCGACCTGGTCTTCTCGAAGATGGGTCTTGTCCACCAACTCGCGTATCCACTGTTCAACAGCCGCTGCGTTGGTGGCCAGGATCAAGGTCTTGGTCTGACACAACCTCATGGCTTCCATGGCAACGATGGTTTTCCCGGCTCCACAGGCGAGCACCACAATGCCGTTACCACCGGCAGGGTTTCCGTCCATGAACCAGCGTCCGGCTGCTTCTGCTTGGTAGTGCCTCACAGCAAAGGGCAGATGATTGCCCCGC
Organism: Myxococcota bacterium; assembly: GCA_036337845.1. Classification (GTDB taxonomy): domain Bacteria; phylum Myxococcota_A; class UBA796; order UBA796; family CAJQPC01; genus JAYZDK01. Next base: position 1,873 of record JAYZDK010000005.1, on the reverse strand, counting down.
ATGGTTTCCCGGAGGGTGACGTTCAACGGTGCGCCAACGTGAAACCCTGCAAGGTCTTCAACAGGCCAGGACGCGGAGAGTGCCCTCTGCTTGAAGATTCCGCGGTGGCCGGCACGGATGGACCAATGCCTTCTCCCATCTTCAACCAGAAATTCCTTGAGTGTGTCGTCCTGGGCCACCAGCTTGGCGACATAGGCGTTTTCGAACTCGAGCCGGAACTCGTCTTCTTTTCCTTCTGGATGAGGCACGAGCTTGACCAGCCCGTAGCGATCAATGGTTTCACTGATGTTGGTGAGCACATCCGGGGGAATGTCGAACTTGGTCAAGGAGCGAAGCTCAGTGATGATGCTGTCTCGATCCATACCCGCGCAGGCTGCGTTCCATAAGGAAAGCGGCGTGATCCGGTACGTGTGAAGGTGCTCAGGTGAGGCCTCCAGCTCGGCGAACCGGCCAATAAAATCCCGTGCCTGCTCATAGAGAGCATGCCGAGTTTCCAGGAGTACCTTTCCATCGCCCTGCACGATTACAGGGTTGTCAGGTCGAACGTGCATCGATCATCAAGCCAGAGCCGATCCGTAACTGCTGGACCCTGAATGGGACCGTAGCAGGCCACTCTCAGAGTGGCGTGGAAAGAGCGGTTGACATTGCCCGGAGGCGGGTTCGGGGACATCGGCCCCGGTCAAACTCTGCCAGTCCCGGGTCGAAACCCCAGACTTGACCCCAACATAGCAGCCGATCCGACTCTGTCAAGCGAACAATGCCGGATTCCTCGGTCTGTTCAGGCCTTATCCAAGGATGGGTAGCGCCAGTCATGGGGAGGGTTGAAGGTCTCTTTGATTGATCTTGGGGATACCCAACGAAGCAGATTCAGGGAGGAGCCAGCTTTGTCGTTGGTTCCGGAGGCTCGGGCGCCACCAAAGGGTTGCTGCCCCACTACGGCACCGGTGGGCTTGTCGTTGATATAGAAATTGCCTGCGGCTTGTCGCAACGCTTTTAGAGCCTGGTTGATGATTTGTCGGTCTTGGGAAAAGACGGCCCCGGTGAGAGCGTAGGGGCTGGTGGAGTCGACAATCTTGAGTACTTCGTCGAACTCGTTTGATGGATACACCCAGATTGTAGCCACAGGCCCAAATATTTCTTCGCGCATCAACTTGTGGTTGGGGTCGTCGACTTGAATCACAGTGGGTTCGATAAAGTACCCCTTCGAGTCGTCACAACCGCCTCCCGCGAGGAGGGTCCCGGTTTCACGACCTTCTGCGATATACCCGGAGATTTTGTTCCAGGCCTTTCGGTCGATTACGGCGCCAAGGAAGCTGGAGAAGTCTCGAACATCTCCCATCTTGAGTTCGCTCACAATAGCCAGAAGACGCTCTTTTACGGCCGGCCAGATGTCGGAGGGAATGTAGATACGCGAAGACGCGGAGCACTTTTGACCTTGGTATTCAAAGGACCCTCGCGCAATGGCAACGGCCAAGGCGTCTACATCTGCGGATGAATGGGCGAGAATGAAGTCCTTGCCGCCGGTTTCTCCTACGATGCGTGGGTAGGAACGGTAGCTGTCAATAGAGTTGCCGATGGTTTGCCAGATGTGCTGAAACGTGGGCGTGGAGCCGGTGAAGTGAACACCCGCGAGGTCCCGGTGTTTGACGGCAATCTCTCCGACTCGAGAACCTGGAGCGTGCACCAGGTTGATGACACCATCGGGGAGTCCAGCCTCGCGAAAGAGTTCCATGAGGTAGTGGGCCGAAAACGCCTGCGTGGTTGCGGGCTTCCAAACCACCGTGTTGCCCATGAGCATCGGGGCTGTGGGGAGGTTGCCGGCAATCGCTGTAAAGTTGAACGGCGTGATGGCCAGGACAAACCCTTCAAGGCC
>JAYZDK010000004.1:0-6208 GCA_036337845.1 Myxococcota bacterium | reverse complement strand
CAGGGCAGGCGAACTACTCGGCGAGCAAGGCCGCAGTCTCGGCTATGAGTACTTCTTTGGCGAAGGAGCTGGGTCGTCGGGGCATTCGAGTCAATTGTGTGGCGCCGGGATTCATCCAGACCGATATGGTGGAAACCATGAATTCCAAGGTGGTGGATCTCGCCAAGAATATGATTCCCATGAAACGACTGGGGCAGCCGGAAGAAGTGGGTAAAGTCGTGTGCTTTCTGGCCTCGGATGCGGCCTCGTATGTCACAGGTCAGCAGTGGACTGTGGACGGAGGAATGACCGGATGAACTTTGTGCCGATGCGAGTTCGGCGTTCGTGTTTGAATGTAAAACTCAGAACGCCATTTTTCTGGACTACGCACTCGGAAAACTGGTGTGTACCCAAGAGACTTCAAGAGAAATGATGGACCCAGAACAGACCGATAAACAGAAGCCAGACTTCAATGATTTCTTCCGTACCGGTTCGGCCTGGGAGATGTGGCGAAACGGAAACCCGTATGAGTTTGTGCAGACTTACGAGGTTATGAAGGAGGCTTTCGGATACGACCTTCAGTATGTGAACTTTGGCTATTGGCCGGATGGTTTGACCACGGTTGAGGCGGGTCGAGAGATGAGCTTGCTGGTGGGTAATGCGCTAGGCCTGTCCAAGGGAGACCGGCTGTTGGAAGGGGGCTCGGGCCTTGGCCAAGCAGCGATTGATCTCTGCGAACACTTTGACTTGGACAGGGCTGTGGGGATGAATCCCTGTGTGCCCCAGGTGGAGTATGCCAATGAACTCGCTCAGTTTTACGGGTTCGGCGACCGCATTCAGCACGAGGTGTGCGATGCATCCAAGCGCATCTTTGAGATCGAACCCGGCACCTTTACCCATGGCATGGCTATGGAGTGTATCGGGGTGTTTCCAGACCCTGATGCATTCTTGCGTGGCATGTACCAGCAGTTGCCCTCAGGCGGACGCATGGCGTTTACGGTGGTGACTTCGCCTGGAAATGCTTCCAAGTTCCAAGACTGGAGCGGAAAGCTGTTCTTTGGTGTTGGCACACTGCCCGGAGAGCGTTGGGCGCAAAGGTTTGAGGAGGCTGGTTTTGTGGAGGTACAACGCCAGGACATCACTGAGGAAGTACTCTCGCCTATGCTGAGTGTGGTTCGTGAACGGATTGAGTCTCAGCCGGAGATCCTGCACCAAATCGGGCCTATGCTGCGCTTGGCGGTGCTGTTTATCATGGGGGCTTCCGAAAGGGGTTTGTCGAAGAAGCGGCTTGGTTACGAGTTGATTTGGGGGCTCCGGCCATGACAGAGAAGGCGAAGAATAGCCGGGTTCAAAGTCTTGAGCCCAGCCCGGAAGCATTGCGTCGGATGAAGTTCAAGCACGGCTTCTTGTCGAAGGTGTTTCGGGCGGGGGCGAGTACCTTTGCTCAGCTGACTGCGGAAGGCACGGAGGCCGTACCGTCGGAGGGGCCCCTTGTCGTACTGGGCAATCACACCTGCGCATTGGATGCTCCTGGAATCAATGTGTTGCTGGGGCGGCCAGTCATTTTCCTCGGGACGGCAGCGTTGATGGGGAATGGTTTTCGGGCAAGTTTCCTGGGGGGGATTGGGGTCATTCCGAAGAAGAAGTTCATGTCGGATGCCCGGGCTGTCCGAGCGCTCAAGGGCTGGGTGGATTCGGGAGCGGCTGTGGGGGTGTTTCCAGAAGGTGAGCGTTCTTGGGACGGCGGCCCTCTGCCCTTTGTTCCGGGTATTGAGAAGTTGGTGCGGCTTTTGGGGGCGCCTGTAGTGACTACGCGCATCCACAACGGGGATCGGGTGTGGCCGAGGTGGGCGACGAGCCGACGCAAGGGGAGGGTCCATTTCGAGTTTGATGCGCCGGTTCAGTTTGAACGTCGAGCTCCGTTGGATGAGGTTCTCGGCTACATTCGCGACCGCACCGTCCTATCCCCGGAAGAAACCCGACGCTGGGAAGTCACGGGTAAGGACCTGGCGCTGGGCCTGCCGAATCTCGTGTATGCGTGCCCGGCTTGTGGGGGCTTGGAATCGATGCTCGCCAGCAAAAACAACCTTGCTTGTTCTTCTTGCGAGACTTCTTGGAAACTGGATCCCACAAATACGCTGACCCACGCACAGGAAGGCTACACACTCACTGTGGCGACAGCGGCACAGAGTGCTCGGCACCAACTGTTCACGGCCATGCAAGAGGTAGAACACGCTGGGGGTGGGGAGCGAGTGTTGCTGGAGAGTCAGGATATCGAGTTGCTGGACCAGTCTGGCGATGAACCTGCAACGATTGGCCAAGGTCGTCTGCAGCTCACCTCGGATTGTTTGAGACTGGTGGATTCTTCTGTGCAGTGGTCCTTGCCCCTATCCGAGATTCGATCTGTGTCCATGGAGATGACCCGCCGGTTGTGGCTGATGACTTCCGACGCGATCTTCGAGCCGGTGTTTGCGGACGAATCCTCCATCAAGTGGTGTGATGCCATCAAGGCGACCAAGAGAGGCTGAGTACTGGTGCGGCGTGTAGGCCGTGTGTCTGGCCGGGCCGACTCGGATACGGTCGAGTTAGGGCAATACCTGTCGTTTGGAGTGGTTGTGCCATGAAGTGGATTATCCAGTGCTTTCGAAAGTTTGCGGACTTCAGCGGGCGTGCAGGAATAGCCGAGTGCTTTGTGTTCCTGTTCTTTGTGTTTGTGTGTTTGAGCGTGACTCTGGGGGTGGATCTGTTTCAGGGTTGGGGAAAGGAGAATGTAGTCGACTGGGTGGCTTGGTTTCCCACGTTTGAAATCACGCGGATTGTGGTTGTGCTGCCGTTCTTTGCGGTGACCTCGCGCAGGCTCCACGACACCAACAAGAGCGGTTGGCTGGGCCTGTTGTGGTTCGTGCCCATTGTGGGCTGGGGCTATCTCTTGATGCTACTGGCTCAGCCTGGCCACGAGGGGACCAATCGGTATGGAGCGCCAGGAGTATAGGTGTTGATTCGAGTTGCTGTTTTTGGGGCTTTGGGCCTTTTCGTAGCGTGTAGTCATGGGCCGTGGCTTCGCACTTCAAAGACTGTCATCTTGGACTGCCCTGAGCCGACTTTGTCTGCGAAAGAGATTGTGGAACTCAGCCAGGCAGGTCTCGCTACGGTGGAGGAAAACATGCTGGGGGAGCACCACAGCATTGCTGCATTGGACAAGGGCATGCCCATGCTGAAGCAGGCTGCGCTGCATGGAAACCTGGAAGCAATGAGCCGCTACGCGGGCCTGGTGACCTGGTATGGATTCATCGACAACGCAGGCGACCGGTTTCTGGGGCGTACCCAGTGGGAGAACGCCCAAGAGGGCATGCTGTTTACCATTCTGGCAGCCCACCTGGGCGAGTCGTACTCCGACTATGATGCAGCCACTTTTCGGGTGCTTCTGGACCCCGCTGTGGCGTATCCCCCAGGGTTTTTCGACGACAGCAGCGGTACTGCCTGGCTGCTCCAGGGTTGGCCATCGCATGCTCTGGACCCCATCCGTGAGCAGGCCTATCGCTGGAAGAGTTGCTGGAGCGAGTAAGGCTTGGGGGCTTGGAAACGCTTGACTGTCGTCTACCAGGGAAAGGACAAGCCGCCGGTTGCGTATACCCTGGGTGGGTCCAGGGTAAACTCCCGGAAGAACCAGGCCCCGGCTTGGGTGTTGAGCTCAAGGCCATCGCTGAGCCGCACGCTGAGGCCCACGGGCACATGCAAGAGCCCGAAGCCGCTGTAGCCTACAGATGGGTGGGTGGTGAGCCACACGGGCTTGTGGCCTAGTTTTCGGCTTACCGGCAGCCCCAGTTGGCCCCAGAACCCGATGCCCCCTGAGATTTCGGTTCCCAGGCTCCAGAGGGAGCCGCTTTCCGGGCTGGGTTGAACCCAATACCGCCGAACCCCACCACCGGCGTACGGGAACACGCCGATCCCCAAGAGCGTGCCGGCTTGGAGGAAGTACTCCTTGTCCTCTGAAAGCGCCCGTCGATACCAGAGCTGCACGCCGCCTTCCTGTAGCGGAAAGACCACGTCGTTCTGGATGCCGAAGGCTTGTTGCGTCTCAAGCGGCATGGCCGGTGGGGCAGGCATGAGCGGCGCACAGCCCATCAAGGCTGCCACCAGGCTCCACACAGACAGGTGCCAGGAAACTGAGCGGTTCACGGCACTCAGAGTACCCCACGGGGAAGGGGAGGTGGGCATAGCCCTGGGGCTGGCATCAGGCCGTGGGTCGCTGCTGGGGGCTTGGATTGGCGTGTGCTTGCTTCTCGGTAGCCAGAAGCAGGGCCTGGGCGCATGGCTCGATCACCTGGTTCCAGACTTCAGCCGCCAGCCGGGTGCGTTCCATTTCGGGCATGCATCCGTAGGGAGCCATCCAGGCATCATCGGTGTTGTTGGCGGGCAGGCCGAGCAGTCGTCTCCGTCCCTCAGCAAACGCATCTCGGGCCGAATCGACAAGCTCCGGGTGTTGCTGGAGTATCCAGCGCACGGTTTTCCAGCCTAATGCTGCGTGTCGGCTTTCGTCTTCGGCGATTTGTTTCTGGATGCGGCGAATCGGTGGGAAATCGGCTTGTTCACTCAGCCAGTCCGCTTCCGAAGCTGCCAGAGTTTCGTTGATGCAGCCCTCGAGAATGGTCTGGACCAGTACTTGTTCCGCGGTGACCTCATGGTTCATGACGCCTTTCAGGTCCAGATTGCCAGGGCCGAGGTGTACGTTGGAAAACGCGGAGGCCATGGAAAAACAGGCGCGGGCATGCAGTACCTCATCGGCTTGGGCCCGGGTGGCTGCCAAGAGCAGCTCAGGTGGGGCTTGAAGCGCCATGAGTTCCAGGGCGAATCGGGCGAATGAGGCTACAGATGCGTGCTCGTAGAGCCCAGCCTGCTGCCAGGCAGCGGCGAGCTGGGCCCGCTGCGCTGGGGTGAGGGCTCTCAGGTCGATCTCTACGATCTCAAACCAGTCCCGATTGGTGTGGCTCGGGGCGACGCGCGGAGTCCCGGCGACCGTGAGGGGCCGGCCATGCACCGGCTGGGCGGCCCTCTCGCTAATCCCCACGACATCACCCTGGAAAAACTTATCAGCGGAGGTGGGACCACCAGCCAGCCCGAACCCCTTGCTCCCGACTTGAAAGACATAGCAGCAGGAGTCGGGTTGGGTCTCATCCGGACCACAGATTGGATCGGTGACCCACCAGGTCATGGAGTAGCTCCCGTCGTTCGTGAGGAGGCTCCCCGGTGGTCGGCCCACGGCGTTCTGTACCATCTGCTGGGCGTTGAGCTCAGTGGGGCTCGGACAGGACTGGCCCTCTTCGGGGGTATCCGTGCAGAACATCAGGGGTTTCTTGCCCTGGGTAGCCAGCACCCGCTTGGCGCTCTTCGGAGTTGTGGCTTCCGGACAGGTCATTTCGTCCACCATGCCGTCGCAGTCGTTGTCTATGCGGTCGGTGTGGTCCTCTTTGGCGCCGGGATGGGCGGTTGCCTCAGCTGGATTGCAGTCTGTATTGTTGGCCACCGTGTTCTCGGGAGCCTTGCAGGCGAGGGATGTAAGGCCTGGGTCTCCATGACCGTCGGCGTCTTGGTCGGTGTACCAGATACTGCGGTCTGTGGCGTCGGAGTCGACAACCCCGTCGCAGTTGTTGTCGATCGCATCGCAGATTTCTTGGGCTTCCGGGTGGATAGCGGCGTTGGAATCATCGCAGTCCTCGGCCAACACAAACCCATCTTTGTCCATGTCTTTGGGTTTGCAGCCGGGCAAGATCACCAGACTCAAGGCGCTGAGCCCCATGGCAACAAGGAATCCTTGGCGGAGTTGATTTGCGTGTGGAGTCATGCGGGCCTCAAATGCGGTTCAGGTGTCTTCTTGTGGGGGCCAGCCTACCGAAAACGGGAACCTTATGGAGGCTGGTGTGCTTCAACGTCGGTGAGGCCAATGCCTTACAAGATGGGAATCTACACCTTAGACGAGACCGGGATTGAAGATGGTGAGATGGCTCTGTTAGCAACGCGAGCACGTTCCGCTACACCATGATTGGCTGATTCTTCAAGCCACTCCCTGAGCGAGCATGGCGTTGGCCACTTTCACAAAGCCGGCGATGTTGGCGCCGGCGGCGAGGTCTCCGGGAACTCCGTACTCCTCCGCGGCATCGGCACACTGTTGATGTACTGCGGCCATGATGTTCTGAAGCTTGTTGTCTACTTCCTCTCGGGTCCAACTTTC
>JAYZDK010000003.1:0-3656 GCA_036337845.1 Myxococcota bacterium | reverse complement strand
GGGGTGACATCCACCGCGTCCTCTTCATCGACCCGTCCATCACAGTCGTCATCCTGGCCATCACAGTGTTCCAATGCACCCGGAAACACCGAGGCATCCCCATCGTTGCAGTCCTGGTCATTGTCGACGTAGCCCGCAGGCTGGACACAGGCCTGTGTTACTGCCGAGGGGTCTCCATAGGCATCCATATCCAGGTCCGCATACCAGTTGGGAGCATCCACCGCATCGTCTTCATCGACGGTCGAATCACAGTCATTGTCGCTTCCGTCACAGACCTCGTCTGCGACAGGATTGATGGCCGGGTCGTTGTCGTCACAGTCGTCACCATCAAACTCCACGGACACATAGCCATCCTGATCCGTATCTCCATCGACCACGTCAAAGACACAGTTGTCGGAGTCCACAGCGCCAAGGCTGTCCGTCACGGAAACCGTCAACACATACTGGCCAATCGGCAGCCCCGTCAGGTAGAAGCCGGCACTTCCGTCCGAATTGGGATGCGCAGGCGCTGAGACATTGCCTGCGGCCACCCCACCCCATTCCAGGGTCAGTTCGTGAATATTTCGCTGATCGAGATCCTGAATGTCCAGCACCACCTCGACCGCATGGCCAAAAGCAAACTCCTTGGATTCAACCGGGTCGAGAATCGTGACCGATGGCGGCTCGTTTTCTTTTACGGTGAAAGACACGCTGTCGCTGGCACGCGCTCCCACGGGGTCTACAGCCAACAAGCCCACCGTATAGGCACCGGGCTCCAGTCCATCGGGAAGAAGAAACGTGACCTCATCTTCGAGAATCTCCTGCTCCCCCTCTACCGAACCCTCTGGGCTGAATCCCCAAGACAGGTCCAGCAGTTCATTTGAGGTCTGGGGGTCAGAGACCTGAGCCGCCAATAAAATGGGCTCGGTCAAAAGGAAGACCTCCATCTCAGATGGAGACGTGAAGGTCACCTCTGGAGGGTCGTTGATCAGACCTACCTTGTTGTCCCCACCACAAGCTGGCAGCGCACAGATCAATGCGCCGTAGCTGAGTGCGTGACACAGCCTCATCCAATCGTTTCTACCGGTCGCCGGAATCCACATGCCCAGTGAGTCTACCTCCAGGTATCGGGGGCTCCAAACATGGTTACGGATCTAATGATGATGGGCTTTAGCCCCCAGGCCAAAGAAATTTGCCGCTCTCCCAGGATTTTCCTACCCAAACCCCCTGAATTGAATCCTCGATCAAGACCCAAACCCGCTCCGAGATTACTGACTTATCCTTCCAAAATCTCACCCCTGTTCCAGAAGAGTTAGAACACACCGGTGACCTACAACTACGACTTCACCGTTCGATTTGCCCACGTAGACAGTGCTGGAATCGCCTTTTTCTCACGGGTCTATGAGATCTGCCACGAAGCCTTCGAGTCCTTACTGGCCGATGCAGGTCTTCCTCTGGGGTTCGTGATCAATGACCAGGGTTGGGGCATGCCAGTGGTTCACTCCGAGGCCAACTACAAGGCCCCCATGCGATTGGGAGACTCGATTGTGGTGAAAGCTTCCATCGAGCGACTGGGCAATTCCTCCGTGACCTTCGCCTACGACGTGGAAGGAGCAGACGGCTCCATACGGGTTCGCGCTCGACTGACCCACGCATTCATCGACACCCAGACTTTTCGCCCCTGTGCCGCGCCCGCCTCGTTCAGGGACGGCATGAAAAACCTAGGCCTACTCCCACAGGATCAGTGATCCAGCGGGTTCTCTGCGAGAGCACTCTCCATCTCGCGAACCACCGAACGCAGCCGCTTACCCAGTTCGGTTCGCGGCAGACTGTCCGCCCAGCGGAATGCATCGGGAACCTCGAAACCCGCTAATTTCTCGCCACACCATTGCTTCAGCGACTCCGCCGAGGGCAGGTCTTGTGGGTTTGACGCCTCCAGCCAGGCGACCGGACGCTGCCCCCAACGCTCATCCTCTCGCCCAATCACCACAGCCGACACAATCCCTGGATGGGCCTCGAGCACGGACTCCACGACAGACGGATGGATGTTCTCTCCACCCGAAACAATCACATCGTCCACCCGGCCCTCCAGAAGCACACGCCCGCTCTCATCCAGACAGCCCACATCCCGAGTCGAGTAACGACCTCCCGGTGCGACAGGCCCCTGCACAACAAGCCCATCAACTCCAGCTATGACCCGTGCAAAAGCCAGGGGATGCCCCACATCGCTGCCCTCACTGAAATCACCCGGGCGACGAGTGGCCACCTGTGAGCCCGTTTCCGTCATGCCCCATGTCACTGCCACTGGCAGATTTTTTTCTCGGCACCGCTCCAGCAGGGACTGCGGCGCACTTGCTCCCCCGAGCAGTAGGACTCGAAGGCTTGGATGCACCTCGAATGGTACTTCCAGTACATCCGAGAGCATGGTCGGCACCAGCGACACATGCGTGACCTCGCCACCCTCAAGGTCCGCAGCCACCGCCTCGGCCTCAAAGCGCTGCGACAACTTCACAGTCGTCCCATACCAGGCGCACCTCAACACTATCGAGAGCCCGCCCACATGATGCAGCGGGAGGCAACACAGCCAGACATCTCCTGGCAGGTGCCCCAGCTTCAACGCGGACCCCATGGCACCGAAGACAAGCTGAGCCACGGAAAGCGGAACCATGTGGGGCTCACCGGTGGTGCCTGAAGAAGCAATCTCCAAGCGCACCTCATCTAGAGGCCAATCCCGCTCGGCAACCTCAACTTCACCCCCTTCCAGCACAATCGAGCTCGCTCGCGCAGCCCACTGCTGTGGCGGAGCCTCGCTGACCAACAACCAGTCGGGCTTGGCGTTCTCCAGGCTCGCCAACAAGGCCGCCTCTGTGAGTTTGTGGGAGAAAGGCTGAACAATTCCCCCAAGCCAACCCACCGCGTGAAAGGCAACCAGCCAATCCAACGAAGGGGAACCCACCACAGCCACCCGAGAGCCAGGACCCAGGCCTTTCTGTCCCAGCACGCCCGCAGCCAAGGCCACTCGTCGACGAAAATCGACATAGTCGATGTCGCCCTGCTGAGCCCGAACGGCCAACCCCTCAGGATTGGAGCGGGCAGCACCCGCCAACGGATTGGGTATGGCAATCAAAAGAGCCTCTCCTGTAATCCAAGACCCACACCACCGATAGGCATGAAGCCACCCAAAGCAACCGGCCCGGCGCAGGGGTCATCCTGGATTAATCCCCCTGTATCCAGACCACATGCCAAAAGACCCGGCCCCCGCAAGGCTGCCGCAACATGCAAAGCGCCGTAACGCTCCACTCCAGATCCCAAGCAACTGGTCACCACCACCTGCCGACCCTCAGCCTGTGCTCTTCGTCCCATGGCCACGGCGGCCTGTAATCCCCCGATAAACATGGGCTTGAGCACCACAGCATCGATGCCGGGCAACAAGCCGCTCATCGACTGTTCGTTCCGAACCGACTCATCCGCAGCGATTCGCACCCCAACCCCGCGCAACTCCAGCCAGTCTTCCAACGGGGCATCCACGCCAAGAGGTTGTTCCACCAACTCCAAATCAACATCCCCCAGCCGCTCCAAAGCCACTTGGGCTTCTCTCAAAGACCATGCGCCGTTCGCGTCCAGACGAATCCCAACCTCAGGCCCCACCACAGCACGAATCTCTCGGAGCCGGGCGT
>JAYZDK010000002.1:0-10174 GCA_036337845.1 Myxococcota bacterium | reverse complement strand
GGCACATACGCTCTGGTCGATGTGGGAGGTTCGCACGCTTGCGGCCTTGAGCCCAGCGGCACTATCCACTGCTGGGGAAATGACAGTCATCGGCAGGTTTCAGGAACGCCCACAGGGACGTTCGGCCTATTCGACACCGGCACCGACCACGCTTGCGCCCTCGATGGCACCGGGCTGCCCAGTTGCTGGGGCTTCAACGGAGACCGACAAGCCAATCCAATTCTGAGAACGTTCATGCACATCACGGCCGGCGGCAGCCACACCTGCGGTCTTGATTCCGCAGGGATCGTCTCCTGCTGGGGCAGCGACGACAAAGGGCAATCCACACCAAGCCGAGGCATCTATATACAAGTAAGCGCTGGTGGCGAGCATACCTGTGGCCTCGATTCAAGCGGCCGCCCCGACTGCTGGGGAGACGACAGCCGCGGCCAGTCATCGCCCCCACGCACAACCTTCCAGCAACTCAGCGCTGGCGCCTACCATACCTGCGGGGTCACCATGACCGGCTCCATCGAATGCTGGGGCGACACCACCCACAACCAGTCCACCGCACCGTTGGGACAGTTTCTGCAGGTCAGCGCTGGCGGATGGCACACTTGTGCAGTCGATCAGTCCGCCGGCATACACTGTTGGGGAAACAACGACTATGGCCAAACCACGGTCCCCTGACCCACTCCTTCGTATACCGTGGCGCCTGAGTTCCATGCTGTTGTTGGGCTCAGGTTGCTCCGGCACTCATCCAACCGAGTCCGGAGAACCCCACACCGGAACACCCGAAAACAGTCTGAATTTGGTGTTCGGAGAAGTTCAGACCTGCGAAAACCCCCTGCCTGAGGTCCGCTACACAGAGTCCGCCGCCGAGCTGGGCCTGGCCAGTCATTCCACCAATCCGGACTGGACTGAAGGAGGCAGCGCTGCCGTCGAGGACTTCGACAGCGATGGAGACCTGGACATCATCCTGTCCTATCTGGAAAGCTCCCCCGTCTATTACGAAAGAACCTCAACCGGTTTCACACCCCAAACACTCGACGGAATGAGGGGCCCCTATTTGCTCACCCTCGCAGACGTCGACGGCGATGGCGACTCCGACGTATTGGGCGGGCAGTTCAGCCCTCCCGCCACGCTGCTGATCAACGAAAATGGCGTCTTTGACTCCCATGCGCTCCCGAATCTAGAGCTGGGACCAGGTTCGTTTGTAAAGGAACTGACCCCTGGAGACATCAATGGAGACGGTCACCTCGACCTTTATGGAGTGAGCTCAGGCCGTGATGAGCTAAGCCCAGCCAACCGTGCTGATTTTGTGCTCCTGGGTGAAGGTGGGGCCGAATTCCGCTCAGCTCAAATCCTGGAACCACCGGAAGTAAGTGGGAGGCTGGGGTTTGATGGCCTGCTGTTTGACTGGCAAAACGACGGAGACCTCGACGCTTACGTGGTCAATGACAAAGGGTCTGAGTTTGGAGGCAATGTGTTCTGGGTCAACGAGTCCGGCACATTGGAACTCTCGGACTCCCAATGCTTCTGCGATATCGTGCACGACGGCATGGGAGCAGACGTTGGAGACTTCGACCAAAATGGCATCGCCGATCTACTGCTGGTCGGAGCCACAAGCATCGACCTCCTCGCAGGCCAGGCTGACCACAGTTTCGTCAATATGACGGACGCTCTACTCACCGACCCGGTTGTCACCTCAGGTGCTATGGGCTGGGCCGGCATTTTTCTGGACCACGACAACGATGGCTGGCAAGACCTGCTCATCACACAGGGCACCCGCACTCCCGATTCGCCGATTCCGTTCGACAAGCCTGGGCCGGCCAGCCTGCTCCGACAGTCCGATGGCGTATTCACGGACGTCTCAAGTGCCCTGGGACTGCCCACCGACAGCGCCACCCGATCAGTGGTCGCCAGTGATCACAATCAAGACGGCGTGCTGGACCTCTTGATCACCCACGTGGAAGACCGCCCGTTTCTATTCCTCTCCGATGGCTGCACCTCATCCGCCTGGCTTGAAGTGGCCGCGCCCTCGGGCAGTCGGGTGGTTGTAGAAACGAACGGAAGCACCCAGACCGACTGGGTGAGCAGCGAGTCGGGCTACGGAGGGGCATCCGCACTATCCGTCCACTTCGGACTCGGAGATGCTGAGGAAGTCACCGCTTTGAGCATCACGCTGCTCGATGGCACGGTGTATCGCTCCAACGAGCCCTTCACCCCACGCCGCACCGTGTCTGTACCCTAGCGTCCCCGGTCAGCGCCCTGCTGAGTAATCAGGGCCCTGGCCCACACCGCGGAGAGAGAAAGTCCCACGTCTCTTGGAGGCCCTTCTGCATCATGACCTCGGCCTGGTCCAGCATGCGCCTGCAATCTACTTTGCGGCCCACTCGATAATAGAGAACTGCCAGATTTGTGGAGAAAACCGGACCGGCATGCCCCACAAGCACCAGGCGCTCTCCAAGCCGAATGCCCAACTCATCGGAAGAAACTTCTGCCAGGTCGCGCACCCCCAGCCCGGCAAAATCATCCTTCTTATCTGCCAGCAAGATTCCTTCTTGCATGGCTTTCAGGGCTTCATCTTCTTTTCCCTGCCTCGCGTAAACCAGCGCCAACTCCTTCCGTAGTTCCGCATGGGTCGCCCCATTGTCGATCTTCTCCAGAAGATAAGACTCGGCTTCGTCGATGCGTCCCAACGCCACAAGGGCCTGTGCCGGTCCAGCGCGGTTTCTCACCCAAAAAGGACCGAGTTCGTCTGCTTGTTCAAAGGCCATCAGTGCAGCTTCCGCCTCACCTTTGTCGAGCAGTAGCCCCCCCAACAAGGCGGACCACCATCCGTTCGCATCCGAGAGTCCATCAACCCACCAGATGCCCACAGGAAGCATCTCATAGCCTTGGATCAAGGGGTCGGCTTCAGTCCACCAACCCGGCCACATCTCAGTTGGCCAATGCCGAATTGCCCGCAACATGGCCTTGGCTGCATCCAGGCTTTTACCCTGGCCTTCGGCGATACCCGAAAGCATCAACCACGCCCGGTACTCGCTCGGCCGCCGCTCTACGGACCGGCGAAACGCCCCCTCAGCCTGCACCTCATCCCCCAAACGCAAGAACCCGTACCCAGCATGCCGCAGCGCATCCGGATCATCCAAATGCCGCGCCACCACATCCGCTGCAGCGTTCAATGCCTCGTTCCGATCGCCAGCCACCTCTGCGTTCCACATGCGAACCAAGCGTGCCTCCATGCGCCAGGGTGCAAACCCCGCAAGACGATTCTCCGCCTGGCGAGCCCTGTGAGCATC
Source organism: Myxococcota bacterium (assembly GCA_036337845.1). Lineage (GTDB taxonomy): Bacteria > Myxococcota_A > UBA796 > UBA796 > CAJQPC01 > JAYZDK01. The sequence continues at coordinate 6,890 of JAYZDK010000002.1, read as the reverse complement.
TTCCTCATAGTTCAAGGCAAAGCCCGCCTCCCGCTCCACAAGGTGCGCATGAGCCTGCCAGGCTGCGCCAAATAGCTGTGCTACAGCCAGCCCCACAAGCATCTTTCGCATCGCGCGGGCACTCCCCTTCTCCAGAGGGCAATAGGCCACCATTCTCACAGTCAACACAGCAACAGCCAGCAGAAACACCGCCTTGATCTGTAGTGGAAAGTCCACCAAACAATGCGTGCCCACGCCAACAAGACCCAGCGTCCAGCGCCAAGCCCGTTCCGGGCGACGACTCGGCTGCCAGCGAGGGAACAAAGCCAGGGCCCCTCCAAGAACCAACAAGCCCACGAGGCCTGTCTCCAACAACCACTCCGCCCAGCCAATGTGTGCATGGTCCGTCAGCGTCAGTCCCTTCATGTGGCCCGAGTTCAATCCCGCAGCCTCAAAAAATGCTCCAGGCCCCACCCCCGCAAACCAGTGGCCTGCAATCGTGACCCCATAATGCCCAGCCTCACCGAAACGCGGCCACCAGGAGGCATTGAGCCAAGCCTCGGAGATCACACCCAGCTGCAGCCCAACCCCAAGGACCAGCAGTGTAGACGACAGACCAGCAGCAATCTTGGCGGGCCGGGAGAGTCGAGATGGAGCACGAGTCCAAGCTACAAACCCCATGACAGCCAAGGCAAGCCAGCCACCTACAGAACCCGCCAAGACCAAAAACCCCACGGCACCTACTGCCACCAATGCCGCCACCCAACCTCTCGGGCTACCCTTTCCGATTTGTTCTACAGCCCGCCCGATTACCACTGGCAGCACCAGCAATACAGGCGTGGCCGCGTGGTTCGGGTTGACCAGCGGTAACAAAAGTCGTTCCGGCTGCCCCTGGACCTCCAGGACTCCAAAGATGGATTCTGCACCCACCAACGTATGTCCACCGGCGACCAATACGTAGGCTCCGAGCCCCCAAACCGCCGCTCGCTCTGCGAGGTGCCGCGCATCTGCACCAGCGCACCAAAGCCCCAGAACGGCCACAAAACCACAAGCCAACCACCACTCAAACACGGCACCAACCGTGTGGTCCGGAGCGAGAGAAAGAACCCCCAGCCCCTCCCCACCACGGGCAGCAACAGCACCGGGTGAAAGCCATTCCAACATAGACCCAGGCATCGGAACCAAAGCAACCAAGCCCGGCACCATCAAACACATCAAGGCGATGACCAGGCGCTGGGTTCTTCCGCTCGCACCCGCGCGGTCCTGGCTCATTCGGAGGCACTCCAAGCACGCCAGCCCAATCAACAGGTGCAAACCCATAAGCGAGAGCGGCCGAGTACTGCCAGCCCAGACAAAGGCACAGATCAAAATGATGGAGAGAAGCTGCCCAACCCGCATCCGCTCAGCTCCGCAGCCTCATCGAACCCGTCCTGGAACGTCCACTCTCAGTCCCTGCCCACCTCAAGGGAAGCCAAACCACTGGAACGTTCAACCCGAACTGCACCTTGCAACCTCCAGTCTATTGTCTAACCGCCTCGCGACAGGGAACACGGTCGCGATCATGGGACCTTGGGAAAACTCTCGAATCACCAATTTGCACTACATCAAACCACGGTGTTTGTGTTTTCTCCCTTCTCTGCACGGGATAAACCCAGCCTCATGAAAACACCAACCACAGAGTCCACATTCGATGCCTGGGCAGTCAACGGCCGTGCAGAAGGCATGGAACAATCCCACCGCCCACGCGCATTGGTCGCACTGGAGCGGATACCCATTGGCCCAGGGCAGCGAATTCTCGACCTTGGCTGCGGCAATGGATGGGCTACCCGATGGCTCGCACACGCAACGGGGCCCAACGGACAAGCCACCGGAATCGACCTGGCCACCCAAATGGTCACTCGGGCTCAGGCGGTAGACAACAATCCTCCCCAGGTCGCGTTTCAACAAGGCAGCTTCGCGTCACTGCCATTTCAAGATGGCTCTTTTGAGCACGCCTTCAGTATGGAATCTCTCTACTACGCAGATGACTTGGGCGAAGCGCTCACCGAGGTCGCACGTGTGCTGAGCCCAGGAGGCAGCCTGTGTGTATGCACAGACTTCTTCGAGGAAAACCCCTATTGCCTGGACTGGCCGGGAATGATGCAGATCCCCATGCAGCTACTGTCGTCGGCCGGGTGGGTTGAAGCCTTTGAGCAGGCCGGGTTCCATCGTGTAGAAACCGTGCGCTGTCTCGACCCAAGACCCATCACAGCAGACACCTCGGAGGAAGACCGTCACTTCCGCCAGGAAATCGGTGCCCTTGCGATCCTGGGGTTCAAGCGTTGACTTGAAACCAAGCGGCGGTGTGCCAACAACAGAACTGTACGTCAGCCGCAACAATCGGTTAGCGAGGACACAGCCATGAGGACTCCGTGCGTATCAGTGTGACCACTCCGACCTATGGGCGGCCAGACAAACACCCCCTGCTCTACCGCTGCTTTGCAGGCCAGAGTTGGGCCGACAAAGAACTCATTGTCCTGGACGACAGCCCATCCCCCTCGGCTTTCTTCACACAACTTGAAGATCCAAGCGTTCGCTACATACACAGTGAGACCAAACAGAACATTGGTGAAAAGCGAAATCGTCTGGCCAGCCTGGCTACCGGTGAGCTCATCGCTCATTTCGACGACGATGACTACTACGGACCCAACTACCTGTCCGCCATGGCGAACAAACTCGGGGATGCCGGGCTCGTTCGACTCGCTGGCTGGTTCATCTACAGCCAGGCCCAATCACGCCTCTGGTACTGGGACCAGCGCACAATTGCTGCCCCCATCCACTACCGCTTGATGGGGGGGAGAAACCTGGACGCAATGCCGGTCAATAAACTGAGTACCGAAGATCAAGAAACCTGGATCAAGGACAACTTGAGTGGCTGGGGGTTCTCATTCATGTACCCCAAAGCCGTCTATGATCAGGTGCAGTTTGAAGAAGTCAGCCACGGTGAGGAAGGGCTGTTCACTCAAGGCATTCGAAAGCTTGGCTACGATGTCATCCAAGCCGTAGACACAGAAGCCCTGGCCATTGTGATTCGTCACGCCCAGGACAACTCCAACCTCTTCCCGCAGTACGCCTTGCCCGACTTCCTGATTGATCGACTGTTCGAACCCGATGTTCGCGAGTTCCTGGAGCATCGCTGAGCGACTGACCCCACAGGCTCTATTCCTGGACTACCTTGATCCTGTAGAGCCCGAGACGAGCCCGTTTTCGGCTTTTTCGCCCAAGTTCTCCTGCGGGATGAACCGCCGGGCCGACCGGTTCTACCCCCACCCACGTCTCGCCTCTTCTGCGGAGCCGTGCATCTCCTCGAGCCGGGTCGATCCCAATCGCTCCGAATGCATGGCCAGGAATGTACACAATCGCCAGCGGCAATGATGGATAGGCCTGGCGCATCAAAGCCAGAAACAGCACCGTCTTGGAGTCACAATCACCCTTGTTTCGCCCCAACACGGAAATGGGCCGGCGATATAAGTCCGCGACACGTGCTCGTCTCTCGTAGGGAATCGTCTGAACAAAGGCCAACGCGAGGTCCGAAAAGTCTCGAGGATCCGGAGTTGGACCTCCAAGCGCTTCCACCACGGAGGCCAGTCCCTGTGCGTACTCCGCCACATGCCTCGCATGATCCGGAACGATCTTCTTACCCAGATAGGTGTAGCCATGTTCAGCCATGTAGCGCTCTAGAGCAGCTTCTTGAGCCTCGGATGCCTGTCGAATCGCCTCTTTGACTCTCGCCCCATCTTTGCCTTTCGCCTTAATCCGAACCACGCCACTGTTGGTGGCCCATGCGTTGATCTTCACCCCTCGAAACCCCGCCATTTCCTTGTTGATTTCCTTGGCCATATAGCGGGCAGCCACAGCTTTTCTAAACTTCAGTGGCGTGTTCATGTCCCGCCTCACCTCCAAGGTCGGCAGTTCGTATTCGGCTCGATGGGTATGGCCTTCTGCATCGGCCCATCGCACAGAGATCGTCCAACTGTCCGCTGACCTCTGGACCCCATGCTCCAGCTGTTTCGCTGGGGCATCAGAAGACCACACGCACATCAGTGCCAGCATCAAACTCGGGGCCTTCATCCACTGCATACACTCAGAATCCCACGGGCCTATCCGATCGGCAACACAGAGGGCTCGACCGAGGCCGGTCTAGATCAACGAGGCCAACTGCTGTCGTTGAATCCGCCTCTGGGACAAGGCTGAGAGCGCTGCCTTTCCCAAGATCTCCTGTTTGGCCATAACGGCTGTTTCATGAGCCATGTCGGCATCCTTGATCCGCATCTGGGCCGCCTCGTGATTCACCACCGAGTTCTCGATACTCGACACCGCCGAACCCAGTTGATTGTAGTGAGCCCCTAACGTGGACATCTGCTTGTTGAGCTTGTCCATGGCACGATCGATTCGAGTCAATGAACGCTGTGCCAACGTCGCGTTTGCCAATGGGTTTGTAGCGGTCACCCCAAGAACGGTGTTCTTTCTCAGGTCCACCAGCTTGACCCGAATCTTGTCGTTGGCGGTATTTCATGCCCCGACCTGAATGGCCAGGGATGTATTGCTTCCATTCGAGGTCGCGATGCCATTGAAGTTCGTCGTTCGAGCCAGTCGCTCAATCTCCTTCTCATACCCCTTCCACTCGGTGTTGGCATAGAGTCGTTCCTCTTTGCCCAAAGCCTCCGAGGAAGCTTGAGTTGCGAGCTCACGCATGCGCTTCAGGATGTCCTGTACTTCTCGAGCCGCCCCCTCCGAAACCGCAACAACAGAAAGACCATCAGTGGCATTTTTCAGTGCCACACGATTCGAGCGCTCAAAGGCTTCAAGGTTCTCAGCCACGCCCAGCGCAGCAGCATCATCCGCAGCCGTGGCAATCCGATTGCCACTGCTGATACGGGCTGCAGTGGAGTCCGCACCCTTCCGGCTGCGGTGCCACTCACGCACGACATTCCGCGTCACGGAGTCTGAAGCAAGACTATGAATCATGCCGTTTGCCTGTTCTCCCGAAGTTCACACGCAGCACCCTTCACAAAAAAGTGCTCAACTTTCTGTGGATCGGTCCGAAGTCGCCCGAACTTGACCAGTGGAGGACATATTTCCAGTCCGGAAGTACTTTTCTCGGCATTCGCCGCAGCTCTTCACTGCCATGTAGACCGATTCCATCCGGCTTCAGGGCTGGCCAGTGCCGGCTAGGACTCGTACACTCATGGGGATGCTCTCCTTCTTCTTCACTTTTCTCGCCTGCAGCGAAACCGGCCTTAGAGCATTCGATTCGGAAATCTCCATCGTGCCGGAAGTCTTCGACTTCGGGGTGGTTCCCTTTGGCGAAGAAATGACCCACCGATTCGCGGTCAACAACATCGGCCGAGGCACGCTGCAGATCGAAGACATTGTGGCGTCTGACCCCGATAGCTGGGTGACCGAAATGGAACACACCAGCGTGCGCCCAGGGGGTGCCGAAGCCTTGTTCATTACGTACATCAGCGCCGTCGAAACACTGAACCGAGGACGTGTATCCGTCTTTTCGAACGACCCCACCAAGGAAGAGATTCAGATCGAGCTGATGGCCGGTATGGCGGTACCGACAGCCACCATTGAACAACCCATCAATGGCGACGTATTCGACACCCGGGCCTTTGAATTCAAAGGAGAGGTGTCCGATGAGGATGACGGAGCCTCAGCGCTCTCCATCCTGTGGGAGTCCAGCATCGATGGCCTCATCAACGGCGATGACTCCGACGAGTTTGGACGCCTGGGCTTTACCCGCTCTCTCTCCCCTGGTGCACACACGATTACGCTCTCCGCTGCCGACCCAGATGGCTCGGTGGCAACAGATTCTGTAGCCGTCGAGGTCTGCCCCTGGCTGAATCCACTCACATTTTCCGACCCGTTCGAAGAAACCGACTGGACTCTGTCGGGGACCGCATTCCGACATGAGGGAGGATTTCTCGAGCTGACCGGCCTGGTTCAGCATGCTGTTGGCGGCGCCTTTCGCACGTCCGCGCCCGTTTCGACGTACAACCTGGATGTCTCCATGCTGTTTCAGACAGGCGGCGGAGAAGGAGATGGCGCGGATGGTTTTTCATTCACCGTGGCTCGTGAAGACAGCCCATCGTTTCTAGGAGATGCCGGCGGCTGTCTGGGCTACGGCGCCGGTGACGGGTGCAGCTCTGCGAACGGAACGGCCATCACCGGTATTCACGTCGAGATCGATACCTACCCCAACCCCTGGGACCCCAGCCCCGATACCCATTTGGCTGTCACTATCGATGGGGACCAATCCAGCTATGCCCTCGCCGATATCATTGGAAATATCGAAGACTCCCAATGGCACACTCTGCGGGTTCGCCTCGAAGCCCCCCGGGTTCAGGTCTGGCTCGACGACTCACTGCGAATCGATGGCGAAGTAGACGGATTTGAAGATTTCACCGGTTACGTCGGCTTCACCGCCAGCACAGGTGATGACACCAACGTTCACCGTATCGACGACCTGGAGGTCGACAATGGATGCCCCAGTATTTGAACTGCGTTTTCTCTGCGCCCTGAGTTGTGCAGTCCTGCTGGGTTGCCCACAAAATCCCCCTCCCAACAACGGGGCCGATGCCGATACCGAGGACACCTCGGTGGTCGCCGCCCCTGGATTTTGTGAAGTTCAGGGGCTCACAAGCGTTGATTTCGCCGAGGGCCCATACGGCTCCGACTACGGCGACCTCGCGGCCGATTTCGAGCTCAACACCCTGGATGGAACCTGGTCGTTCTCCGAGAACTGGACCGGCTGCGACACCTACATCTTCCTCATGCATGCGGATGGATACGACCTACCCGACCAGATCTGGAATTCTCCAGTCAAGAAGTTCCTCGATGCTTCACCCATGAATGTTCACTATTTC
>JAYZDK010000001.1:0-19363 GCA_036337845.1 Myxococcota bacterium | reverse complement strand
CCTGTTTCGGATGCGACAGAGTCCGAGGTGGCTGCTGAGTCCTCAGAAGAGACGGCCGAGCCTGTAGCCGAAGCCCCCCCAGAAACCGCACTCGAGCGGGCTGAACGCGAGGAAGCCGAGCGTCTCGAAATGGGCTTGGGCCACCGGATGTACCGCAAGTATGTGGACAGTGGTGAGAAGGCCGACCGTTGGCTTCAGACCCGCAAGCCTCGCAACAAGACGGGCTCCATCGAAGTCAGCGGTGGCATGTCCAGTGGAGACCTCCATCGCCAGTACGATGTGCGGGTGGCCATCAGCCAGGATGGCTTCAACGAGCTGGGCCGCTACGAGTCGGACATCGTTCGGGCCGATTACGGCAAGCACATCAATGTGGCCTTGGGCTACAACATTGGCGAATACATCGAGGTGTCTTTCCTCGGCGGTATTCAGGCGGCCAAGAAGACCATGTCTTCGGGCTGGGAGCTCTATGCCTCTGACTTGAACACCTCCGATTTGGTGGATGTGGACAACCACGACCACGGAACGGTCAACGCCTACCAGGGCGTGATTTCTCCTCGGCTGCGCCTGTTCCTGCTTCCCGTAGGGCCGGTCAAGGTGTACGGCATGGGCGGTATGCAGTTGTTGATTGCAGATGGCTTCCATGTGCCCGACCTGCAGCGCGTGGACTATCCAGACCACCCCTCCAAGACCCTCTTCGGAGCGAGCTATGGCGGTGGTGTCATGGTGGACCCACAGTCCTACCTGGGAATCTTTGCGGAGTTTGAGGTCGTGAACTGGCTGGGTTCGGCGAGTCGCGAGATTGGTTCCACAGGCCAGGCACCGGTGTATATCCCCACAGTTCCTCAGCAGTACGGCCTATTGCTTCGACCGACCGTGGGTATTCAGTACCGCTTCTAAACCCTGAGCCGCTCTTCAGGAATCGGCGAGCACCTTGGCAAAGAAAGCCAGAGTGGGGGCGAGGCCCTCTTCCAGGCTGACCTTGGGGCTCCAGCCCAGCTCCTTTTGGGCACGGGAGATGTCGGGCCTGCGCCGGGTGGGGTCGTCTACCGGCAGTGGCTTGTGGACCATGCCCGCCTGGTTGTTTGTCGTGTCGTTGATGATCTGGGCGAGGTCGAGCATGCTTCGCTCGGTGGGATTTCCGACGTTGCAGGGCTCGGTGAGGTTGGACTCCATCAAGCGAACAATGCCGTCAACCAGGTCGCTGACATAGCAGAACGAGCGGGTCTGATGACCATCTCCAAACACGGTCAACGGCCGGCCTTCAAGCGCCTGGCAGCAGAAGGCTGGAATCACCCGCCCGTCGTTGGAGCGCATACGGGGTCCATAGGTGTTGAAAATCCGAACGATTCGGGTTTCGACGCCATGGTAGCGGTGAAAGGCCATTGTGAGGGCTTCTGCGTAGCGCTTGGCCTCGTCATACACAGACCGCGGCCCGATGGGGTTCACGTTGCCAAAATAGCTCTCTACCTGGGGATGGATGGCGGGGTCCCCATACACCTCAGAGGTGGAAGCCATCAGGAAGCGTGCGCCGTCGGCCTGGGCTCGCTCCAGGCAGAGCCGCGTGGCGTCGGAGCCTGCATAAAGCGTCTCAAATGGGAGCTGCACGTAGTCGATGGGGCTCGCGGGAGAAGCCAGGTGAAAGATGCGATCCAGCGTTCCATCAATCGGCAACGCTTTGCTGGCGTCTGCTTCCACAAGCTGGAAATGCTCTCGGTCGAGCAAATGAGAAATATTCTGAGGGCTCCCGGTGATGTAGTTGTCGAGGGCAATGACCTCGTGACCATCATCGAGCAGCCGCTCACACAAGTGAGAGCCCACAAATCCCGCGCCGCCAGTGATGAGCATTCGCATGCCAAATCCGTAGCGTTTGTCTTCTGGCGGCGCAAGCTGGGGGCCGAGGGTCTGTCTAGAAGATACGTAGGCTGTTCTGGAGACGCATCTGCATGGAAGGACTGATACGGCCCACAGTCGCGCGAATCGACCTCGCGGCGTTGCGCCACAACTTCTCGGTCATTCGCCGCGAAGTGGGAGATGGCGTGCGGGTGTTGGCGCCCGTCAAAGGGACTGCCTACGGCCATGGTGCGGTGCCGGTGGCGCTCGCCCTACAGGAGGCGGGCTGTGATGCCTTTGGAGTGGCGCTTGTGGAAGAAGGCGTGGCGTTGCGACAGGCGGGCGTGGAAGGGGAGATTATCTGCTTGGGGGGAGTGGGGTCTCGTGGACCTGAAGAGGCTGTGGCCTGGGAGTTGACCCCCATGGTCTATGACCTCGATACGGCACGGGCTCTGTCGGCGGTTGCGGCAGCGGAGGGCAAAGAGGTGCCCATACATCTCAAAATCGACACAGGCATGGGTCGGCTCGGGGTGTTGCCTGAGGACTGGTTGGGATTTCTGACGGAGATTGTGGCTCTCAAAGCCTTGAGGATTGAGGGCATTGCCACGCATTTCTGCGATGCAGACCTGGGCGAAGATGACTTTACCCGTGAGCAGGCCTCACGCTTTGACACAGCTCTATCGGAAGCCCTGAGCCTTGGAATTGAGGCCCCGTGGGTGCATGCGAGCAACTCCGCGGCAGCACTGCGCTACACCGACTACCGCTACGGGATGGTGCGAGTAGGATTGGCGCTGTACGGCGTTAGCCCCGGGCCGCATCGCGAAATGGGGCTCAGGCCGGTGATGAGTGTGACCACCGAGGTACTGCATGTAAAGACGGTGCCCAAAGGCTGGGGGGTCTCCTATGGTCGCACCTGGAAGGCTCAGAAAGAGGCCCGTCTTGCTACGCTCCCTGTTGGATATGCAGATGGCTATCCGCGCAGCCTCTCCAATGTAGGGGAGGTGCTTATCCATGGAGAACGCTGTGCGGTGCGGGGAGCCGTCTGTATGGACTTGCTCTTAGTGGACGTCACGCACGTTCAGCAGGCTGTAAAACCAGGGGATGAAGTGATTCTTCTGGGAGAAGATCTGGGGGCCTGGGAGCTCGCAGAGAGAGCCGAAACCATTGCCTACGACATTCTCTGTTCGTTTTCCGAGAGGGTTCCGCGGAGGTTCTACGGGGCGTAGCGGTTGATTCCCGACGTGGTGAATGGTAGGACATTCGTTGCACTGGTGCATGTTTCACAGACGCTGAGGCCCCTTTTCCGGGCGAGGATTGCTGGATGTCCAAGAAGGGTAAGGGAAAGGGCAAGGGAAAGAGCCAAGAAGACCTCTTCGAGACACACGAAGACGATTTCTTCGCTGCAGGGGATTCGGACGACTTCTGGACCGATGAATTTGGTGAGGATGCGGTCAGTGCGGCCAAAGAGGCGTTGGGACTCGACGACCTTGAAGATGAGGGCGTTCCAGGGGATGAGAACCCGGATGAAGGTGTGGACGAGGTTGAGGCGGCGCTTCTTCTGAAATCCGCACCTACCGAAGATGAGATTGCCCAGGCACTTGAGGAGGCTGCAGAGCCGGAAGACGAGCCCGTGGCAATTGAGGAAGAGCCCGCCGCTGAGGCGGAGCCAGAAGCTGAGCCAGAACCTGAACCGGTGGCGGCGGCTGAAGTGGCTCCAGAGATTGAACAGGAGGCAGATGCGCCGGCTCTCTCGCTGTCGGGAGGCTCCCTTCCTGAAGCGGATACCGGGTTGGTCACAGAGGCACTCCAAGTGGAGAAGCCAGAGCGAGTTGCCTACACGGCATCGGCTGATGAGACAGAGCGATGGAGCCGCATTGTGGATGTGCTCTCCGAAGAAGCCAATGAGGTCGACGCTGCAGAGGCGGGCCCCATGTTGGTCGCAGCGGCACGCATTGCGTTGGACCGTCTGGGAGATTTTGAGGCAGCCGAGTCACTTGCGAGCCGAGCGGTGGAACTTGAGCCGGAAAGTGGAGAGGCGCTCGCTGTGCTTGCGGCGGCCCTGGGTGACCTGGAGCGGTGGGAGGAAATGCGCAGTGCGATGGAGCGCTGTGCGACTGCGGAGAAGGAGGACGGCATTGCTGCGGAATACCTGCAAGATGCCGCACTACTGACCCGGAGGCATCTGGCCGACGAGGCTGGGGCTCAGGCCATGCTGGAGCAGTCGCTGCAGCGAAACGCTGATGACTATCTTTCTCTCCAGTTGCTTCGAGACGTACTCCGCTCGGTGGGAGATTCCGAGGTGTCTGCGACGACCCTGGAGAGAATGGCCAGCCTGACCGGAGGGGCACGCGCTGCTGGATATCACTATGAGCGTGGACGTCTCCTGCTGGAAGAGCTCGAGAGACCTGAAGAAGGCATTCAGGCCTTTTGGGCGGCCAGGAAGGCCGACAAATCCCATGTGCCGGCGTTTCTGGCACTTCAGAGTTTACTGAAGAGAGGGGCTCGATGGGTCGACCTGGCCAAACTCTATGAGTCTGAAGCTCAGTCCTCCGAGGGAGGGGATGCGTGGTTCTGGTATGCGCAATCTGCACAGATTTACGGTACGCACACCGGAGACGACGAGGCTGCGATTCGAGGCTATCGAAACGCGATTGGCGCTGGGGCAGGTAGTGAGGTTCGTCGAGAATTGCAGGTCTTGCTGGCGAATGCCTCAAGGTGGGGAGACCTTGCCCTTGAACTTGAAGGTGAGATTGAAGGCTTGACGGGTGAGGCGCAAGCGCATGCCCGGTATCGGCTCGCTCAGGTGTTGGAAGCAGAGGGCAATACCGAGCGTGCCCTGAGCCTCTACAAGGAGGTGGCTTCGGATCCGAACGCCAAGCCTGCGTCGGAAGCCGTGAGCCGGCTTCTGCAGGCTCGCGGAGATTACGAGGGATTACTGGAGCATTGGGAGAAAAGACTGCATTTGTTGCAGGAACCCCACCTGAAGGTGAGTCTCGAGTTTCGTATGGGGGAGATCTGCGAGACCCTGCTTGGAGATACGGCTCGGGCCCGCGGTTACTACGAGGCGATTCTCGATATCTCGCCGGGGTATTTGCCGGCACTGGAAGCCTTGGAGCGGGTTTATACGCATAACGAAACCTGGGACAAGTTGGCTGCTGTGTATGAACAGCGGGGAATCCTCTCCGAGGAACCCACGGGCAAGGCCCTACAATTTCATCGTTCCGGGGCGGTATGGGAATTCCGACTGGGCAACCAGGAGAAGGCGCGGGAGTTCTACCGCAGGGCCCTGGATCATGTCGCGGACTTCCCGCCGAGTCTGGATGCATTCCAGCGTATTCTGGAAACGGAACAGCAGTGGAGTGGATTGGCCCAGCTGCTTTGCGAAGCGGCAGAGGCCTGCCAGGACGGCAACGAGAAGGTTTCCTTGTTGTACCGAGCCGGGCGAGTTCAGGCGGACAAGGTCGGGGACAGCGATACGGCTGCAGAAATACTGAGGCGCTGCTTGGAACTCTCGCCGGGATTCATTCCCGCTCTGACCTTGCTCAAAGAGTTGGACATGGCGTCGGCCTCTTGGGCGGAAGTACGCGAACTCATGCTGCAAGAAGCGGACACGGTTGAAGAACCCGGTCGGCGGCACTGGCTACTGCTTGCAGCCGCCTCAGCCGGAGAACGGCTGGAGGATGTAGATTCTCGCTCTATCGTTCAGAAAGTGATTGATGAAGCGCCCGAGCATCCCGGCGCTCTGCAGGCGCTGGAGATGGGTGCCATTAGAGCCCAAGACGACACGGCGTTGTCTGAGATTTATCGGACCGCTGCCTCCCAGGCTGGAGAAGTTGGAGCTCGCAATCAGCTCCACACGATGCTGCTGCGGTCTCTGATTCGCTCGGACTCCAACGCTCAGGTGGGAGAAGTCCTGGACCGCTTGCTTCAAGATGAGGGTTCGGAGAGACCTTTGGGGGTCATGGCGTTGTTGGCGGAGTCCGTCGGGCTCTCCGACAGTGCGGTAGCCGCTGCGGAACAGAATGGCGATACCTTCCAGGTGGCTCGAATCCGGGAACATTACCTGGGTGATGCGGAAGGAGCGCTTGCTGGCTACAACGCCGTACTGGAACAGGACCCGGCTCATGAAGGAGCGTTGTCTGGTTCTCTCCGTATCTACCAGCAACTCGGGGATGTGCCAGCGGTGGCACGAGTTCATCTCGCTTTGGCTGAAATCTCAGACAATGCGTCTGTTCAGGCAGTGCACGCGAATCTGGCGGGAAATCGTTTCGAGGCTGCTGGATTGCCCGAGGAGGCCGTGCGTGCCTATCGTGTGGCATTTGATGCCAGTCCGGTTCGCGGAAAGGCCCTCGATGCCTTGCGTCGACTGCTGGTACAGCTCGGAGACTCAGACAGCATTCGGGCGTTGCATGCGGACCGAGAGCGAGAAAACCGCCTGGAGCTGACCGAAGACCTGCTGTTTGCCAACGACCCACAAGGGGCGATTGAGGCGCTTGGGGATGCACGGGATTTGGTGAGTCTCGCGATGCGTGAGGCTGCACTCGAGGATGCTGGAGATTGGAAAGGCGTCCATGAAAACCTCAAGGTGCGCAAGTCGGTGCTGCAATCCGAAGAGGCCAGGCGCGGTTGTGAAGCCAAGAAGCGTTGGCTTCTGGCGGAGAAGCTGGAGGATACAGAGGAGGCGTGGGAGTACTACTCCAGCCTGCATGAGTCGGAACCCGATGATGTAGAGGTGCTCGAGTCCCTGGCGCAGATCGCCGGAGCTCGGGGTGAGCCCAAACTCGCACTGCAATACCTCGAGGGGCTCGTTGGCCTGGCTGAAGATGCCGAGGTGATAGCGCGATATCAACGGCGCATCGCGAAAGTTCACCGCATCAGTGGCGACTACGATAGCGCCTCAAACGCCTACTTGAAGGCGCTGGATCACATGGCCGAGGACGAAGAGTCTCTGGTGGGCCTCCGAGAGATTGGAGAGATTCAACAAGACTGGGCAGGGGTTGTCGGGATTCTCGCTCGAGAAGCGGCCTTGGCGACTGGTCAGGCCCAGATGGAAATCTATGAGCGGATTGCCAAGACTTGGGAAGAGCTCATTGGCGACCTGGCCGTGGCTACGGAATCTTGGCGGAGGGTACTTGAGTTGGACCCGGGCCATAGGCCTGCCTTGGAGCGTCTGGTGTCCTTGACTGACCAGCTTGGCGACCACTCGGGTTTCGTGTTTCATGGAAACAAACTCATTGACCTGGTGGATGATGAAGAGCGGGTGCGCCTCCAGAGAAGGGTGGGGATCTGCTATGCCGAACAGCTCAACCAACAAGCGGAAGCGCTGCCGTTTCTAACTGCGGCAACCGAGGGTGATGCTCCTGACCTCGAGGCTGCCCGTGCATTGGTAAGGCTCTATGAAGATCGCCAGGAGTGGACGGGTGTTGTGGACGCACTTCGCCGCGAATCGCGCGCTGTGTCAGGCTTGGAAGGTGCAGCACCTCTATTGAAGGCTGTGAAAATCACGACTCGAGAGCTGCGTGCACGGGGGAATGTGGCGGAGCTCTACGAAGAGGTGTTGGCGTGTGAGTCGGACAATACGGAGGCGTTGGAATATCTTTCTGAGCATCGCTATGCCGAGGGGGATGCGGCAGGCGCAGTGGAACTCTTCACCCGCCTGGAGCGCCAGGCGTCTGACTGGGACCTCGAAGACTTCGATGTTCAGATTGAGGCATGTCGCTTCTATTTCCATTTCGCCAGCGCGTTGATCAAGCTCGGCGACTACAAGCCGGCTCAGGCCCGATTGGAAAAGGCTCTTGCCCTCAATGGCAATCACCTCCCTTCTTTGAAGGCCATTGGTCCTGTGTATATGGAGCAAGAGGAATGGGTGGTGGCAGAGCGGATTTATCGCCAACTGTTGCAGCTCATTGGCGGTAGTGGACAGGCCGAAGAGTTGGGTCAGACCTATGGTTGTCTGGGATTGGTGGAGTGGCACCTCAACAAGCACGAAAAGGCACGCAAGCGTTTCACCAAGGCTCTGGAGTTGTCCCCCAACAATGTAGGGGCGCTTCGAGGCATGGGACGAGTCTTGTATGGAGATGAAGACTGGAAGGGTCTTCTCAATGTCTACAACAACGTAATCAAGGTGGCCCGTGAACCTCAGGCGATCATTGAGGCCTACCTGGTAAAGGGGCATGTCCTGGACGCGAAGATGGGGCTGCCGGACAAGGCGGCCCAGCACTATGAAAAGGCTCGCCACTATCGGCTCAAGCTTCCGGAGGATGAGGCGTTACCGGTTCAGGTGGTCGATCAGCTTGCCGAACGCTCGCTTCTTCGGTTGGGGGAAATTTCTCTCCGTCGAGAGGAGTGGCCACTGGCCTGCAGTCTGGCCGACGAGGGTTTGGCTCTTTCCAGTGAAGACAAACGCGTGAAGGCGCTTCTACGGATGGTGTCGGCAATATCTCAAGTGGGGCTGCAAGATATGGACAGTGCCCAGGAACAGATGGGGGAGGCTTTCGTGCTGGACCCAGGATTGGCGGATGGTATGAGAGATGAGCCACTCGCGAACCTGGACCGAATGCAGCAGGCGCTGCGAAGTCGCGTGCAAGTCAGCCCCTTTTAGCCTGCGAGGCCGCAACGGCTGTCCATGCTGATCAGCCCTTCCACTTGGTTTTCCTTTCGCGGTTGGGTGCCAGTTCCGCTGCTGGTTGCTCAGGTCTCTCTGGCTGGGCCCGGCTCCGGTAATTGGGTGTTCTTTGGGGCATTTCTGTTACTCGGGGAGGCGATTCGTTTATGGGCCGCCGGTGTGATTGGTCGTCAATATCGAACGCGGGGTAGTGAGGTCGGAAGCCTGGCGACAGGAGGCCCGTATGGGCATGTCAGGAACCCGCTTTACATCGGAAATACCTTCCAATGGGTGGGGCTGGGAGGTTTCTCCGGACCTCTGTGGGCATTGGCCTGGCTGTTGTGTGCGGTGGGGTTGTATCGGTCCATTGTGCCTTGGGAGGAACAGCAGGTTCGGGCGGCCTGGCCCCTGGAGTTTGAGCGCTGGAGTCGTGAGGTTCCGGCCTGGATTCCCAGGGTTAGAGCCTATGGAGAACGGGGCACCCGGTTCAGCTTGGCTCAGGCGTTGCGTTCGGAGAGGTCGACTCTATTGGTATGGCTGGGGGTAGTAGCGCTACTTGCCCTGACCTGAAGGAATTGACCTATCGGTGGCGATTTGTGGCTGGGAGGTGCTACCCTCAAAATACGAGCACGGGATGGCTATGGACAAGGCGAGAAAGCTCCGCCACTACCAGCGAAAGGAGTATGGGGAAACCGTAGCGTTCCCTGTGGAGATCGTTGGGCGTGATGGGGTGATTCGCCGCTACAGTTTTGAGGCGTCTGTGCGCTTGTATATGCGGCGGATTTCGTCAGCTGCTGTTCGGTACGATGACCAGGCTGTTGTGCATGCTGAGATTCACCACTGCCGACAGCGCATCGGGCAGCTCCGGAAGTCTTATTTCCAACGGGACGGGTGGTCGGCTTTCGACGATGGGCCTGTGGATTCGCCTGAATACTCGGGTGAGATGGTTGCGTTCTTACGCCGCTTCTATGGAGCCAACGAGAACCTGGGGGACTTGAGTGTGTCTTGGGTCGAGCGGACTGACTCTCACCATCTTTTCTTTATTGAGGGCGGGGTCGCGGATGAGCGATGGCTTTTGTATCTGTTCTGTTTTGACCAGCCTGAAGGCGCCTCGGAGCGGGAGGAGTTCTTTCGGTTGCTCCGCCTTCTGCAGTCGACCACAGGTGAAGACGCGGAGCGGCTTGTCGCGTTTCATCACACCGCCGATGTGGGCTTGGTGATGACGGGCGTGGGGGAGGCGGCGAAAGTGGTTTCCCTGGGAGCGCTGGATGGAGACGCTCCTTTGGTGGTCGACAATGCGGGCCCCAAAACAGACGCGTATCGGGCGGGCTTACGCAACCTTGCCGTGGGTGACCTGGCTGGGGCGATGGAGTGGTTTCAACTTTCTATGCAGGTGCGTCCGTGGTTTCGCAAAGCCTATGTGGCCAATGCGGTCTTGGCCGACCGCATGGGATTGCACAAAGAAGCAGAGGTGTGCACCCGAATGGGGCTTCACTATTTCGTGGATGACGCCGTGCTTCACTATCACCACGGACTTTCTTTCTTCCGCCAGGGGCGACGGGAAGAGGCTCGGGTTGCCATGGCCAAAGCCTTGGCCCTTCGGCCTGCAATTTATCCAGCCCGATATCTCCTCGGACTGATTGATCTCGTGGAGGGCCGGTTTCTATCGTCGAGTCGTCACCTGGCCCAAGCCGCCCTCTTGCCGCATCCTACTTCCAAGGGAGACTCTGGCCACCTCAACGAGATTCGGGGCTGGTTGCGTACCTATGGCCTCTGCCTGGTCTGCGGGGTCGTCGTTCTTATCGCCGGTACGGTGGAGTGGGCCCTGGGTATGCCCCAGGGGATAGCTATGGTAGCGGCCGGATTGACAGCGCTTCTGGGTGGGGTTTGCCTGTTTAAGGTCCGCATTGCTCGCCTGTGTGGGGAGAAACGCTTTCGTGAAGTGCGGTTGCTTCCTCCGGAGCCGCCACGGGCGGAGGGCATGTTGATTGAGCATGCGGGGTACTGACTCGGATTGTCCACGCTGATTATTCGGTTTTCGTCTCTGGGAGACATCGTGTTGACCGCTGCGGTGACCGCGGCGATAGGCGATGTCGTGTATGTGACCCATCGCAGATATGCCGCGCTGGCCAAGCGTTTGCCCGGCGTGCGGGAGGTGATTGCGCTGGAGGTTGGGGAGGGAGTAGGTAGCTTGGCGGCTCGAACCCCTCCCGTGGACCGGGTGGTGGACCTTCATGGTTCATTGCGCAGTCGGGCACTGTGTGCTCGCTTAGGGCGACCAACACGCCGACTTAGAAGATTGGCGTTGGTTCGGAGGTCACGCGTCGCGCTGAAAACACCCGGGCGGATTCAGTCTGTGGTGGAGCGATATTGTGAAGCCGCCGAGGTGGATGTTCCGGAAACTCCCTGGATATCGTTACCGATTGCTGAGAACTCTCGGACTCTGGGGTTGGTTCCGCTGGCGGCCCACAAGACCAAACAATGGCCTTTGGAGTACTGGTCCAAGCTTGCAGAGGGCTGGGAGGGCCCTGTGGTGGCCTTTGGCGGGCCCGAGGAGGAACCTCTGCTTGCGCGACTGCAGCAGGAAAGCTCCCGGGAGGTCACGCTCGTGTCGGAACGGGGTTTTGATCGAACCTTGGAGGCGCTCGGCGGTGTGCAGGTTGTGGTCGGGGGAGACACCGGACTGTTGCACCTAGCAGCGGTGTGCGGTGTGCCTGTGGTCGGGATTTCTGGGCCTACGACTTCTCGGGATGGGTTCTGGTGCCACCCTGGACTTGTGGTGGAAGCAGACTTGGCGTGTAGGCCCTGCACACGGCATGGCTCGGAGGCGTGCCCCATTGGGGACCATGCGTGTATGAAGGGGCTTTCAGTAGAAGACGTGAGGGTTGCTGTCGATCGATTGGTTCACTTGAACGCCGGGAGTCCTTCAATGGATAAACACGGCTCGGGCCTGTCTGTTGGAGAGGTCGGAAACAAACCCGCTGGTGCAAGAATCTAGCAAGCCCTTGACAGGGGCCCGGCCTGAAAGGAATAGGGTGCTCCATGATGTATGGAATTCTTCTGGTCTCTTTGCTTGGTGGTTGTCGGGGGTTTATCGATCGCCAGACAACCTGTGGTTTTGACGTGTACGACTGGTGGCCGGGGCTGGCCACCCATGTGAATAAAGACCGCGACGCCATCTTCGACTACAACCCAGAGGATGAGCCCAAGTACCGTGTAAGCGGGAGCTACGACCCCAGCCCGGGCAGTGGAGAGTTCCAGTTCCTGGTGGAATATTCGGGGGGCTATTTTATCGAGAAGTCGATCTCTACTGGGTATGGCACCGTGTATTTCGGTGGTGATCTGGATGTGATCTATGAGACCGTCACACGAGACTCGCTCGGCGAAGACGTGAAAACGCGGGTCCGCGAAAAGCGTCACCAGTGCAGTGGACTCAAGAAGTACAGCGATGTGGACTCCGGAGACACCTGGGTGCTCAACTACGACATCGTCAGCGACGACGAGGTGGTGAGCGAGGTCAACCAGGAAGAAGGAAGCTACAGCTATTCTCTGCGGCGCCAGGAACGGAGCGACTACAGCATTGTTGAGTCGGTCTCTGTGGAGGATGGAGATTACAGCAGTGAGTCGGTATCGACCGAGTGGATCACCGGCATTCAAGAGTCGAACTGGTCCCAGGAAGACTCCTCGGAGCGGTTGTCTGGCACCACCTATCGGTATTTTGATGGCAGCGAGCAGTCGGACTACACCTGGGAGCTTGATGGTGAATCCGACATCGAAATCAGCAGTGAGTACACCTATGAGGGGGTAGGGACTTCGCTGTATACATTTGAGGATGGCTCGACCTGTGAGTTGGAGGTCGATGAGGAACTGGATTGTTCCTATGAATGCTCCTCGGGTCTGGCGGCCTCAACCTTTGGATCCGGCGGTGACTGCTGAGGCTATTCGCCCTCTGCTGTTCCCTTTGGAGCGACGGTAGGGCTGGGAGTGGCGGTTGGGGTTTCCAGCCATGCCAGTTCATGGAGTCGGTCCACGAGAAGGCGGGCCAACAGGTCGTGGCCGCGGTCTGTGAGATGCACGTCGTCTACGAACACCTGGCCTTGAGCGGGGTCCAATAGATCGTCGGTGGGGTCCAGCCAGGCCACAGATTCCTTCTCTTTGGAAAAGCCCTCAAGCATACGGGCGTATTGCTCCAGGTCTGGGGTGGACGGGACGACTACCTCGCGTACGAGAAGAACACGGGTGTTGGTTGCGCTTAGCGTGGACACAATTGAAGCGACGTTTTCCTGGGCGTCCTCGATGGGAACAGCGCTTCCGTCTCGGCGCCCAACGCTGGCTTCGATGGAGAACCGAAGGCCTCGATATAGCCAGGAACGCCCCAATACGGAGGAGAGTTCCATGCCTCCTTGCCAGGCCTCAAGAAGAGTTGAATAGGGATGTCGGGAACGCGTGAGCAAGTCGTTGTGGCCGATGTAGAAGATTGCGATGTTCGGGGCCAACTCTTCGGAACGCGCTTCTATGTGCCGTCGCACGTGAAGGGTGGTCCATCCGCCGACTCCCTGGTTCACCACCTGGGCCATGCCGTCCAGGTGAGCTTCCAAGCGGGCAGGGTAAAACCGGCTGAGGTCATCGGTATCAAAAGCACCGCCGGTGCTGCTACCGCCAAAAACCACCACTCTGCGTTTCTCGTTAGGCGGAGGGGGGGCTACTGGGTAGCCCTGGTCGGGATAGCTCGACCAAGCACGGGTCGATTCCAGCGCTACGAATCCCGCTTCCAGTGTGGACTCGGATTCCAGGGCCAGCCCGGCGCTGGCCAGTCCAGCCCAAGACCGGCCGCTGGCCGTACCTCGGAGTGCTCCTTCGGCGGCGAGCAGGCCTACAGCGATGCAAGCCAGGCTGAGCCAGTTGAATGCGGGAAGAGACTGGGCTCGGACGTTGGCCCAAACCAACAAGCTGGCCAAAGCGCCCGCTACACCGAACAGGGGTATTGCCCACACCTCGTCGGGCCGGAACAGAGCGGAAACTACACAGACAAGAACACCACTAAACACAACGGTGCGGAAGGCCTGCCCTTGGAGGCTTAGGCGCTCGGCACTGGCTTGGGTCCAGCGGATTTGTCGAATAACGCTCCAGATAGCACCACTGGCCAACACGGGAAGTAGAAGGCCTGCAAGTAGGGGCTGCCCGGTGTGAATGCGCGCCCCGTGGAACCACCCTTCAAGATCGAGCCCAGAGAGTGGCAGAATCGCCAGGAGGGGCAGCATCGCGCTCACCCGTACGGAGTGGCTCTCCTGGGTTCGGCGAGCCAGGCCTCCGCCTAGCAAAGCACCGCCGAGTCCCAACAGGAGCCGCAGGATCCAGGCGGGTTGGGGCGCGTTCTGCTGGCCTTGTTCTGTGGCCACCGCGGTCACAGAAACACGCTGCAGACCCGCTGCGACCGAGGGCCTTGCCTGGATACCCTTGCTGGGTGACGGGGACTGGCACCGCACTTCTTGCTGGTTCACGGTTACCAGAAGGCTCTCTTCATTGTGCTGAAGCAGCGCGACTACGGAATGGTTGTCTGAGAGGGTGGACAGTGCGCTGTCGCATTGAATCCGATTGCCTCTGCGAGCCCCATCACCGCGGCTGAGCAGCAGTGTTGGGAGCGTATTGGTTTGCAGGTGGAGTTCGGCTTGTTCTTCTCCGTTGCCGACGGGTAGAGACAGGATCAGCTTCGAGTTCCTACCCAGTAGGGCTTCTGCAGCGATCATGTGTCCCGGTTCGGGCGCGGTGAAACGATGATGTCCGTCCAGGGGCCAGCCCTTGCCGGGTAGCGCCGCGGGTGCATCTACCCATGTGGCGAGGCTGGGTATTGGGGGGGCAACAAGCTCCCAGTCCGTGGGTCCGTCCTCAATTGAAATTCTTTCCAGGAGTACGGTAGAGCCTGCGCCGAGTGACATTCCACAGAGAGCCGCTAGTAGGATTCGTAGGTTTCCTCTGCTGCTCTTGTGGGGCTTCACTACCCAAGAATGCCACAGGGGGATAGCTCCCAACAGTGAGGTGTGCATGCGTTCGATGACGGGATTTGGTGACGGACGTGCTGAGACCCCCGACTTTGTTGTGCAGGTGGAGATTCGCAGCGTCAACAATCGGTTCTGCGATGTGAACTTCCGGGGGCCCAGGGAGTTGGCGTCGATGGAGCCCGAGTTGGTTCGTCTGGTCAAGCAGCGCTTTTCTCGAGGCCGGCTCGACTTGTCGGTACGACTGGAAACCACGGCGCAAACGGGGAGTGTGGTGGTCGATACGGGTCTGGCTGCCAGCTACGCACAGGGTGTCCAAGAGCTTTCCGCCTCATTAGGGCGTGGCGATGAGCCCATCTCCTTGGAGTGGATAGCGGGGCTTCCGGGTGTTCTGCGAAGCGTGGACCGCGTGCTGGACCCCGAGCTCCAGCAGCAAGGCGTTCGGGAGGCCTTGGAGGGCGCGATGGCGGGACTTGATGCCATGCGTGTCCGAGAGGGACAGGCTCTCCGAGAAGATATTGAGGGGCACATAGCGGAGCTGGAAGGGCTGCGGCAACAGGCCATGGAGCAGGTCGGTGACGTGGTAGAGCGCTACAAGGCGCGTATCGAGGCTCGTCTTGAAGGTATGCAGGCCGAGGGCTTGGAGCCTCAGCGGCTCGCCCAAGAGCTGGTGTTGTTTGCGGACCGGGCCGACATCTCAGAGGAGTTTGCTCGTCTCGATGCTCATCTTTGTCAGTACCGGGAGCTATTGGTGGAGGAGGCCCCAATCGGCCGCCGTCTGGAATTCCTTGCGCAGGAGCTTCATCGAGAGGTCAACACCATGGGGTCCAAGGCACAGGAGGCGGCCTTGTCCAGCCTGGTGGTAGAAATGAAGGCGGTTGTGGAGCGTATCCGTGAACAAGCCGCGAATGTGGAGTGAAGACAGAACATGAGTTTGGATTTCAGCCGTTGGAAAGCGCCCGATACCGGGGTTCTGTTTGTGGTTACTGGCGCCTCGGGCAGTGGCAAGACCACGTTGGTCAAGGCTGCGTTCGACCAGGTGCCAGGGTTGGAGTTTTCCGTGTCTGCCACGACTCGTGCCGCTCGGGACGGTGAGTCGGACGGGGTGGATTACCATTTTCATTCCGCCGAGCACTTTGAGGAATTGCGTCAACAGGGAGCACTGTTGGAGTGGGCTGAAGTCTACGGAAATTGCTACGGCACTCCAAGAGAGCCGGTGGTGGCTGCGCTTTCGGAGGGCCGTTCCATTTTGTTGGACATTGATGTGCAGGGCGCGCGGCAGGTGCGTGAGAGCTACCCCGATGCGGTGACTGTGTTTATTTTGCCGCCGGACATCTCTGTGCTTGAGGCTCGTCTGCGTGCTCGTAGTACGGACGACGATGAGGTGATTCGCCGAAGGATTGGTGAGGCGCGGCTCCAAATTCAGCATTGTGACGAGTTCGACTTCCTGGTGGTCAACGATGATCTCGACGTGGCGAATCGTGTGTTTCAGTCTGTACTTTTGGCGGAACTGTCGCGTGTGAGTCGTCGTCAGGTAGAGGTGGGGCAAGTCATTCAGTGGAGTCAGTGATAGACTACGGGGGCCCTCGGGTGTGTGCCGAGGGGGGTGAAAATGCGCCTGGATGACATTTTGGATACCGTGTCTGGCTACGCCAGTGACGCGGACCTCGACATCGTGATTCGGGCGTACTTCTACGCCGCCCGCGCCCATGACAAGCAGCGAAGGAAGAGCGGAGAAGCGTACTTCACGCATCCGTTGGCGGTAGCCGCCATTCTTGCCGAACTGAAGATGGATGTGGACACCCTGGCCACTGCGCTCCTCCATGACACCCTGGAAGACACTTTTGTCACGGCCGAGGAGATTGAACAGAACTTCGGCGCAGAGGTGTTGGGGCTGGTCCAGGGGGTCACGAAGATCAGCAAGCTGGAGTTTCGCTCAAAGGAAGTCGCACAGGCTGAGAACTTCCGCAAAATGCTCATGGCCATGTCGAAGGACGTGCGGGTGATTCTAGTGAAGCTGGCAGATCGGCTTCACAACATGCGAACACTGGACCATATGGCCGATGCCAAGCGGCGCCGGATTGCCCAGGAGACGCTCGATATCTATGCGCCGATTGCGGGTCGTCTAGGATTGATGCGCTACCGGGTTGAGCTCGAAGACATCTGTTTTTCCTATCTTCATCCTGAAAAGTACCAGGAGTTGGTAAACCGCATGGCGGAGGGAGAAGAAGAGCGGCAGGCCTTTGTGGAAGAGGTGTGTGTCGAGCTTCAGACACACCTCGACGCGGTTGATGTCGAGGGGCTTCTCAGCGGCCGGTCCAAGCACCTCTGGTCGATCTACCAGAAGATGGTCAACAACAAGCTGGAGTTCGAGCAGGTCTATGACCTCCTGGCTTTCCGGGTGCTGGTCGAGGATGTAGGCCAATGCTACGCGGTGTTGGGTCAGATTCACGCGAACTACCGACCCGTGCCGCAGCGGATCAAAGATTACATCGCAATGCCCAAGGCCAATGGGTACCAATCTCTGCACACGACGGTGTTGTGGGGGGATGGTCGGCGCCTGGAGGTTCAAATCCGTACGCATGCCATGCATCGGGTTGCCGAAACCGGAATTGCAGCGCACTGGCGATACAAGGCGGGACATCTGGATATCGAGCCGGAAGAGATCGCTAAGCTGGCTCGTTTGCGGGAGCTTTTAGAGGTCGCGCGGGAGGTGGAGGATCCAGATGAATTCATGGAGGTCGTGAAGATTGACCTCTTCACTGAAGACGTCTACGTGTTTACACCGGCCGGCGATATCAAGGAGTTTCCCAACGGGGCTACAGCGTTGGATTTTGCCTATGCGGTTCATAGTGAGGTCGGCAATCACTGTGTGGGCGCAAAGGTCAACGGACGAATGGTTCCGCTTCGACACCAGATCCAGTCGGGGGACACCGTGGAGATCATGACCTCCAAGAACCAGCACCCTCGGCGCGACTGGCTCAATATGGTGGGCACGGGCAGGGCTCTATCGCGGATTCGTCGGTATTTGCGGGAAGAAGAGCAGGAGACAGGCCAGCGTCTCGGCCGCGAGATGCTGGAAGCGGAGCTCAAGAAACGAGGCTCATCGACGCAGAAGCTCGTCAAATCGGGAGTGTTGAAGGTCTGGCTGAAAGAAAACAACTTCAAAGAAGCCAATGAATTCCTGGTGAAGCTGGCGCAAGGTCACCTGTCTCTGGCTCGCGTTGTGCGAGAGCTGGTCCCTCTGAATGACGAGCCGGAACTCGAGGAGCTTGGCGATACGGCTCTGGGAAGAATCATTGACCGGATACGGGGCCGGGGAAGCCAGTCACCTGTGCTCATAGATGGCCAGGAAGATGTTCTAGTCACCTTTGCGCGTTGTTGTAGCCCTCTTCCCAAAGAGAGCGTGATGGGTTTCATTACCCGAGGGCGGGGGATTACCGTGCATCGGAGAGACTGCGCTCAACTCTTACAGATGGATCCGGAGAGGCGTGTGCCTGTGCAGTGGACCCAGGAAGCCAAGGGTGGGACGCACGTTGGAAATATCCGCGTGATCTGTGTCGACAGGCCAGGTCTCCTGGCGAACATCACCAAGATCTGTACCGATGCAAGCATCAACATTTCCAGGGTGGAGGCGAGATCACTGGGGGATGAGAAGGCGGACTGCAGCCTTCAGGTGTCCGTTGAGGATGTAGATGAGCTGGGTAAACTCATTCGTAGGTTGGAGAAGATCAAAGGCGTGATATCTGTGGACCGGGTGGGCAGTCCGAGTTTGTGAGGGACCGATGATCCTCGTCATTGATGTTGGAAATACCCAGACCGTTCTGGGGCTCATGGAAGGCGAGGAAGTTCGCGAACGCTGGCGTATTTCGACGCAGCGGTGCACTACCGACGAATTCGGCATGCAGGTGGCACAGCTTTTAGAGCATGGGGGGTTTGGAAAGGGCGTGGTCGAAGGCGTCATCGTGTCGTGTGTGGTGCCGTCGTCGCTGTACACCATCACCAAGGGCTGTCGGCGCTATCTCGGTATTGAGGCGCTTGTTGTGGGTTCGGGTATTCGGACTGGCATGCGTGTGCGCACGGACAACCCTCGAGAGGTGGGAGCAGACCGGATTGTGAATGCTGTTGCTGCGTTGGAGCGTCTTGCGCCGCCCCTGGTGGTAGTGGACTTTGGTACTGCCACTACTTTGGACTGTGTAAATCATGCGGGTGATTACGTAGGAGGGGCTATTGCTCCGGGGCTTCAGATCAGTGCAGATGCGCTGTTCCATCGGACCGCAAAGCTTCCTCGCGTAGAGGTCAAACGACCACGCCAGGTCATCGGGCACAATACGACCGACTCCATACAGTCGGGCCTTTTTTATGGGTACTTGGGCCTCGTGGAGCGACTCGCTCGCGAATGTAAGGCGGAGTTGGCCGGGGAGGCTGGGATGGAGGTCAAATGTGTGGCTACAGGCGGCTTTTCCAACCTCTTGGGCAGGGCTTGTTCTGAGATCGATGAGGTGGATGAACACCTCACCTTGCGGGGCTTGAGTTTGCTTTGGCACCGCAATGCCGAAGAGGCCCGTTGACTCCTGTCTCCACCGGCAGTAAAACTTTGAGTCTTGGGTTTACCTGGACATACAGTCAATGAACCTTGTGGAACGGGTAGTCTACAAAACTGTTTCCCGCATAGAATCTAACGAAGAGGATTAGACCCGCTTTGGCTGACATTCCCTTTGATCGACTTGGGATTCCTGAGGCCCATCGAAAAGCGGTGATGCCCGATGCGCCACAGCGCGCCCGCTTGGCCGCTGCCAAGGGACTGCTCCCGGTAAAGCCACACGAAATGATTTCTATGGCTTACGTACTCACGGACGATCCCGAGTCCTCGATTGCTGAAGCCGCATTGGATACCCTTACCTCGCTGCCCGAGGCCAAACTCGTTGGGGCA